>CANQCF010000106.1 GCA_947589505.1 uncultured Acetatifactor sp. | reverse complement strand
GATGTTATGGAGATTAGGAGAGATGCGTACCTTGAACAGTTAAAAATAAGAAAAGATAATGGTATGATCAAGGTTATCACGGGAATCAGAAGATGTGGCAAGTCATTTCTGTTATTTGTGCTGTTTAAGAAGTATTTATTGGAGAACGGCGTGGATAGAGAACACATCATTGAGATTGCATTGGATGGCATTGAAAATGAGGAGCTGCGAGATCCTAAGAAGTGTTATCAGCATATCAAAGATGCCATGAAAGATGATCAAAAGTATTATCTGCTCTTAGATGAAGTGCAGTTTATGCCACGATTTGAGGAAGTGCTGAACAGTCTGCTTCGCATAAGCAACATTGATGTATATGTGACCGGCAGCAATTCTAAGTTTTTATCAAGCGATATTGTAACCGAATTTAGAGGCAGAGGAGATGAGATCAGAATTTATCCGCTGTCCTTTGCGGAGTTCTACGCGGCCTTTGATGGAGATTATGATGATGCCTGGGAGGAATATATGACATACGGCGGACTGCCGCAGGCTGCACAATTTGCCGAGGAGCGTCAAAAGGCGGAGTATCTTAAAAATATGTTTGCCAATGTTTATATTAAGGATGTGGTAGAGCGGAACCGGATTCAGAATGATAGTGAAATTGGAATTTTGGCAGATATTCTTGCATCTGCCATAGGGTCACCGATCAATCCGACTAAAATATCAAATACCTTTAAGAGCGAGCAGGGAATCACTTATAGCAACAAAACCATATCCAATCATATAGATTACCTGGAAGAGGCATTTTTGATCTCTAAAGCGGAGCGGTATGACATTAAAGGCAGAAAATATGTGGGAGCAAATCTGAAATATTATTTTACGGATATCGGTCTTAGAAATGCCAGATTGAACTTTAGGCAGCAGGAGCCTACGCATATTATGGAGAACATTGTTTATAATGAGCTGCTTGTGCGGGGCTGCAATGTGGATGTCGGTATTGTGGATGTATTCGAGAAGAATAGTGAAGGAAAAAGGGTTCATAAACAGTTAGAGGTTGACTTTGTAGTCAATCGGGGCAGTCAGAGATATTATATTCAGGTGGCTTATGACATGACTTCCGAGGAAAAACAGGCCCAGGAGTTTCATTCGTTTAGAAATATCCCGGATTCATTTAAGAAGATTTTGATAGTAAATGGAAGCCAAAAACCTTGGAGAAATGATGAAGGATTTGTGATTATGGGTATGAAATATTTTCTGCTCAATGCGGACAGTTTGGAATTTTAAGACGAAAAACGACCTTATATGTTTCCGGGGAACAGGTTTGTTTATAAATAAGAATGAGGTTGCAATCGTCCGCTGAAAAATATATAGTATTTGTAAACAAAAATGAAAGGAGCGGGTATTTTATGAGGAAAAGATATATTATGGCTCAGTAGTCTGAGCTTAAAATAAAACAAAGTGTTAAGCTCGGATGAATCTTCCACGAAAAGAAGGAGGATCATATGAGTTATGACAGAGCAGAGGAAATTCTGCCCGAAGATCTGATAAAGGAGATTCAGCAGTATGTAAGCGGGAGAAGCATATACATTCCCTGCAAAGAGAAAAAAAGCTGGGGAAGCCAGACAAAGACCCGGCAGTATTATCAGAAGAGAAATGATGAAATTCGCCGGAAGTATGCAGGCGGAATTGCGGTAAAATTCCTTGCGGAGGAATATTCGCTCTCTGAGAAAAGCATTCAGAGGATTGTAAGGGCCGGTGCGCTGCCGGAAGCGGCGGAAGGGGGATCATCATGAAAACACAGGAAGAATATTTGCAGGGACTCCGGCGATGGCTTCGGGATACGGAAAACGAGCCTTTGGAAGAAATGTCGGCTTTTTTTGAGAAACGGCTGGACGACTATGAGGAGCGTATGTCCGTCTGGGAAAAATCTTACCGGCTGATCGCCGAGTCGCTGCCGGACGAATGTCGGAAAATCTTGGATCTGGGATGCGGCACTGGCCTGGAGCTGGACCAGATCTGGAAAAAGAATCCGGATATTGAGGTGACGGGCGTGGATCTGTGCCGGGACATGCTGGATAAACTGCTGGCAAAACACCCGGACAAGCGTTTTACCGCCGTATACCAGGATTATTTTCAATACGATCCTGGCTGTGGACAGTGGGATGCCGTGATTTCCTTTGAAAGCCTGCACCATTTCCTGCCGGAGCGAAAAAAGGAACTGTATCAGAGAATTTATCGCAGCGTGAAGGCCGGCGGGGTCTTTATCCTGGGAGACTATATCGCCTGCTGCGACGAGGAAGAAGAGCTTTTGCGGGACACTTATCTGAGACGGAGAAAGCAGTCCAAAGTCCCGGAGGATCGGTTTGTCCATTTTGACATTCCGCTGACCATGGAGCATGAGACGGGGCTGCTGCGAGGCGTTGGATTTCAGATTGAGAACGTCATGGACGAGGATGCGGCGGTCATTGTATGCCGGAAGAGGGAAGCTGACTGACGGATGATATTTGGGACGTCCTGTTGCCATCGCAGCAGGAAGGAGAAACGAAAGGGATGGAAGTCGTTGTATGATTACGGATGCGTTTGATATACTCTCTCCGGCAATTATCAATCCGGAGAAAAGGGAAGATGCTCCCGCAGTGGATGCCTGCATTGTTACTTTTTCCCATGAAATTGAGAAACATGTGGCTGAAAATTATGCTGCGGGAGAGATTGCTTCCCTCTGGTGCGCCACAGGGCGGACTCCTGTGTATCTGATTGAAAGGAACAACAAGCGGTTTGCGTTTTACAAGACTTATATTGGCGCTCCTGTTACGGTGGCGCTGCTGGAAGACGCCGCGGCGCAGTTACAGTGTGAAAAATTTATTTTGTTCGGCGGAGCGGGGTGCCTGAACAGGGAGATTGCGCATGGGAAGGTGATGATTCCCACAGAAGCGTATCGGGACGAAGGCACATCCTATCATTACGCGCCTGCCGCGGACTTTTGTCAAATCAGAAATTCGGTTGTTGTGGCAAAATGTATGGAGACAAACGGTATTCCCTGCGTGCTTGGAAAAACCTGGACCACCGATTCCTTCTATCGGGAGACGAGAAACAATTTTGAAAAGCGGAAGGCCGACGGCTGCATTTCTGTGGAAATGGAGTGCGCCGGTGTACAGGCCATGTGTGATTTCAGGGGATTGGAATTATATTCCTTTTTCACAAGCGGCGACCTGCTCGACGCGCCGGAATGGGACGAACGGGGCAAAGCGTATCGTCACGGCGGTCAGCATGATGTGGGGCATTTTGACATTGCCCTTGCATTAGCGGAATTTGTTTCCTGACGGATTGTGATTTTGTTCAAGATCAGTAAAGACATTATGGAAAAGGATTTTATTGCGCCCTCTGATTCAGAGGGCGTTTTTTGTTTCCTTTTCAGCCGCCGTCTTACCTTCCGGCTGCAGTGGTGAGAAGCTGGACGATTTTGCATGTTGGGGGAGTTGTTATCTGCAGAAACAGTTTATAGCGGTCTATATTCCGCCAGGTTTCGGCGCTGAAATCAGTCTGGCAGAGGTCATAGGGCAGTACGAACTGATAAGAGGTATTCTCTGCGAGGCGAACGCCCATATTCCCCTGCAGGACGGGGTTCAGCAAGTCCAGTATGTCGTAGTCCATAAAGAGCGGTTCATCGATGCCGAACAGGTCGAATTCTGTCAGGGGAACTCCTTCAGCAGTGCTTCCGGTATTGGTCAGGGTGACAGTGACTAGAGCCAGCTTGTCCGGTGTTCTTCCGGTCAGGCAGATCTCCGTATCCATAGAAGCGCAGAAATCTGCGTATTCAACGATCTCGAAGCTGTCCACGCGGATCTGATACCCGTCTGCATACAGGTTGTACTCGATGGAAGCATTTCCAAACGGAATCTCTTCCCCCAGGGAATAGATCGTTTCGGTGGAATTGTCCATTTGAGTGTAGAATCGGTTGAGGGAGAGATATCTTACGGTCCACGCGCCCGCGAGAATCAGGATCGTCAAAAGGATCAGCAGGAGCTTTCGTCTTTTCATTTCATTTGCCCCCTTTCGACCCGTCCGTCACATACTTTTATGACTTCATCGGATAATGGATACAGGATTTCCGCGTCGTGACAGGCTAAGACGATCAGGGCGCCGCGTTCCCGCTCCTGCCGCAGGATATCGCAGATACACGCAATGCCTTTGTCGTCCAGGGCGTTTGTCGGTTCGTCCAGCAGGATCAGATCCGGCTGTTCCATGATTGCGGCCGCAACGCCCAGACGCTGTTTCATACCCAGGGAGTATTTTCGAACCTTACGCGGATCGTCCGGATCCAGGCCTGTTCTTGACAGGGTTCTGCGGATCTGGCCGCTGTCGGTTGTCCCTTTTAGCGACGCCAGCAGTTCCAGGTTTTTAAGGCCGGTATTATTCGGCAGGAAGGCCGGATTTTCGATGAGCAGGCCCACGGAAGGCGGGAAGTCCATATCCGCACCCAGTTTCTTGCCGTCTATGGCAACGCTGCCGGAGGAAGGCCGGATCAATCCGGCGATCAGTCTCAAGAGCATTGTCTTGCCGGAGCCGTTAGGACCCTGAAGGCCGTAGATCCGTCCGCTCTGCAGCGTCAGCGTAACGTCGTCTAAAAGAATCGAGCCGCCGATCTCTTTTGTCGCATGGGTTATGTCTATCTTCATGTTTCTATTCATTCCTTTCCATTTGCTCAGGCATTAAATATGATGAAAATGGTTTTTCAGGGCTTCTTGCCGGATTATTTTTCTTATAGGGATCCCGGTATATTACAGATCCCGGGGAGGCTGGCAGGGAAGTCAGCGGTCTGTCCGGCTTATCGGGTGAACCGCCAGTTTTTTAATCTCTTGCGCCTAATATATCACTGCGTTTGAACATCCAGGATCCAATGGCCATGCAGAGAATTATGATAAGACAGCACTCTTCGGCGGCTGGTCCCGGGGCAACGCCGCCGGAGATGAGCAGACTGCTTCGGATCCCCATGGCGCCATTCCCCAGGATCAGAGGCGAATCCCAGTAGACGGACAGCAGCAGTAGAATAATGCCAATCAGGAAACAGAAAATCGGTTTCATGATCAGACACAGGGTCATTTGGAGCAGACTGATGGCGCTTACCGTAAGATAGGGCAGTATCAGCGAGAGCAGCAGCGCGGTAAGGGGCGGAAGCGTTTTCCCTCCTGTCTCTCCCAGATACAGCACTTTCAGCGCCGCCGCGTCGCAGTTCAGAGACAGATCCCCTCCTGTCAGGACGGTAAAGAGAGAGGCCGTCAGACTTACCATGAGGAAATACAGGCCGCAGGCGCACAGGTTCCAGACGCACTTGGCGAGATACCAGTTTCGGCGGTTCCCGGAACGCACGATGATCTGCTGGCCCGTCAGGGAGAGGTCGTTCAGCGGGTAATCGAGGTGAAGGTACAGGCAGCCAATGATCAGAATCAGCCATAAAATGGGAAACTGTGCTTTCTCCATTGTGTCCTGTACCGAGATCGGTTCGATCCCCATAAAGCAATACATCATGTACCCTGCCCAGCTGGATTTACAGCCTGCAGAATCTGTGATCCGGAGGCAGAGAAGGCACGGAAGGGCAGCAAGCGGCGGGACCAGGAGACAGCGGAGGCGGAAGAGGCCGCATTGCAGGTCATGGCGGATCAGTTTAGTTAAGTTCATGCTTTACCACCTCCCAATATCCGCCGAGAAACGTGACGGAGAAGAAGATCCCTAACAGGGAAAACAGGAGCCATCCGGGGTTGGCGGAGGCCGGAGCGGCCAGGGCAAGGCGCAGGGGCGAAAGCTCGAGGTGATCCAGCGATCCGATGCTCATTGCCATCGAACACACCGCGTCCAGGAGGATCAGAGAGACGAAGGGAACCAGCAGCACCATCACCTGATGCCGGAATCTCGTCCCTGCCGGCAGACACATACAGGCGGCCACGCCGCCCCACAGAAAATCGACGCCGCACCAGAGAAGTCCGAAGATCCAGGGCGCGCTGTAATAAAGTTCCGACAGAAAATAGCCGTTGGTGATCGGGGTTGCCGCCATCAGAACCGTTGGAACGCAATAGGGGCAGACGAGGGCGTTGATCAGAAGATTGGCCAATACCGGCACAGAGACGGCGGCTCCTCCGCTGATGAATACGGCCCAGTATTTAGAGAAAAAATACGTTCTCCGGCCGACTCTTGAGACGATCTGTGCGTACAGCCCCGATTTTCTCTCCTCTGCCCAGGACCAGCCATAGGGTATCGCCGCCAGGATCGGCCAGACAAAGTAAAACAGGTTGCTGCCCAAGGTAACGCCATTGACTGCGATCCATCGGACAAACAGGGAAAAACCCTCGGCCGACTTGCTGATCTCGCTGCTGTTTTCTAAAATACGGGTCATCCGGCGGACTAACACGGCGTTCTGGGCCACATCTGTTATGCTGATCAGGGAGCCGACCAGCAGGGAGCAGAAAAACATTTTATTTTGAAAGGCTTTCCGTAACTCCGTTTTCAGACATCTAAGCATCATGGTTTTCCCCCAGTTTCAGATCGATAAAGTCGCTGTTGGCATTGCCGCTGCTGGTGCAGGCGCGGATCTGAGAAAGATCCCTCTCTGAGCTGTCGCGCTTTTTCCCGATAAAGTAACCCACGGTAAATTCTATGGAGTCTCCCGGTTTCAGCTCATAAAGGAAAGGGTGGTCCGGATCCTGGCAGCACCCGAACAGGCTGAAGTAGTCCACATCGACATAGTAGTAATTTTTTCCCTGTTTTTCCGTCAGGTCTATGAGCGTCAGGAGACCGTCCGCCCGGAACAGATAGGGGTTGTCCGTATCCAGATCCAGCTTTCCCCTGGCGTCAAGGTTTTTTACCTCAAGATCCAGCAGGATCAGGGAGCTTCCTTCTTTCAGCGTTCCTTCCGGCGATACATAGTGGTCGTATTGCTCCAGAAACATGTCCTGCGGAGGCAGTTGGGAAACGTCCGTGATCTGACGGGCGTTTTTTACGGTCACCTGTAACGATCCCGAGGATAACCAGTTTGTTATTTCAAAAGATTCTCCGATCTGCAGGCCGGCCGAGGCGTTCCCTGCGCCGGACATTCCGCAGCCCGTGAGGAGCCATAAGCCCACAGCGGATAGTAAGATCAGGTTTTTCAGTCTGAGTTTCATTTTCGTTCAGTACCTCCGATCGCTTTTTTGCTCTGCCGTTTGGCAGACCGTATCCGCATGGGTTTTCGCCTGCGGCCGGTATGTTTAATATGCTCTGTCTCACCGCGCTTTTCAACCTCTTCGGCACGAACTGCTTTATTTGCGGCACGAACGACAGGGGGTCGCGTATTGTCATTCGGAAAATCCTATTTTATAATAGCATCGTAGGTTTTAAGAAAAAAGGGGAGATGTGACTTGTTGATCGCGATTTGTGACGACGCGCCGGAGGACCTGGAGCTTCTTGTGGAATACGCCCGCAGATATGATCCCGGCCTTGCGGTCAGGGCTTTTCCCTCCGCAAAAGCCCTGCTGGCGGCATACCCGCAGGAGAAGTATGACATTGTCTTTATGGATATCGAAATGGAACCGCCCAACGGCTTTGAGGCCGCCGAAAGGCTCCGCAGGGAGCCGGACGCTCCCTGTATCATCTTTACCACCCAGACCTTAAACTATGCCGTGCGGGGCTACGGGCTGGCTCTGAGGTATCTGCCAAAGCCCATAGAGTATGATGCGTTCTCCGAAGCGCTGGCACTGGCTCTGTATGAAAGAACGCCGCAAAAAATCAGCGTCAGCTCCGACAGCGGCACCGAAGTTCTGAATGTGGCGGACATTATATGGTTTGAGGTGTACGGTCATAACGTATGCTTTCATCTGCGGGAGAGGCGGGAGCTTCAGGTCCGCTGTACCTTTTCCTCGGTTCTGGAGCTGGTGCGCCCCTACCCCTTTGCCCAGATTCACAAGAGCTACTGTGTGAATCTGGGCTTTGTGGAGCGGGCGGAGCAGAGCAACGTGCGGCTGACGGACGGGACGCGGCTCCCCGTCGGGCGGAGCTGTCTCTCGTCGTTTCGGGAACGTCTGAGAAATTATCTGAGGGGGAGATGATACATGAACATATCCATGGAGGTCGAGGAGATCGCGGTCTTGACGGAGGTACTTTTGTCGCTGCATCTCTATGAGGGACTGTTTTCGGAACACAGACGGCAGTATGGGGCCCTGGTGTATTATGTGGTCTTATTTCTGGCGGCGTTTTTGACGCCGACCCCGTGGATGCGGGCGGGAATCCTGTTCAGTATCTCCCTGGCCGGAAATTATATCACATATAAGACCGGGTTTTTGCCCTGCCTGTATATAACGGCGCTCTACTTCTCGACCCTGGTCCTGTCCGACGTCCTGTGCGCGGCTGCCCTGACGGCAGCAGGATACGGGGCAGAATTTACTCTGGGTGGGCCGGCCTATCCTGTCTATCTGATCTTTACGAAACTTCTTAACCTGTTTCTCGTCCGGATCTCCCTACTTATTTTTAAGGGGGACAAGCCCCGTTCCTTCCGTCTGATCTCCGTTCCGCTGTTTTTGTGCCAGGTGTTGAGTATTTTTGCCTGTTACAAAAGTTTTTTCGCCCTGACTGACGGAACGGATTCCGGGACGGTACTGCTCATAATGCTGTGCCTGCTGTTCGTCAACATCATCATCTGCTTTTATGGAAAGAGCCTTGAGGACTACTATCAGCGCAGAACCTCCGCTGTCGCCGCTGAAAAGCTGGCGGAGCTTCAGCGGCAGTATTATGAGAGCACGGCCGCTCGGCAGGAGGAGACCCGCGCGCTGTGGCACGATATAAAAAAGTATGTCTCCGCCATGGAGACGATGGTCAATTCGGACCGGACGGCGGACGCGGAAAAGTGTTTTGCGGAGATTCGCGAGAAATACGAGCGCATCAATACCAGCGTGGACGTGGGAAACCATGTCGTGGACAGTATTTTGAGCGATGCGGTGCGCCGGGCCAGGGAGGCGGACATTGATCTGCGGCTGAATGTCTGGGTGGCTCCGGAGCTGCATATTCCTCTGGCGGATCTGTATATCATCATCGGCAACACCCTGGACAACGCCTTTGAAGCCTGCCGGGAATTGCCCGACGGCAAAAGGACCGCGGAGCTTCTCCTGCGGCAGAGCAATCATCTGCTCTACTACGAGCTTAAAAACCCGTATCTGGCGGACACGCCGCCAAAGCGGGACCGGTTTCACGGCTACGGCCTGAGAAATGTCCGCGCCTGCGTGGAGAAAAACGGCGGGTCCTTGGATATTTCTGCTGTGGAGGGATTTTTCACTGTGAGCGTACAGTTGAATGTTTAAAATTGTCATTAAAATGTGAGTAATTTGAGAACGATTTTGAATGTGCACAAAAACATAAAAAAGACGGGAG
>CANQCF010000105.1 GCA_947589505.1 uncultured Acetatifactor sp. | reverse complement strand
GGGGCTTTGGTGCGCATCCCACATATTTTTATATGCGGTGATTTTTAAGCAATACACAGTTTACTACATTTTTCCAACTCTTACAATGTCTTTTTCTAAACAAAATATTAAAAATCTGTGATAATTTCAAAAATTATCACAGCCGCAGACACAAAACGGCATAGCCGCAGCCCACGGCTATGCCTGTATTTCCGCAGTTCCCTGATTCCCGGCCAACTGCTTTTTTCGCGATGTTTCTAAATTCCCGGGCAGCTGCGTCTTTTGCAATGTTCTTAAAATTCCCGGCCAACTGCTTCTTTCGCGGTTTTCTGCCTTCAGGGACGACGTCCCCCCGTGCCGTCGGACAGCTCCGCGCAGGACCTGATCCACGGTTTTCTTCCTTCAGGGGCGATATTCCCCGGCGCCTGTCAGCACTTGATCTCCAGGAATCCCAGCAGCTTGCTCATATCGTACTCCTGCAGCACGCCCAGGTTGGAGTCGTAAAAAAGCCCGTCGTAATGGATCAGGTAGTGGCAGTAGCGGCCCATCCTCTCCATCATGATACAGCATTTCGGAAGGACCACGTCCCGTCCCTCTGTGTAATTTATGACGTCAGAATGGTCTATGCCGTAATAGTTCAGGGCGGAGATCATTCTTCCCATGGTAGCCTGCCACTCCCGGCAGTCCATGATAGTGATCACCTCCGCGATGGTACGCCCCGCCAGCATCGCAACGCAGGCCTGCCCGCAGAGACCGTCCTCCGGCTGTTTGATCACCTCCATGCTGTCGATCTTTCGCACGGGATTTTCAAAGCTGTAAGGGCTGTTCTGATCCATGCGGATCAGGGAACCCGTCAC
The DNA here is from genome assembly GCA_947589505.1 of uncultured Acetatifactor sp. Taxonomy (GTDB): domain Bacteria; phylum Bacillota; class Clostridia; order Lachnospirales; family Lachnospiraceae; genus Acetatifactor. The sequence goes on along the minus strand of CANQCF010000105.1, from coordinate 8,625 downwards.
ATGGAGCAGGATCTGATGAGGCACTCCCGGCTCCACCCCTGCGCAGTCCTCTTCCGTGAGGTGGATCTCATAATTTCCCTTTTCCTTTGGAAGAAGTTCGCACTGGATGATCTTATTGTCCAGGACGATATCCGCCTGGATCACATCCCGCTGCCTGCAGACCTCCCAGACATTGAAAGGAATCTGAATAACCCATCCCCCGTCTTTTTTCTCCGGTTTCGACTCAAAAAAGTATCTCATTTTTGCCCTCCCAGGTAAATTTTTACTTATATTTACTTCCCCCGAAAAAATCGTACCACACTTTTTTTCCCTTGAAAATCCCTTTTTTACAGGAACATCAAAAAAGTGAAACTCAACGGCCTTCCCCGCCCGGCCCTATTCTTTTGCTGTCCTTTTCGCCTGGGTCGGCGTGATCCCAAAGCGTTTTTTAAACAGTTTGCTGAAGTGGTAGGCGTCGTCGTAACCCACCATGGCCGCCACCTCCTGAATGTTGCCGGCGGCGCCCTGCTCCAGCAGTTCCTTCGCTTTCTCCAGCCGGATCTTGATCAGGTGGTGTATGGGCGCGTCCCCCGTCTCGCTCTTAAAGATCTTCGAGACATAAAAGGGACTCAGGTACATATTTTCCGCGATCTGATCCAGGGAGATCTTCTCGCTGTAATGGTCCTCAAAATAATTTAAGATCTGTTCCACAACGTACTTCTTGTTTGTGGATTCAAAGGCAAAGCCGCCGCTCTGCTCCACCGGCCCGCTCTGCTCCCTCACCATCAGGATCAGCATCTGCATCAGATAGGACTTGAGCATGTAATACCTGCCCTGCCTGCGGACGGCCTGTTCTGCCTCCATGGAAGAACAGATCTTAAAGAACCTCTGCCGCAGCTCCCCCTTTGTGTGCAGTACGTAGCTATCCTTTGGCGTGGGGAGATGATTGGGACAGAAGCCTGGGATCTGGATATCGGAAAATCCCACAAAGAACTCCGTGGTGGGGGTCTCCGCCTGTTTTAAAAAGAGGGCCTGGTGCCGGATCCCCGGATTCAGGATGATCAGATCCCCCTCTGTAATGTCATAGATCTCCCCTTCAATATGATACTTTCCCTCCCCGGAGAGCACAAACGCCAGCTCCAGGTGGTCGTGGCAGTGGTACACCGCCTCGTCCTCATGGCGGGTCCCCTTCCAGGTGTATAAAAATGTGGGATTAATCTCGTCTATCGAGATCGTCTGGTCCTGTTCCATAAAAACCTCTCCGCTCTTGCGGACCGTCCTCTCCCTCGCCGAAGGGGCGCTCTCCGAGGGCGTCGGTCCCGCCCAAATCTCTCCTCTGCGCAGCCGCGTTCCGGGTGATCCCGCCGTTTCGCGGCTGCGTTTCTTACCAACTGAAAATCCCGTCCCTGAAAATTCCTTCGCCGGGTCCCGGAATTCTCTGCCGGCTACAATCCCAGAATGGCGGCCGCCACCCGGAAATACACCAGCAGGGACAGCGCGTCCACGATGGTGGTGATAAAGGGGCTCGCCATCACAGCGGGGTCGAAGCCCAGCCGCTTCGCCCCCACGGGCAGGAGGCACCCGATCAGCATCGCCATGAGCACCGCCGCCATCAAGGTCAGGCAGACCGTCACGGCGATCATCACCGTGACGTGGTCAAAGATCATCAGTTTCAAAAAATTTGCCGCCGCCAGGGTAAGCCCGCAGATCAGCGCCACCCGGCTCTCCTTCCAGATCACTTTCGGCACGTCCCGATAGGTGATCTCCCCCAGGGAAAGCCCGCGGATCACGGTCACACTGGCCTGCCCGCCGGCGTTTCCCCCCGTGTCCATCAGCATGGGGATATACACGCTTAAGACCGCGCACACGCTGAGGGCGTCCTCAAAGGAGCGGATAATGGCCCCGGTGAAAGTAGCGCTCACCATCAGGAGCAGCAGCCAGGGAATCCTCTTTAAGAAAGTTTCCCAGACGGTGGTCTTCATGTACGGCTTGTCGCTGGGGAGGATGGCCGCCATCTTCTCCATATCCTCCGTGGTCTCCTCCTGCATGATATCCACGATATCATCCACGGTGATAATTCCCACAAGCCGGTTTTCATTGTCCACCACAGGCATGGTAGTGAAGTCGTATTTCTGGAACTGCCTGGCAACCTCCTCCTGGTCCATCATGGTGCCCAGGGCGATGACGTTCTCATGCATGATGTCGCCGATGATCTCGTCGTCATCGGACAGGAGCAGATAGCGCAGAGCCACCGTGCCCTTCAGGTGCCGCTGGGCGTCCAGCACATAACAAATATTGATGGTCTCGGAATCCACCCCCACCTTGCGGATGCGCTCGATGGCCTGCTCCACGGTGAGATTTTCCTTTAGATCCACATACTCCACCGTCATGATGCTCCCGGCGGAATCCTCCGGGTAGCGGAGCAGGTGGTTGATGTCCCTGCGCGTCTCCGGGCTGGCGTTGGCCAGCAGCTTCTTTACGATATTGGCCGGCATCTCCTCCATCAGGTCCGCCGCGTCGTCCGCCATCAGGTTGTTGATGATGCCCGCGGCCTCCCTGTCGGACAGGCTGGTGATGATCCTCTGCTGGTTGTCCACGTCCAGATAGGAAAACACGTCCGCCGCAAGGTCCTTCGGCAGGATCCGGAACACCTTGAACATGTCCGCCTCTTCCAAAGTCTGCATCCAGGCGGCGGTATCCGCCTCGTTGTCTTCGGCAAGGCACTGACGGAGCTTCGTGTACTGTTTCGTATCCAGAAGCTCCTGGAGTTCCTCAAATTCCAGTTTTTCTTCCATGGCATTTCTCCTTGTGATGATTTTTTATGCTGCTACTTCGTCCGGGAACCTTATCAGAACTCTGTTTGTCTCCTGACATAAAAACCACCACCTTTCAAAATGCATGTGAAACCATGTATATTTTAGAAAAAAATTTCCCGCTTGTCAATCCGCCCGGGCAAGATCCGGGCCGCCGCCGGCCATACCTCCGCCGCCGGAGCAGCAGTCCGCCCCGTCCCGTCCGCAGGGCTCCGCCCGTCTCCCCCAGCCAGACCTCGCTTCCGCCGTCAGAGCAGCCCTCCGCAGAGCTCCGCCCATCTCCCGCCGCCCTGCGGCTTTCCTGTCCGGGGAACGGCGTCCTCTCTCCAAAGTCACATTTCCCTCTGCACATACTCATACGCCACCGCCTTCCGGATCTCTGCCCTTCCGGCGGTGGCCTCTGTCACTTCCCTGATAAAAGCCTCCGCGTCTTCCGCCGGGACCAGGACTTTCAGGCTTACTGTCTCCCCATACTCGCTCTTCAGGGGCTCCAGCCCCCGCTGTGCCAGCAGATACAGGATCTTTCCGATCTGGTTATAGTCGGTATCCAGGCGGAATTCCGCTCCCGGCCGCATCACACCCGTTTCACATGCGGCGAGTCCCTCTTTCACGGCCTGGGTATACGCCCTCACAAGTCCACCTGGCCCCAGTTTGACGCCGCCGAAATACCGGGTCACGACAACAGCCGCGTTCCGGATCCCGGAGTTCAGAAGCACCTCCAGCATGGGACGTCCCGCCGTCCCCGGGGGCTCCCCGTCGTCGCTGCACCGGGTCAGCTCCCCCCTGCCTCCGATCACATAGGCCGAGCAGTTGTGCCTGGCGTCCCAGTACTTTTTCTTCGTCTCTTCGATAAAGGCCGCCGCCTCATCCTCGCTCCCGCAGGGCCGGACAGTGGCGATAAAACGCGACTTTTTTTCTTCATATTCCCCCTGGCCCCCCGTAAGGAGGACGCGGTACATCCCGTCCTGCAGATCCCGCACTTCTTCCAATCCCTTTCATGAAGCATTTTTCTAAAACGCCTCTCCGCGGCGCTTGTTTTCCTCTTCGCACATCATAACATATTTTGCCGCTTTTGTGAAACATTTCTTAATTCTGTGAAGAAAACCTTTATTTACGAAAAAAAATTTGATATACTAATAGCGTTTCAAAGATTTTACAGCCGTTTGGAAAGAGCTTCGGCTCTCAGAAAGGACCTGACAATATGAATTATGGCAGAAGGGCTGTTCGCGCCAGGCAGAGGGCGCTGAACTCCAAATCAATAAAATGGGGGCGGACCCTGGGGCTGAATCTCGTCCGCGTGGGACTGCTGTGCTTCGTGGGCGCCGCCGTGTGCGGCACCGCCCTGGGCTTTGGAGCATTCCGAGGGATTCTGGAATCCACCCCCAAGATCCGGCTTGCGGACGTCGTGGCCTCCGGACAGGCCACCATCGTGTACGACTGCGAGGGAAATGAGATCGACCAGTACGTCAGCACCAACTCCAACCGCATCGAGGTCGGCATGGACCAGATTCCAAAGCATCTGGGACAAGCCTTCATCGCCATCGAGGACGAGCGCTTTTACCAGAACAACGGCATCGACTTCAAGGCCATCCTCCGGGCGGGGAAAAGCTGGGTGGACTCCGGTTTCAGACTCTCCCAGGGCGGCAGCACCATCACCCAGCAGCTCTTAAAGAACACGATCTTCACCTCCTGGACCTCCGAAGGCGACAATCCCGTAAAGAAGATCAAGCGCAAAATTCAGGAACAGTACCTGGCCCTGGAGATCACAAAAAATTTCTCCAAGGACGAGATCCTGCTGCGCTATTTGAACGCCATCAACCTGGGGCAGAACACCCTGGGCGTGGAAGCGGCATCCCAGCGGTATTTCGGAAAATCCTGCAGCGAGCTGACCATCTCCGAGTCCGCGGTCATCGCCTCCATCACCCAGAACCCCACCGGCTACAATCCCCTCCGTCACCCGGAGGAAAACAAGAAGCGCCGCAAGGCATGCCTGGACAAAATGCTGGAGCTGGAATTTATCACCCAGGAACAGTATGATGAGGCTATCGCGGACACTGAGGATGTCTATGAGCGGATCGGACTCTATGACACCAGCTACCGCGTGAGCACCTCCACCACCGGCTCCTATTTTTCGGACGCCGTATATGAGCAGGTCTATAAAGATCTGGTGGAGTCCGGCTACTCTGAGGCGCTGGCGGAGAGCCTGCTGACCAGCGGCGGCCTGCGGATCGAATCCACAATGGATCCCGCCATCCAGGCCATCGCCGACGCGGAGGTTGCCAACGCGGAAAATTATCCCGAACAGACGGACTGGTACCTGAATTACGCCTTGACGATAAGGATCAACGACGAGACAAACCAAAATTACAGCAAAGAAAACATGATGTCCTGGTTTAAGAAAAATGGGAATTCCAACTTCAACCTGATCTTTCACTCCAAGGACGACGCCTACGCGGCCATCGACACCTACCGCGCCGCCATGATGAACGAGCTTGGCATCGAGGAAGATCCCGATCAATACGAGGAGAGCATCTCCCTCACCGCCCAGCCCCAGGTGGCGCTGACGATCTGTGATCCCACCACCGGTTATGTCGTGGCATTGGTGGGCGGACGCGGCGCGAAGGAGGGACGCCGGACCCTGAACCGAGCAGTCGGTGCTTACCGTCAGCCTGGTTCCACCTTTAAGGTTCTGGCCTCCTTCGCCCCCGCTCTGGACTGCTCCGGCATGACGCTGGCGACGGTGTACAACGACGCGCCCTTTAACTACGATGACGGCACCCCGGTAAACAACTGGTACAAGACCGGCTACCGGGGCATCAACTCCATCCGAACCGCGATCCGGGATTCGATGAACATCATCGCGGTGAAGAACCTCACCGTGATCACGCCCCATCTTGGGTACGATTATTTAATCAATTTCGGCTTTACTTCCCTGGAAGAGGGCAACTATTACAACGGCCAGTGGCTTACCGACACCAGCAACCAGTCCCTGGCCCTGGGCGGACTGACCAAGGGCGTATCCCCCTATGAACTGAACGCGGCTTACGCCTCCATCGCAAATCACGGGACCTACATGACCCCGAAGCTCTATTCCCGGGTGACGGATGCCGATGGAAACGTGATCCTTGACAACACCGATCCCAAGCACAGACAGGTGTTGAAGGAGACCACGGCGTACCTTCTGACCAGCGCTATGCAGGACGTTATCACCAGCGGAAGCGCTACCCGCTGCCGCCTGGACAACATGCCTGCCGCCGGAAAGACCGGAACCACCACCAAGACTCACGACGTGTGGTTTGCGGGTTATACCCCCTATTACTGCTGCACGGTCTGGGCGGGATACGATAACAATATCGCCATGGTCACCAGCGGCGCGAACGACCAGTCCGCTATCTCCCAGAAGATCTGGAAGGCCATTATGTCCAGGATTCATCAGGATCTTCCCACGAAGAGCTTTGAGAGACCTGACGGCATCGTTGAAGTAGCCATCTGTTCCAAGTCCGGCAAACTTCCCATCCCCGGCGTCTGCGACGCCCACGTCAAAACGGAACTCTTCGCGGAGGGAACGGAACCTATCGACTACTGCAATATCCATTACCAGGGCGAGATCTGCAATTACGATCTGCTCATAGCCAGCCCTGAGTGTCCCTTCAAGTACAACGGCGTGATCGAGCTGCCGCTGATAGAAGACCCGGCGCTCCTGCGGGGTTCCACTATGATCTACACCAACGCAGACGGCACGCAGACCATAAATATGCCTCCCTCTACGACACAGTGCCAGCACAACGCCGTATTTTTCCTGGATCCCAACGCCAACGCCATTATTGAGCAGCAGCGTCAATATATTGAGCAGCGGAATGCTGCCGCGCAGGCTGCCATTGACGCCGCGGCTGCCGGTCTGAACTGACAAAACCACAAAAAATCCCGCCGGATTCTGAACGCTGTTCGTTCAGATCCGACGGGAAAAAGGACCGGCCGCCCGATTGGACCGCGCAGAACCGGCTATCTGTTCCCTGTTCCACAGATCAGGACTTTTTCTGAAGCTCCCTGATCTGGGCCTCCAGCTTTTCAATCCCCTGCTTTGCATTGGCAATCGCCCGGCACTGTTTCAGATAGGCTGCCTCCGCCATTCGTTCCTCGGGAAAATCCTGATACTCTTCATAGACGATCTTTCCTATCTCCTGATAATTCTTCTTAATCACATCCTCACAGGAAAGAATCTGCGCTTTCAATCTCGCGATCTCCGCTAAATCCTTTGCTTTGTTTACCGCAATACTGCCTTTCTCCGCAAGTTTATCCATCAGTTCCATGATCTTGTTCCCCATCTTTCTGTCCCTGCCATTTGAAATTCCGCCGGCTGTGCCATCCAGGGAAACCTGCTCCGGCATGGCCTTCCCGGAATTTTTCGACCGCTGAACCGTTACTCATATTGTACCTTTTTCTAAAAAAAGTATCAAGTATTTCATTGCACTTTTATAACAATCTGTGATATACTCTATAATAGCTTGGGGAGGTACATAACTATGCAGACACTATTCACCAACATAAAAGTCAACAATGAAATCGAACTCTGTGAGATAAGCAGCCTGGAGTGCAAGCAGCTGATCGAGCGCGCCCTTCTGCAGAATCGGATCTCCTACTACATCCGCTGGTCCAAGCCTTCCCTGTTCAGCAAAAAACAGAACTGCATCATCTGCATCAACGACAGTTCCAAGGAGGCGGCGGAAGAAATCGTCCGTTCTATCTGCGAGGAATCCGGTTATCCCGTAAAATTTCTGCTTCGCCACTCCCAGAATTCCTACCTGTGACACGCCAAAAAGCATTTCCAGAATAAATTTGCGACCTAAACCTTAAACCCGGCTTTCCCGCCGGGTTTTTCTTATATAAAATCCACGACCGCCTTATCTCTATCTCCTAGTCCCTTGTCTCCTTGTACCTTGCGTCTCCTTGTCCCTTATGTCTCCTTGTCCCTTGTCTCCTTGTCGCCTTATCGTCCCCATCACTTCACTCTCTGGCTCCCTCCGGGGACCACATCTTTCACCTCCAGCACCCCGTCCGACACTGTAAACCGGATGTCCCATCCTGCAAACGCAACGCCGTACAGGTAATCCGCCCCCTTGTGATAAGCCGCCCGGGGATCCTGCCGGAGCACACCCAGAGCGGCAGCCCTTTTTTCCTCCGGGAACCTTTTCAGCAGTTCCTCCGGAAACGATACCTCTATATGATCTTCTCTGTGTTCCTGTCCGAAACCTCCCACGGCCTCCGGCCTGGCGTCCGTATAAGGCAGATACGGCTTGATATCATAGATAGGCGTCCCGTCCATAAGGTCCGCCCCGGAAACCAGAATGGAAGGCGCATATTTGCCCTTGCGGCGGACTTCTTCGATTTTTACACAGGAAAGTCCTATGGGATTCGGCCGGAAGGGAGATCTTGTGGCAAAGACCCCTCTCTTCTCCTTCCCCCCTAACCTGGGCGGGAAAACCGTGGCGGACCAGTTCTCGCGGCGCACTTCGGAAAAATCCCAGATCAGCCAGAGATGGGAGAACTCCTCCAGACCCATCAGTGCCTCCGCCCGCCGGTACTCCGGCTCAAAAATAATCTCCGCCCGAAGCTCCGGCACAAGGCCGCTCTGCCGGGGGATCCCGAATTTGGATTGAAAATCCGTATGGATATATGCGATAATATCCAGCTGCCTGCCTTTTTTCATAATGGGTCTCCATTTCATATTTTTCCGGCGGTGAAGATCACTCGTATCAAAAAAACCTGCAAGGATCTCCCTCACAGGTTTTCGAGCTGCTGACCGGAATCGAACCGGTGACCTCCACATTACCAA
>CANQCF010000104.1 GCA_947589505.1 uncultured Acetatifactor sp. | reverse complement strand
TTCAGATCAGTGAATGGGCAGATCGAATATCTGCTGTCGGAATGTGTGAGACAGCGGAAAAAGAACGGCAAGTATGTTGGGGAGGAGATCGACGTGCCGCCGGAGCTTGACATACAGTAAAGGCGACAGCCCGGCGGACCTGCGGAATCAGATATGGGCCCCTCCATTCCTTCAGGAGGGCCCCATACTCCGCGTATTCTGTCAGGAGGCCGCAGGGTCTTCGGGTTCCTCAATGATCAGTACCATGGGTATGGCCTTTTGCGGGTCGTCGATCAAAAAATCGCCCTCCGCGATCGCCTTTTTGACGATCGCCATGGGGAACGCGTAGTACACATATTTTCGAAACTCCGCTATTCTTTCTTCCAGATGCGGGGGAATCTTTAATTTCAAGTCCGGGAAGATTGCCCGCAAAGGTTCCACGATGAGATCTCCTAATTTCGTCATGCAGGGTACGCTGATCCCGGACAATTCAGAAAACTGCGCCCTACTCAGCACCGGAATGGCAGGAAAGGCCGTTTTCGAGTCTCTCTTTTCATAGCGCAAAACCCCGCAGGAAACAAGATGGGGAATATCCTCCAGATATCTCAGCGGAAATCCTGTATATTCGAAAGGAATACCCTTATAAAGAATATACAGCAGCTTGCACAGGTTGTCGTCTTGGATCTCCACGGGGCCGTGCTGGTATCGGTTCAGGTCGGGCTGCGTGTCATAAACATGAAGCTCTACGGATCTGCTGCTGAAAAAATTTTCCAGAACCGCGAACCGTTCTCCGCCCCAGGCATACTTGGAAAAAGGGTCGTTCTCCCAGTTAAAATCCATATCATACCGCGTGCCCAGCGCGATCCATCTGCCCCCATCCGGCCTTTCGGGGTAACTTTCACTGGTATCCACGATCTGTCTGACAGCCTGGAACTGTCCCTTTGCGAGGACATTCATCATAGCGTAATATTTCAGATCGACCTGCTCGGCTTCGGATAATTTTTCAAACCAGCTGAAACCAGATATCTCGGAGAAAAGATCTGTGAGCAGGCTCCGCACCGCCGGGTACTGCCGATCTGCAAAAGCAAGCTGCATGTCCAGCTTTGCGGATCTCTCGGCCGGCGTGGTGATCAGGAAATCTGTCGCGGCCTTCTTCCCGTGCCGCCTCATAAGTTCACATTGGACAAGATCCTCCACCGCGTTTTCAACATATGGGGTCGGTATGCCAAGGGCTTTGGCGATCTCCACCGCCGTTAAGGGCTTCTCGTATGCCGCGATCAGGATATTCTGTTTCATCAGATCATTTGCTGTAAGCGACCAGGGTTCATCGTTCGATCCGGGATTACCGGAATAGGAGATCTCCAGCCGCTCGGGTACATAACTTTGTTTTTCGTATTGTTCCATAGAGTCCAGTCCTTTCCGCATCTGCTCCCTGCCCGAAGACAGCCGCGACAGCACCGTGCCTTTTGGGATATGCAGCTCATCGGCTATCTCCTGCACATTCTTCCCCTCCAGATAATGCTTTACGATCACTTCTCTCTGCAGTTTTGCCAAATACGCCACTTCCCGGCGGACCTGCTCCACGGTGGGCCTGTCCACCTCCGCTGCCTCTCCGTGATCTTCCAGGTCCGGGATAACATCCACGCTGACAAGGGGCAGTCTGTATTTCCTCCGCAGCGTCTCGTTCCATTTGTTTGAGAGAACGGAGGTCAGCCAGTACTTCATGTTGGAAATACTGCCGCCCCGGCTTAAAAACTGAAACGCGGCCAGAAGCGTTTCCTGCGTCAGGTCTTCGGCGTCGTCTACATCGCCGCATTTTTTGAGCGCGAGAGCAAACAGATACTCTGTGTATTTTGTGATTTCCTGTTCCATTTCGAGACCTCTTTTGATTGAAAGCTTTCATTTATAAGTCGTAAAATTGGGATTTGATTCGGCAAAAATATAAATTTTCTTATGTTTTCTTTTTTTGAGTTTTTTTCTTTGCAGGCAATGGGTCAAGTGATATGTCTGGCCGCGTTTGTCGAAGGCTGCATTATTAGTTTATCGGTAATTTATAAAAATAACAACAAGGAAAGGGTATCCGCAGACAACTAAGAATGTCTGAGGAATTGGTGGTTTATCCAATTCCCCGACAGGAAATTGTTGCTGTGAAATACTGCCTGTGGGGTGTTGGCGGCATTGGTTGGGTTGGTTGGACTATTACCTAGGATTCTTGACCCCGGTTTCATATTATGGTATGTTTTAATATGGTGAGGAACGGGAGTTCAGGCGATTTTCCGGCAAACCGGAACGCGCAGGAAAGAAGAGGATGTTCATGAGTTTTAAAATAGGAGTGGGGAAATCCGATTTTGCTGACATTCGTAAAGCGGGGCTTTATTATGTGGACAAAAGCCAGCTTATTTATGAACTGGTTGGGGAAAACGATAACGAAGTTACGCTTTTCACAAGACCGCGCAGATTTGGAAAAACGCTGATGATGAGCATGATGGAAAATTTTTTTGATATCAAAAAAGATTCCAGGAAGCTGTTTGAAGGATTAAAGATTGCGGAGAGGGAGGATTTCTGTGAGAATTGGATGAACCAATATCCGGTGGTTTCCCTTTCTTTTAAGGATGTTGACGGATCGGACTATGACACTGCTTTTAAGAAATTAAAGGCAGTTATGGCCGATCTGTGCAAAAAGATGGAAGATCTGGGAAACGAGAGGGCTGTAAACCCTTTTGACCGGGAGATCTTCCTGCGGTTACAGGCAAAGACCGCAGATATCGAAGAAGTACAAAATGCCCTGAAGACGATTATGCGGATGCTGAATGCTGTTTACGGAAAACAGGTTATCCTTTTAATTGATGAATATGATGTTCCGCTTGCAAAAGCAGGGGAGCGCGACGAGCAGGGTTCCGGATATTATGCCCAGATGCTTGATGTCATCAAGGGTATTATGAGCGCTGCCTTAAAAGATAACGAATATCTGAAGTTTGCCGTAGTAACGGGATGCCTTCGGATCGCAAAGGAGAGCATTTTTACCGGAACGAATAATTTTTCCTCTTATTCGGTGCTTGACGATGAGTTTTCCGGTTATTTCGGCTTTACCGAGGAGGAAGTGAAATGCATGCTTGCCGCGGCCGGCAGGGAAGAAAAAGCCGATATCATTAGGGAATGGTACGACGGTTATGTTTTTGGAGATAATCTCCTGTATTGCCCATGGGATGTGATCAATTATCTTTCGGCACTGAAGAAAAATGAGTCCGCTAAGCCGAAAAATTATTGGAAAAATACCAGTCATAACGGTATTTTGCTCTCTTTCGTTGAAAAAACAGATTTCCCTGTGTCAGAAAAATTTGAAAAACTGATGAACGGTGAAACAGTTACCCAGGTTATTTCCGACGAATTGACTTACGATACCCTGCACTCTTCAGAAGACAATCTGTGGAGTGTTCTGCTTATGACAGGTTATGTCACCAAGACCGACGGGGACAGGGAGGGTGATTCCGTATGCCTGAAGATCCCGAACCGAGAGATCGCCGCCATATTTCAGGACACGGTTATTACTTATTTTAACGATAATCTGGATGACGCGGAACAAAAAAATCTTATGAAAGCCTTATGGGACGGCGATGCGGATACGGCCTCCAGGTTGTTTTCGGATCTTCTTTGGCAGACGATCAGTTATAATGATTATCATGAAGACTACTATCATGCGTTTCTTGCAGGGATCTTTGTCGGCAGGGGCTATGAAGTGGAGTCCAATAAGGAAACCGGTCTTGGACGGCCGGATATCCTTTTGTTTGACAGGCCAAATCGGAGAGCGATCATAATCGAGGCAAAAAAATCAAAAAAGAAAGACGATATGGGAAAAGACTGTGAGGAAGCTCTGAAACAGATAGAAGCCCAGCAGTATGCCGCAGGGTTGGAAGGCTATGAGACGATCCGGTGTTTCGGCGTATCTTTTTTCCGGAAGCAGGCTCTTGTAAAGTGCTGATCAGAAAACCGCACAGAGAAGTCAGGGATTGGGCGACTGGCTGAAATTTAGTAATAGAGGAAATCTATTTTGCCGGCGAATGAAGGTATCACTGTTTATTTCACATTGCTAAGTACATTCTCCAAATCCTTTTTAATCGTGTAAATCGCTGCGCCATAGTAGCAGGTAAGGATCACCAGAATCAGCAAGCATGGGATCAATACGCCAAATTGGAAACCAATGCTGCCAATGTAGGTAAATACTTTATATCCATATCGAACCATAAAGGAGTAAATCAGCAGCAGAGCCACAACAAGAGCGGCGGCACAGGGCAGAAAAAAGTACACGGCGCTCTGTCTGCTTACCATTTTTTCTATATCTTGCCGATCCGTTCCAATCTGGAATAAAGTACGATATTGAGCGCGCTGGCTGATGGTATCCGTTGTGAGATGCAGAGCCAGAACGGTCATGCAGATGATAAAGAAAACAATGCCGGAGTAAATTCCCAGCAGGCGCATACTGGTGGCGGTCAAAGCAACATCATTCTGCTCCTGGGTCCGGAAACGGATCGGCCCGATAAAGCTCAGATAATTCTTATCCGACTGATATTTCGTCTCGTATCGATCAAACAAATACGCATATCTGTCGTGGAAAGCGGCCGAAATCTCATCGCTGATGGTGCTGCAAAGACTGTATGGAATGACATCCCCGGTATTGGCATAATAGCAGGTACAGGCAAGATGAAGACTCTGGCAAACAGAATCCGGGAAGACGAGGATCGAGTCGTCAGAGTGAAACAGATATTGCCCTAACGGCTCGTTATGAACCGCCGGTTCCGCCAGATTGAGAATCGTTCCGTCGTCTAAGCGAATGGCGCGGCTGCCGCTGCCTAAAGCATCTTCGAAAGTGTCCCTATCCATTTCATAATCAAGATGGACGAAAAACGCATTGTCAGCCAGAAGAACCGGTTCCATCCCTGCCATTTCCCGCATACGGTTGTAATCGGAAATACTCATAGCCAGTCTCGGCAGGTCGCGCCAGTTTTTTCTTTCAGTCACTGTATTAAAATCCCGTTCCCATATAAAATAGCTGCGCTGGGAAATCTCTTCCGAGACTGTGATATGATGTTCTCTCAGAATATCTCCTACAAAGGAATAGTCAATCTGAGGAATGTCGTCTATTTCATCAATATACCGATAGGTATTGTAAATCATCAGGTCATAGGGCATACGGTAGTCCAGAAAGCCCGTGGAAATCTCTGCCAATATTGGCATGATCACAAAGGCTGCCAGCGAGATCGTGATAGCCAAAGTCGAAATAGAAAGAATCTTTGCCGTAGAATAAATCTTCTGAGAGAGGCTGCCAAGCAGCACAGAATTTGTTCCGCGGTTTTTCCAGGTTTTCCGGCCCCGGATGACTGCTAATATCCATACGATAGAGTGATACATAGAAAATATGCCGATGATAGCAGCTACAATGGCGGCAGTTTGAAAGCGGTTGCTGATTTCCGCTGGAATGTTTCCGGCGTAAACACCGTTTTGGCGGGTAAACTGAACCAATACCGCCCCGGTAATAACAAAGCACAAGATCGTAATAAGAACCGAAAGAAAATAATTTCTCTTTCTCGTATTCCGGCTCTCGCCGTTTCTATTTTCATTCAACAAATCGATCAGTTTAATTTTACGGATTCTGCGGCTGTTGGCGAGCCCCACGAAAAGAAACGCCGCACAAAAGAACAGAATAGTCAAAGCCATTGTATCCGGATAAAAACCAAACCGAAATTCTGCGGTTTCTGTAATGGTCCGCATGACGAAGGTTGTGACAACACCGGACAATACGGTTCCGGTCAAACACCCCAAGAACACCGCCCCCGTTCCAAAGAGAAGTGTTTCACTGAAAAAATGCCTTGCTACGGTTCGCTGTTCCATGCCGAGAATCATATAGACGGAAAATTCCCGGCTGCGCTGTTTCAGCATATAGTTGTTGATATACCGAATCAACGCGAAGAAAATAACGGATATTGCCAGCACAGCATATCGGATCGTATTTTGAAACAGGGAGAGGGAGTAGTTCCCGCTGCCGTCCAGAATGTCGTTGCAGCTGCTTGTCAGGGAGAGAAAGGCAAAAAACAGGGTGCTGCTGATTACCAGGGTAAAGAAATAAATGACATAATCCCGCAATGCTTTTTTGATATTATTCCTGAAAAGTTTAGCGTACATCGCTCTGACCTCCTCCCAGCATGGTAAGAACTCCCAGTATCTTTTCAAAAAATGCTTTTCGGGAATCGGAGCCTTTTATGATTTCAGTAAAGATCATGCCATCCCGTAAAAACAAAATGCGGTTTGCATAGCTGGCGGAAAAAGCGTCATGTGTTACCATCAGGATCGTTGCCCCCAATTGTTCATTTATCCCCTGTATAGTGCCAAGCAGCATTTGGGAAGAATGGCTGTCCAATGCTCCGGTGGGCTCATCGGCAAGGATCAGCTTCGGCTTATTGACAATGGCTCTGGCACAGGCACAGCGCTGTTTTTGACCGCCGGACACCTGATAGGGATACTTGTCCAGAATGTCCGCAATACCCAGAGTACCGGCCATTTCCGCTACTTTCCCCTCAATCTGGGAGGCAGGCACATGGTTGATCGTCAGGGCCAGCGCTATATTTTCGGAGATCGTCAGCGTGTCCAGCAGGTTGAAGTCCTGAAAGATAAAGCCAAGATTTTCCCTGCGGAACCGTGCCAGTTCCTTTTCTCTGATTTCTGTTACGTCATTTCCGTCCAGGTAGATATGTCCCGCGCTGACAGTATCTATCGTGGATATGCAGTTCAGCAGAGTTGTTTTGCCGGAGCCGGACGCGCCCATAATGCCTACAAACTCACCCTCGCAGACGGAAAAGCTGATGTCACCCAGGGCCTTCGTAATGTTCCCCTGATTACCGTAATACTTCTGGATATGCTCCAGGCGCAATATCTCTTTCATAGACTGCACTCCTCCTGTGCCGACCTCGAAAAACCTGCGGTTTTCCTCGGTCACGGGCAGTCGCCCTATAAATCCGGAGCCTGGGAAAACCGTCTGCAAGCAGCCGCTTTCCCATCCCCCGGATTTGCACGGCTTATTGCTGATACGAACATTATAGCGGAAAGACTGGGGTTTTTGTATCGAGTTCTCTTACCAAGTTCTAACAAAAATGTAAGAAATGCAGGGCGTCAGCCCTGCACCTGATGAATGAGATCGTTGATATGGAAAGAAAGTTTGAAAACTGTTTCGTCATTTGAAATTGCGGTCAATCCAATCCCCAGCTTATCACACAGGCGTTTGCACAGATAGAGTCCGATACCTGTCGCGGCTTGTGAGGCATTTCGTCCATTTTCCCCGGTGAAGCCCTTTTCAAATATGCGGGGGAGGTCGCTGTCAATAATTCCTATACCATTGTCCGCGATACACAGCGACACTTCATTTCCGTTCTGCTCCGCAAAAAAGCGTATCTGCGGCGATTCTGTACGATATTTGACCGCATTGGCAATGAGCTGATTCAGAATAAAGCACAGCCATTTTTCATCGGAATATACGATATCGTCTGTTTCCGTTAAGACAATCTGCACATTGTACTGACGGAGCAGATACCTGTTTTCTGCGATCGCTTGATGAACGACATCAAAGAGGCGGATTTCCCTTATCAGATAATCCTTTTCCGGGTGTTCGCTTCTGGCATAAAACAGGGCTTGCTCTGTATAGCGGTTTATCTGTTCAAGTTCCACGAGCAGGTCTTTTGAAACATCCGATCTGTGATTTTCGCAGATCAGTTTCATGGCGGTGATGGGCGTTTTGATCTCATGTATCCACTGTTCAATGTATTCCCTGTATTCGTCCTGTTCGCGTTTTGCCCCGCTGACCTGCTCCAGCATGGATTTTCCTGACAGCCTCAGAAGCTGATAAAACACCTGATCGTCAGCCCGGATGGGGCGCTCCATCATTTCCGGGAGCAAATAGCGTTCTTCAAGCTGTTCGGCCAAACTTAAGAGTTTATCCATCCGCGATTTTCTGAAAAGATATGTTGCTGCCAGATACCCGGCAAAAACCACTCCCCAGACAATTAAGATCAGGATCAGGCTGTCGCCGTTTATTCCATTCAATAAGAGGAAAACGGTCAGGGCCGCCATGCTGGTGCCGTTCAGAATAAGGAGCGGTATTTTCTGTTTCCAGTATAGTTTCCCATTCATATAAAGTACCCCTGCCGGTGCCTTGTCTTAATGAAATCATGCAAGCCAATAGAGGCCAGCTTGTCACGGATTCGGTTGATATTTACGCTCAAAGCATTGTCATCGACATAGAGCTGATTGTCCCATAGAAAGTCGATCAGGTCATTTCGTGAGCAGATTTTTCCGGCGTTCTTATAGAGATAATACATGATCTTCAGCTCATTTTTTGTGAGGTCGGTCTGCTGCCCGTTAAATTCCAGCTTGCTGCTTTCCAGGTGTAAAAAAGTATTCTGATACGGTATAACTTCCTGATTGCCGGTTGGATATGCCCGTTTCAGAAGCGAGGCGATTTTAGCCAACAGAATGGCCGTATTGTACGGTTTCGTTATATAGGCGTCTCCGCCCAGCATAATACTGTTTAGTTCGTCCATGTCTGTATTGCAGCTGGTCACGAAAACAATGGGGACATCGGAAAATGTGCGGATTTCGGAACACAGGGAAAAACCGTCTGCAACAGGCAGTTTAATATCCAGTATGATGAGATGCGGAGCCAGTTCTATGACTTCTTGGATCGTTTTCGAAAAATCCGACACCGTTACAGCGTCATAGCCGTTCCCGCGGAGCATGTTTTTTAACTCCGTGCGTATCACGGGATCATCCTCAATTATCATAATTTTATATACGGCCATCTATGGGTGTCCTCCCTGCCTATGTTCTGCCGTCAATCGGCTATTCTGCCAGACTTTTCAATGCCCCCGGTATGCGGTATCCTTTGCACCCTGTCTTACTGAAATGTCCCATCTGCATGCTGCTTCGGCACAAGACATGTATTTCATAACCCACTTATTCCTTTATCAAAAGCATCAATGTCATTATATACGGCGCAGAGAACAAAAACAATAGCCTGGCATATGAATTGTCAGCCGACATTATTGCCAAGTTCGATCAGTTCGATGAGTTCCATATCCTTATCAAGCCAAGGCTTTGCAAGACTTTTTAGGTGGTTAAGTTGTCAAATGCCCAGGTTGTAGTATGTTAACGCTGGGTGGAAGAAGAAAGCAGCTAAAAACGATTTGGTTAAATTTTTACACTGGCTGAACTGGTTTTAAAAAATCGGGATTGACAATAGTTCATTGCTTCGGTATAATGGAAAAAGTCAGCAATGTCTGACCGGTAACTGTCAACCATGGATTCGTCGAGAGACGGGAAAGGAGGTATAGAAATGACCATGAACAGGAAGTTCGATGAAAAGACTGCAGAAAAGAATGTTGTAAGGTCTGACGTGAGAAGTTTCAAGCATAAATACCTCCCGGAGATGTGCGGGCTGACGATACGATATTGTCCCTGAGTAA
>CANQCF010000103.1 GCA_947589505.1 uncultured Acetatifactor sp. | reverse complement strand
CTGGGTTCCTGCTATGCGGTAACCGCTAACAGCACTGCGGAGCAGGCTAAGGCTTGTATCGATTTCATGGGTCTGCTTTACACCGACAGCAAGCTGGCTGACCTCTACACCTTCGGTATCGAGGGCGAGGACTTCGTATATGCAACCGATGGCGGCAGAGTTCTGCAGGCCTGGGTTGACGATGGCGGAACATTCAGAGCTCCTGGAGAAAATGAGGATCCTACAAACACTTCTGAGAAGTACAACCACTCCATGTGGGAGTCCGCAAGCGCTACCATCGTAACGCCTCTGGACAACGAGCCTGCCAACAAGGCAGATCTGTACAAGGAGTTCAACGGCGGTGCAGAGACTTCCTGCGCAGCAGGTTTCCGTTTCGACAGAAGCCCTGTTGACGCACAGTTCGCAGCATGCCAGAGCGTATTCGATGAGTTCGGTTTCGTTCTGGAGAACGGCGGCTATGCTAAGGCTGATGTAGAGTCCAAGATCGCAGAGTACAAGGCAGCTCTCGACGAGGCTGGTTTCCAGGATATCCTCGCTGAGTTCCAGAAGCAGTACGACGCATTCAAGGCTCAGTAATTTGAAACTCGGTAATAACCAATAAGTAAAAGGATCGGCGCATGATAGTTCGCAGTCATGCGCCGGTTTTTTTGAAGGCCGAAATGGATGGGCATTAAATAATAAAAATTTTGTGAAAACCTTTACAGAAAGTTCGCTCTCTGCTATAATCAGCTTGTCTTTGAAAATCTATCTTTCTAATCCCGCGGTTCCGCGGCGCTTTTCAAGACTATTTTAATTATTTTACAGGAGGAGTCTGCCTATGTCAGAAGAAAGAACAAATGTCAATTCCAACCGCGAGGTAAAATCGGATGTGTTTACCACGCTTTTCAGCGAACCGGAGAATGCGGCCCAGCTTTACACGGCCCTTTCCGGCGTGGAGACCTCCCCGGGGGAGATCGAGATCACGACTCTGAAGGGCGTACTGTTCCTGGCCCGGAAGAACGATCTGGGATTTACCGTAAGGAACCGGATCCTGGTGATTAGCGAACATCAGTCGACCGTGAACCCCAACATCTCCTTGCGGAGCATCCTGTACTACGGCCGCACCATGGAAAAGTTGTTGAAAAATCAGGACCTCTACCGGGCAAAGCGCATCGAGATTCCCACCCCGGAGTTTTACTGTTTTTACAACGGTGCAAAGCCCCTGCCCCCGGAAGAAACCTTAAAACTTTCGGACGCATATCTTGAAAAAACGGATCATCCAATGTTAGAATTGACAGTAAAGATGATCAACATCAATCTCCCGGTGAACCATAAGATTTTGCAGAAATGTATGCCCCTATATGAGTATTCCTGGTTCATGCAGAAGATCCGGTCGTATCTGGCCGAAGAAAAGAGCCGGGACGAGGCGGTTACCATGGCGATCCGGGACTGCATCCAGGAGGGGATCTTTGCGGATTTTGTGAAGAAGCACGGATCGGAGGTGGAGAATATGTTATTTACGCAGTTTAACATGGAGGACGCCCTGGCGGTGAGGTATGAGGAAGGCGTGGAGGATGGGCTCGAGCGCGGAAGGGCCGAGGGTCGGGAGGCCGGATTGACGGAAGGCAGGGAAGCTGGAAGAGCAGAAGGAAGAGCGGAAGGAAGAGCGGAAGGAAGAACCGCGGGCCTGACCGAGGGAAGCGAGATCAAACTCATCCAGATGATTCAAAAAAAGGTTCAAAAGGGCCAGACGCCGGAAGGGATCGCGGAGGATCTGGAGGAGTCGTTGGAGCATGTGCAGCGGATCTGCGGGGCTATTGAGCGCTGCGGGGTGAGGGATGCGGACGAGATCTATCGGTACCTGCAGGAATGTTCGAAATTATTAATATGAAAAAGTGATTAAAAATGTAACAGTTTGGTTAGATTTCTTGCAGGATCCGAAAAAGTATGGTAGTGTATAAGTACGAAGAGAGGGAAAAGTTCTCTTAAAATCAAATAAATCAGGAGGATAAAGCTATGAAAAATTATGTAAAGCCTATGGTTGTGGCAAATGATGGTCTGGCTGAGAGCGTGTATATGGCGAGCGGAGATTGTTATATTGTGTCGAGTCAAATAAAACAGACTCCGGAAGAAGGAAGAGAAAATTATTGTATTCATACTGATGCAAGTCATAACGCAACGGATGGACATCACAGTACGGAACAGTATTTGACTCTCTATTTTAATCAGCCTGTTACCTTTGTATCTTGTCAGGATGCGTCTGCTAATTGTGTTGGTGGTGATGGTACTAGTGCCCTTGTAGTTAAATATAGTTACCATAAAAATGCCGTAGAGACAATTGGCTTGGGAGATGTGTATGTAACATCTGAAAGTGGTTTGGCAATAACAGGTTCTTCCTTGTCATGTAATTACAAATGTGATCAGCATCCCGAATGTAACCGTTAGTAATATATACAGGAGTTGTGGTATTAAGCAACAAATATATAATTGTATAATGTATCATGCAAATGACCGAAGAGTATTCTTCGGTCATTTTGTGTGGTAACTTATAAAGAAATATGATACAATATTGCTTATACATAAACTGTCAAAAAGCGTAATTTCGGAGAGATCAGAATGGTGGATATTAAAGAGCGTGTACATTTTTATCTTTCCCGCATTAAGGCGGGGCGCCTGAAGGAAATGTGGGGGCAGATTTTATGGATATATCAATATGCCAGACGGTATTGGCTGGCGATGATTTTTTATACATTTATTGGTCTGATTGGGACTGTGGTGTCTTTGGGAAGCAGTTTTGTATCTAGAGATCTGATCAATATTATCACAGGTCATCATGCGGGGGCGGTTGTCCAGACATTTGCTATTATGATCGGGTTAAACGTTGGCAATATGATCTTGAGTCAAATATCTGGCTTTGCCTCCAATTGGATCAGTATGAAGGTAGATGCGGAGATTAAGGCCGATATTTTTTCTAAGATATTAGTAACAGACTGGGAAGCTTTAACCAATTATCACACAGGAGATCTTCTGACAAGATGGAGCTCCGATGCGTCCAATATTTCAGATGGAGTTTTAAGTTTTATTCCAAATGCAATAGTCTATGTTTTTCGATTCATCAGTGCATTTGCGGTCGTACTGTATAATGATGCCACTTTTGCCATTTTTGCGTTCTTGGGTATGCCGGTGAGTCTTATCCTGTCAAAAACATTGATGAACCGTATGGTGAACAATAACCAGAGAAGTGCTGCTATGGGGGCGAAGATGTCCGGATTTAACCAGGAGGCATTTTCAAACATTCAGACGATCAAAGCCTTTGATTTGATTGGACTGTATGTAAGAAGGTTAAAACAATTACAACAAGAGTATATTTCTATGCGTATGGACTTTCAAAAGATGTCCATCTGGACGTCTGTGATTTTGACCACGGTCGGAATGGTGGTTTCCTATGTCTCCTACGGCTGGGGAATCTACCGGGTCTGGAGCGGCGCCATCGACTACGGAACCATGACGATGTTTTTGGGGCTCTCCGGAACCCTCACCGGCGCCCTTCACAACCTGACCTCACTTGTCCCTTCCGTGATCAGTCTGACCACCTCCGCGGGCCGTCTCATGGATATTGTGGAGATGCCCCGGGAGGACGACAGCAAGCGTCAGGAGGTGGAGGAGTTTGTACGGGAATATCGCGAGAAAGGCATCGGCCTTACCCTTCAGGATGTGCAATATACGTACAAGAATGGTACAAAAGTGTTTGAAAAGGCGTCCCTGGAGGCCAGGCCCCATGAAATCATAGCCCTGGTAGGGCCTTCCGGAGAGGGCAAGACTACCATGATGCGGATCCTGCTCTCGCTGATCCCGGTGCAGGGGGGAGAGACGCAGTTCTGGGCGGGAGCACCTGCGGAAACGCCGGGGTTTGAACTTTCCCCGGGAACCCGTCAGCTGTTCTCCTATGTGCCCCAGGGAAACACCATGTTTTCGGGAACCATCGCCCAGAATATGCGGAACGTAAAGGAGGATGCCACGGACGAAGAGATTGTTCAGGCATTGAAGCTGGCCTGTGCCTGGGATTTTGTAGAAAAGCTTCCGGACGGGATTTACAGCGAGATTAAGGAGAGGGGCGGCGGTTTTTCCGAGGGACAGGCCCAGCGTTTGTCCATCGCGAGGGCCCTGCTTCGGGATACGCCGATCCTGCTCCTGGATGAGGCGACTTCCGCGCTGGACGTGGCGACGGAGCGCCGGGTGCTGAAAAATATCATGGGGGACGAGGTTCCCAGGACCTGTATTGTGACCACGCACCGGCCCACGGTGCTGAACCTCTGCACCCGGGTCTATGCCATCCGGGATAAGAAGTGCGTGGTTCTGACAGAGGATGAAATTACAAATATGATAAAGGATTTCTAAGGGAGGACGGTCCATCGATCCGGTTGACGGCAGGCTGATGGTTGAAAGAGTTCTACGGACAGGAAGGCAAGCGCTTTCGCTATCCTTCTATGGCGCGCCGCATGACTTCGGCGGCCTCAGGATCCTTCGTACATTCCAGCTGGAATACGCGGATCTTTGCCGTGAGGATCTCTGCCAGCTCCAGGTTTTTTTGTGCCTGCTCCCGTGTCCAGGCGGGCGTGATCATGCGCTGAGCCAGGGAAAGCGCTTCCTGGTCGGGAGATAACCGGGAGACCCGGTTGAAGGGAGCCTGCCTTAAAAAGACGACGCCGCCCAGGGGATAATTTTGAACAGTATAAATTTCAGAAGTGCCGCACCAGGGCAGTCCGTAACACATGGGCTGTCCTTTTTCCATGCCCAGGAGGTTTAAGTCCCCGTTGAGCAGGGGGGAGTGAAACTGCTCCTGCCAGAGCTTTGTGTGGGTGGATTTTCCGGCACCGGAATGTCCGGAGAAGAGCAGGGCCTTCCCCTCATGCAGGAGGGACGCTGAGTGAACCACGCAGAGGTCGTGCTGCTGCGCGGTCATGAGAAATGCAAACCGGATCATGTGGAAAATTTCTTCCGGACATGCCTTCTCGGATTCCCGGAACTGACCGAAGAGAAAAGCCTGGGATGCGTCTTTGGAAACCCGGAGCTCATGGACATAGTCTCCCTGCCGGGGAAGAAAGAGATAGTCTTCTACCGTGTCCGCGATCAGCATTTCCTCATTGCGGGCAAGGATTTTTCCGGCGGTATATCTCATGGGCCGGCCGGGGAAAAATTCCAGACAGAGATCCGCGCTTTCCGGGGAGAGCGCTTTTTCTCGGGATAGTTCAAAGGCAGAAAAATAGGGATCGAAAACGGCGTCAGGGATCCGCAGGGCCAGCGTGAGGGGACCGATCTGCGCAAAGCGGCAGGGAAAATCGAACGCAGAGGAAGAGGGGAAGGACTTTTCGGCATCGTCTTCCTTCAGCAGACCATGGCTTTTCAGCAGGTTCAGAAACCCTTCCAGATCTTCGGAAAGGATTCCTTCTTCCTCCGGCCCCGCCTCGTAAAAGTCACAGAGCCGTCTCAAAAGCGCCGGACGGTCTTCTCCCCGGCAGAGCCCTTCCCATAGCAGACGGCCGGATTCGTTGGTACGGATCCCGCGAAGATGATCCGCAATGCCCTGGCCAAAGGGCAAAAGATAGGGCGTACCGTCAATTTCCGCTGCAAATATATAGGGATTCAGGGTCATGGGGATCCTCCTTTACACGAAAAATGATTTTTATATCCGTCCGGTTATAGGCGGATGATCTGTATTTAAAACCATTATAGCATTTTGGACACGAAAATGCTATGATAGATTTAGAGAGGAAAGAGCGCGGCCTACAGAAATATCAGAGGAAAAACAATCTCTTGCTGGAGAGTCTCTTACTTTTAATGACAGGCGGCAGAGAAAAAAACACATTAGCGTTGTGGTAAGCCGAGAGCTTGCAGAGAAGAAGCGGCGATGGCGCTGTGGGGAGCGAGAACCGGCAGGGAAGAAACCACGATGACGGTGCGGGAAGCTGAGAGCCGGCAGGGAAGAAACCGCATTGGCACTGCGGAAAGCCGAGATATAGTAGGAAAGAAGAAGTAAGCTTTGGCATTGCAGAAATCGGAAGGCCGAAAAGGCGCAGGGGGGATTACTTTGACGATGGAAGAAAACAGTATGTCTGATAAAAGAGAGCGCTCGGATTTATTAAAGCCGGGATCCATGGAAGAGCAGCTGGAGCGTCACAGCACCATCCAGATCTACCCCCAGGGCTACAGCATGTATCCCATGCTGATCCCGGGCCGGGACCAGGCGGTTCTTACAAAGGCGGTTCCGGAGGAGCTTCGGCGGGGGGATGTGGTCCTGTACCGCCGGGAGGACGGGATGCTGGTGCTGCACCGTCTCTGCCGGATCCGGCCGGAGGGTTTTTACATGGTGGGGGACAATCAGACGGAGCTGGAGGGCCCGCTGAAAGGGGATCAGATCCGCGGCAGACTCACCGCATTTATCCGCAAGGGGCGCAGGATCAGCGTGAAAAACCCCGTCTACCGTATGGCGGCGGGGCTCTGGCTGTTTCTGCGGCCTGTCAGGGATCCCATTAAGAAACCACTGGCGGTCGTAAAGGGCTGGCTGAAAAAAAACTAAATTTCAGTTCGTCCAGGATTTCGTCCGGGACAAAAAGTTTTCCGTAGCCGACGCCCAGGTCCAGGCCGGGCTTGTTCTCCCCGTGAAAATCCGAGCCGCCGCTGATCAGAAGCTGGTGCTCCTTTGCAAGACGGCGGATCTGTCTTTCCTCCGCTGGGGAATAGGTGCTGTAAACGGCTTCGATCCCCATGAGTCCTGCGTCTTTTAATTTTTCTACGAGAGAATTCAGCCGGGCGTCCGACATATGGTAGAGGATGGGATGAGCCAGTACGGGGATTCCCTGAGCTTTGCGGATCAGCTCCACCGCCCGGACCGGGGTGATCTTTTCCCGGGGGACATAGCAGGGGCAGCGGTCCCCCAGATAGCGGTCAAAGGCCTCTTTGATACTCTTTACATAACCGTGCTCCAGAAGAAATCTGGAAAAATGCGCCCGGGTCAGCACGGAGTCGGGAAAGCGTTCCAGCATGGCTTCATAAGTCACGTCGAACCCCTGCTCCCGGAGTTTGCCGCACATCTTCCGGTTGCGGTCGTCCCGGGACTCCAGAAATTCACTCAGATATTTCGCAAACTCTCTGTTTTCATAGTCGATAAAGAGCCCTACCACATGGACTTCGGAGCCGTTTTCGTCCGTGGAGAGCTCGATTCCGGGGATAATCTCCGGGACTGCAGGGCGCTTCTCAGACTGCGGGCCCTGCGTTCCTGTTTTTTCCCTGGATGCGGACATCGCATCGGCAGCATCTGCATCCCGGTCGTCCCGAAGCTTTTGGGCATAGGCAAGGGCCTCCGGAAGCCCGTCCGTAGTGTCGTGATCCGTGAGGGCGAAAGCGGTCAGGCCCTTTTCCATGGCGTAGTCCACCAGCTGAGTGGGCGTGAAGGTGCCGTCGGAAAAGGTGGAGTGCACGTGAAGGTCAACCATAATTGCTCCTTTCCGCCGCCCTTTTGCGGCACAGTCAGTCTTCCGTCTCTTCGTCTTCCGGCTGGGCGGTGAACACCGTTCTCTTGCGGGCCATCTCGTCGTTTGCCAGATACTCGTCGTAGGTGGTGATCTTGTCGATCAGGCTGCCGTCCGGAAGGATCTCCATGATGCGGTTGGCCGTGGTCTGTACGAACTGATGGTCGTGGCAGGAGAAGAGGGCGACGCCCGGGAACTTGATCAGACCGTTGTTCAGGGCGGTGATGCTCTCCATGTCCAGGTGGTTGGTGGGTTCGTCCAGGATCAGGCAGTTTGAGCCGCTGATCATCATCTTAGAGAGGAGGCACCTCACTTTTTCGCCTCCGGAGAGCACTTTCACTTTCTTTACGCCGTCCTCGCCGGCAAAGAGCATACGGCCCAGGAAGCCCCTCACATAAGTCACGTCCTTGACAGGGGAGTAACCGGTGAGCCAGTCGGTGATGGTCAGATCATTGTCAAACTCCGCCGTGCTGTCCTTGGGGAAGTAAGCTTGGGTGGTAGTGACGCCCCACTTATAGCTCCCCTCGTCGGGCTCCATCTCTCCCATTAAAATCTGGAAGAGAGTAGTCTTTGCAAATTCATTTCCGCCCACAAAGGCGATCTTGTCGTCGTGTCCCATGATAAAAGAAATGTCGTTCAGAACTTTCTCACCGTTGATGGTCTTGGAGAGATGTTCCACGGTCAGCACTTCGTTGCCGATCTCCCGGTCGGGGCGAAAGTCGATATAGGGGTATTTCCTGCTGGAAGGGCGGATCTCTTCCAGTTCGATCTTCTCCAGCGCGCGCTTCCGGGAAGTCGCCTGCTTGGACTTGGAGGCGTTTGCGGAGAAGCGGGAGATGAACTCCTGCAGTTCCTTGATCTTTTCTTCCTTCTTTTTATTTGCCTCCTTCATCTGTTTGATGAGGAGCTGGCTGGACTCGAACCAGAAGTCGTAGTTCCCGGCGTAGAGCTGGATCTTGCCGTAGTCGATGTCCGCGATGTGGGTGCAGACTTTGTTCAGGAAATAGCGGTCGTGGCTCACCACAATGACCGTGTTCTCAAAGTCGATCAGAAAGTCCTCCAGCCAGGCGATGGCGTCCAGGTCCAGGTGGTTGGTGGGCTCGTCCAGAAGCAGGATGTCCGGGTTTCCGAACAGGGCTTTTGCCAGCAGAACCTTCACCTTAATGCTTCCCTCCAGATCTTTCATCGTAGCATAGTGATATTCCGTGTCCACGCCAAGGCCGTTCAGGAGCATGGCGGCGTTGGATTCCGCCTCCCAGCCGTCCATCTCCGCAAACTCCGCCTCCAGCTCGCTGGCGCGGATGCCGTCCTCGTCGGAGAAGTCTTCCTTTGCGTAGATGGCGTCCTTTTCCTTCATAATCTGGTAGAGGCGCTCATTTCCCAAAATGACGGTGTCCATGACCACCCAGTCGTCATATTTGAAGTGATCCTGTTCCAGGACGGAGAGCCGCTGCCCGGGGGTGATGGTCACATCCCCTTTTGTGGTCTCCAGCTTCCCGGATAAGATTTTCAGGAAAGTGGATTTTCCGGCGCCGTTGGCGCCGATCAGACCGTAGCAGTTGCCCTCGGTGAATTTGATGTTTACATCCTCGAACAACGCTTTCTTTCCAATTCTTAGTGTGACATTATTCGCACTGATCATTGCATACTCCTTCGGCCTGCAGACACAGGCTTCCTTCTAAATTTAAAATTAAGCGATACCTAAGCATTATAACATAATATCCGCCTTTTGCAAGGTAAATGTGGATAAAAATGCCGGGAATACAAAATGTCTATAAGACAAAAATGACAATGTAAGCGGTTACATTTCAAAAATTTGGAATTTTGTCTATTGCCTTTTACTCATTTTGTGTTATGATAAATGTGTGCGCTCTGTTGAGCGCAGACAAACGCCGATTATGAGGATTTCCCGAATGCAGGGGATTCTCTCATATCAAAACTAAATATTATTCAGGAGGAAAGCAAAATGGCAAAAAAATGGGTTTACATGTTCAGCGAAGGCGACATGACCATGCGCAATCTTCTCG
>CANQCF010000102.1 GCA_947589505.1 uncultured Acetatifactor sp. | reverse complement strand
CATGATCTCAAAACTGTCCGTCTTCTTGAAGTACACAGTTATAGCATACCACATTCTTCTTAAAATTACCATAGAAAGTTCAGAAGTTTTAATGAAACAATTCTTTCGGCCGTTACTTACCCTTCCAGCCTGTACCAGATCAGGGTTGCGGCAAAGGAAAGTCCAAGCAAAACCGCTCCCGCAGCCAGTGCCGACCCGCCCTGAAATTCTTTCTGCTTTTCCTTTTTCCCAAGACGGTATTCGTAATACTTTCCAACCTTCTGGGGATCCTTTCCCGGAATCAGCGCATGGGCGGCCTTCTTGAACGCAAACCCGAAAATGTCGAACACGCCCGTGGTGCTCACCCACATCAGCGCGCCCACACCCAGATAGAGAAAGGATACCAGGGTAAATCCGTCTGCAATGATCAGAACCCTGTCCGCCGGCAGCTGAGCCTTAAAAAGGCCTCTCTGCCACATCAGCAGAAAGGAGAGAACGCCCCCGGAAAGGAACGTTGCGAATGTCTTTTTATGCTTCATCCGCTGCTCCCGTCTCTCTCCTGTACCTCTCAAACTCGGCCTGATTGCAATGCACAAAATGACCGGGAAGGACTTCTCTCAGGGTCGGCTGGTCCACAGTGTAATCGTGGTCCCTCAGCGGCACGTAAGTGATTCTCTTGCGGCGTTTTTCATACTCCGGATCCGGCAGAGGAATCGCCGACAGAAGGGACTTCGTGTAGGGGTGCAGCGGGTGCGCAAAAAGTTCGTCCGAATCGGCAAGCTCCACCAGTTTGCCGAAATACATCACGCCAATCCTGTCGGAAAAATATTTCACCACGGAGAGATCGTGTGCGATGAAAAGGATCGTCAGTCCCATCTTATGGCGCAGGTCGTCCAACAGATTGATCACCTGGGCCTGAATGGATACGTCCAGCGCGCTCACGGGTTCGTCCGCAATGATGAGTTCCGGATTCATGACAACGGCACGGGCAACGCCGATACGCTGGCGCTGGCCGCCGGAAAACTCATGGGGGTATCGTCCCGCGTGTTCCCGCACAAGACCTACCATTTCCAACGCCTGATAAACCTTTTCATCCAGCTCTTTTTTGTTTTTTTCACCGCGGATGCGCAGTCCTTCGGCAATGATCTGTCCCACTGTCATACGGGGATCCAGGGAAGCGATGGGATCCTGAAAGATCATCTGGATGTCCGTGACCACCTTGTGTTTCCTGTGATCAGCCCTCGCGGAATGGATCTCCTGCTTCTGCTGGGCGATATAGCGGTCCAGTTCCTCTTTTTTCTCACGGCGGAGTTTGTCCTTCTCCTCGTTAGAGCGGCCGGACTGCTCCAGTTCCTTCAATTCGTCCTCATATTTCTTTTTTGCGGCCTCGATGTTCAGTTTATAAGAGCGGGTGCCTGCCGCGATCCTCTCCCCCTTAAAATACACGCTGCCGGAGGTGATATCGTACAGCTTGATGATGGAACGACCGGTTGTGGTCTTTCCGCAGCCGGACTCGCCCACCAGGCCGAAGACCTCACCTTTTTTGATCTCAAAGCTCACGTCGTCAACGGCCTTATTCTGTTTAAAATACTGGCAGAGGTGCTCTACCCTCAGCAGAGTTTCGTCTTTATTCGGCATTGATGGCACCTCCCTTCAACTTCATTCTGGCGATACGATCCGTGACGATCTTTGGCGGCTCCACCTTTGGAGCGTCCGGATGCAGCAGCCATGTGGCGGCGGAGTGGGTCTCGCTGATCTGAAACATGGGGGGCTGCATCTCAAAATCAATCTTCAGGGCGTACTTATTTCTGTCCGCAAAAGCATCCCCCACCGGAGGATAGATCATATTCGGCGGCGTCCCGGGAATGGCCTCCAGCCGCTCGTTTGTCTCAAGATCCGGCATTGCGGAAAGAAGCGCCCAGGTGTACGGATGCGCGGGCGAATAGAAGACGTCCTCGCTGGTTCCCGTCTCTACGATCTTGCCCGCGTACATCACGGCGATCCGATCCGCCATGTTTGCCACAACTCCCAGATCATGCGTGATAAAGATGATGGAGAGGTTCCTGTCCTTTTTCAGCTTGTTGATCAGTTCCAGGATCTGGGCCTGAATGGTCACGTCCAGCGCCGTGGTCGGTTCATCGCAGATCAGGATATCAGGATTCGCCGCCAGGGCGATGGCGATCACGATACGCTGGCGCATGCCGCCGGAAAATTCGAACGGGTACTGGCGGTAGCGCTTCCTCGTCTCGGTAATTCCCACTTCCTCCATCAGTTTTAAGGCCTTGTATTTGGCCATCCTCTTCGTGATCCTCATGACCACGCCGGACGCATTTTCCTTAAAAAATTCCTCCAGACCGGACATTCGGCCGACAAAATCCACGTTCTTCGCGTTTTCCAACCGTTCCTGATAATGAGCCGCCATCCTGTCGAGAATGGCATTGACATTGTCTCTGACCAAGTCAAGATCCACTGCCGTGGAAGGCGGAACCTTCCATCCGGGTTCTTTGCCCCTGGCTTTCAGTCCGTCATATTTTTTCTGCTGCTTGTCGTGGAGGGCAACCGCCTTCCGGTTTTTCTGAATTCCTTCAAAATAATCGCTGACGGCGGCCTTCAAGGTCTCGGCAAAGGTGTACGCCTCCCCGTCCTTTTCCACTTCCAGCGGGTCAATGGATTCGTTCACAGCGCTGCAGAGCGCGGCCGCGGCATCCTGGCAGGCCTTTTTGTCCCAGTCGGTACCGGCAAATGTCTGTTTCCTTTCGCCGATTGCGTCGATCACCAGCTTCTTTTTGTCGTTATAGGTCTTTGCGTTATATTCCAGCGCCTCTCTCATCCACGCGCGGAACTCGTTCATGAAGTGCTCGTCCGCATACTCCTTCAAAAAGCTGTTCAGCTGGGCTATGGGCATATCGGGAAGGGGCTTTCCGGAATCTACCAGATAGCAGCCCATGCTGGAAAAATCGGGCTGTTCTTTCTTTAAGGCGCTCTCAAGAATCCCTGACAGCTCCTTTAAGATCCTGACAGTTTCCGGGTATTCCTTCTTTCTGATCTCGCTGTTCATGCAGCTCTTCAGTTCTTCCAGCAGTTTCTTCAGGCGTTCCCGGTCGCTGCCCGAGACAACATACTCGTTCACTGTCTCACCTGAAAGGCGGATGATCTCCTTCAGGGAATACTTCTGATCCTCAAAAGCGTTCTTTTCAATGTGGAACAGGACGTCGCTTATGGCATCCCCTGCCTCGCCGGCCGCCTCATGCGCCTCACCGTAGGCTTTTTCCAG
Organism: uncultured Acetatifactor sp.; assembly: GCA_947589505.1. Lineage (GTDB taxonomy): Bacteria > Bacillota > Clostridia > Lachnospirales > Lachnospiraceae > Acetatifactor. Next base: position 6,408 of record CANQCF010000102.1, on the reverse strand, counting down.
TTCTATATGTTTCATTTCAAATCTGTCGAAGTTCTTACACATCTGGGACGCTTTTTGAGCGCCCTCGGACGGCCTTGCTGCCGCCATGGCCTCCGCAAGTCTGTCCAGCGTCGTGTTGAACGCGGTTCTGCTGGATTTCTGGCGGGCCTTGCCCTTCAGGAGCATAGCCTCTGTCAGCTGTTTTCCGATCTGCATGATCGGGTTTAAGCTGGAGAGGGGATCCTGAAAGATCATCGCGATCCTGTCGCCTCGGATGCGGTAGAATTCGTCCTCCCCGACCTTTAAGAGGTCCATGCCGTCATAGATGATGGAACCGCCCTCCACAATGGAGTTGCCGGCCAGAATGCCAAGGATTGCCTTGCTGGTCACCGACTTGCCGGAACCGGACTCGCCCACAATGGCAAGCGTCTCCCCCTTGCGAAGGTCAAAACTGATATTGCGGACTGCCTGGACTTTTCCCCCCGGCGTCCTGAAAGATATGACCAGATTGTTGACCGATAGTTTTTTCTCTTCCATAACGTCAGTCCTCCGTTCCTCTCAGTGATGGATTAAAGGCATCCCGCAGTCCGTTTCCAAACAGATTAAAGGAAATCATCAGCAGAGAAATGAACAGGGCGGGGAACAGGATGATGTGCGGGTATGTCGTCAGCTGGGACTGGCCTGCGGACAGCATACTGCCTATGGACGTCATCTTTGACGAATCCAGATTCACGATGCCGAGGTAAGTCAGCGTGGACTCAGAATAGATCACGCCCGGGATCACCAGAACCGCACTGGTGATCAGAGTTCCCAATGCGTTCGGGAAGATATGCCGGAACATCAGCCTCGCGTCGCTGGCTCCCAGCGTCCTCGCCGCCAGAATATATTCCTGATTCTTGTAGCGGTAAAACTGCATACGCGTCGTGCTCGCCATGCCGATCCACCCCGTGGATACAAAGGCAAACAAGAGCGCCGGCACCACTCCCACCTTCTGGGACAGGTGCAGCTGGAACAGCGAGGTCACCACGATAAAAGGCACGCCGCTCATAATATCGGAAAAACGCTCCAGCGCCAGGTCGATGACGCCGCCGTAATACCCCTCGATCGCGCCGTAGACAGCACCGATGACCAGGTTGATCAGCGAGATTCCCAGCGCAAGCAGAAGGCTGAATCTTGCGCCTCCTGCAAGCCGGGTCAGGATATCGTGGCCCAGTGAGTTCGTTCCGAACAGGAATGAGGGTTCAAACCCATAGCGGTACTGGAAATAGGTATAGGTAAACACTCTCACCTTATAAGAAACGCCGGAGCTTGTGCCGGTAGCCACCGCATACCGATAGGAGCCGTCGTCTCCCTCAATACGCAGGCTGTGGTATTCGCCGTCATTTCCGCTGGTCTTGTACAGAGGGACAAAGTTTCCCTCCTTGTCCAGCTTGGGCGCGCCTTTCTGCGAACATTGATACCAGATATTGGCATTGTTTTTCAGGAGTTCCAGCTTAAACCCGGAAGTGTCCACCGCAGGGTAAATGACCTGAATCCCCGTTTCTTCCTGCCAGTCCTGAATCGCTTCATATTCGGCGGGAGTCAGCGTCAGGTAGATCATACCGTTCTTTACATAGGAATCCGTGCGGATATCATAATAGGTCGTGTTGATGGTACTGCTCGAGTCCTCGTAGCCTTCCCGATAAACCTTTACAACCGGGTCCAGCCCCGTCTCCTCGCCGATAGCGCGGCGGCTGAGATAGTCCGCCTCGTTCAGCGTTTCGTCAAAACATCCGTCCCACCCCATCCAGGCTAACACCTTGCACTTCGGCAGAAGTTTCGTGTACATCAGGTAGGTGGTGTCCGTGGGGTTCGCAGAATACGGCGTCATGCAGAAAATCGGCACAAAAATTGCAAACAGAACCAGACACAAAAGCACACAGGCCGCGATCACGGAGCTCTTGTTGCGGCAGAAACGCATCATGGCGTCCTTAAAATACCCCACCGGTTTCGTGTCGAGTTTTTTGTCATGAATTTCTTCTTCGCGGTGGTAAAATTCAAATTTTTCCTTGGGAATGTTTGCGTAGTCCATCTTTTTATCCATATTAGCGCTCCCCCATTCTGATCCTGGGATCAATAAATCCGTAGCTGATATCCACCACGATACCCGCGGCCAGTCCGATCAGCGTATAGAACGCCGACAGCAGCATGAAGAAATTATAGTCAAGAGAGGTGATGGAATTGACGTAGAGCTGCCCAATCCCGGGAACGCCAAACAGCTTTTCTATGATCAGGGACCCGGACAGGATACCGATAAACTCTCCGAGGATCATAGGGAACACCGGCACCATGGAATTTCGCAGCGCATGGCGGACTGTGGCCTGGGCCCTGGTAAGGCCCTTAGTCCGGGCCAGCAGCATGAAATCGCTGGTGAGCACCTCCGAGAGTTCCGCCCTGGTGTATCTTGCAAGGGAAGCGATACTGCCGAAGCCCAGGGACAGAACCGCCGGAACCACCGAAAGGAACATGGACCAGGTAAAGTAGTCCGTCCCGCTGTTCATCTGAAGCGGGAACAGTTTCAGCTTGAAGCACAGCAGATACTGCACAAGAAGCGCGTATACATAACTGGGCACGGAGATGAACAGCATGATCAGCGTAGAGATCACATAGTCCTGCCACTTATTCTTTTTCAGGGCCGAATAGATGCCGAGGAAAAGGCCGAGGGGCACGCTGAAGATCAGGGAGTAGAGGTTCACCATCAGCGTAGCCGGCATCTTGGACACAAATACCTGCCAGACATCCTGTCCGCGGTACAGTGCCTCGCTGATCCCCCAGTCGTTGCCCAGCAGACTCCGCTTCAAAAAGATCCCGTACTGAACCAGGATCGGCTTATTGTAGCCCAGCGCCTCACGCCGCATTTTTATCAGGTTCATATCCTTTCCGAACTGCACCGGATCCGTCTGAGGCAGAAGCTTCACCAGGACGAAACACATGGTCAGGATCACAAAAAACACAAAGAACATCAGCGCAATACGCTTCAGAACATACTTTACCATAAGATACCTCCTCATGTCTTGTATTTATACCGCGTCTGAAAAGGGTCTTTTCAAAAACCGTATAAATACAAGACCGGGGTCAAGGGCGTTTCCGCCCCGGTCCGGTCCTGTATCGCGCCGCCCTTCGGCAGCGATGTTTTTTAATTGTAGTTCAGCGTACCGCCCTGAGAAGTTACATAGTCGTTCCATTCCTGATCGGAATAGTTGTAGGTCAGGTATTGAACGCCCTGATAGCCGTTGCGGCCGGGGCCAAACACATAGTCTTCACTGTAGTACTTAACCTGCATGCCTCTCATGGAAGCGCTGGCATCGATCTCAATAGGGATCATGTCGTACTGTTCCAGAACGGCATTTTCAAGACCTGCCAGGATCTGGAAACGCTGCTCATCCACACCGTCGCTGGTACCTGCGCTGAACTCCTTCTTCGTGCCGTCCGCAGCGGTGATGGTGATTGCCTGTCCGCCAATGCAGTAGGTCCAGTCAAGCACGGAAGCAGTATAGTCCGTCCCGTCCAGGTTCACGGTCATATCCGTCTTGGAGGTATCCCAGTTGGGATCGTACTGATAAGAGCTGGTGGTGTATGCCTCCATCAGGCCGTAAGGATCCAGTGCGGAACCGGTCCAGCCCACATAGAACAGCATATCAACCTGATTTGCCTGCAGTGCGTTTGCAAATCCGTTGCCCAGCGTATCGTCCTTAGTAAAGGTCAGCTTCCCTTCCAGAGAGGTTCCCTTTACCGCTTCGGTGTAGTTGTTCACCATGAATTCGTAACCGTTGTTGTAGGTAGAACTGGTGCTGTTGGGCATACCGATCTTGATCTGGATCACATCGTCGTCATCCATCAGTCCCTGTTCGATGGCGATATCATATGCCTTATTAAAGTATTCTTTTGCCATCTCCAGATTGTAGCCTGTGATGCTGTCGATCGCGTCGTCCACGGTAGCGTACATCTTGCCGTCGCCAACCTCATCTGCAAGGCCCCAGAAGTTCACAAGCACCTGCTTCGCCTCGTCGGTGGAACGATAGGTCTCACCGGTCTCGGGGTTGGAGATGATCTGATCGGAGAACAGGGCAAATCCGGGGCTCTGCGTAGGCATGGTAGCCAGTGCAAAGGCCTGACGGTCCAGAGCGAAGGAAAGCGCCATACGGAATTCCCTCACGGTAAGGATCGTCTTATTGATATTCTCGCCGGCCGCTTCCTGCTGCGCCTTCAGAGCGTCCATGCCGGGGTTGAGGGCCATGAACCAGACAGAGTCGCCGGGTGTGAAATAAGTATAGTCGCTGGTCTGATAAGTCTCCATATCCTCTGCAGCCAGACCGTAGCTGTCAAGCTGGCCGTTCAGGAACATTTCCAGCCTGGTGGCAGCTTCTTCCACGCAGTCGATCTGAATGTTCGTGGTCTGATACTGGCCGTCCTGGATTCCGTGATAATACTCGTTTCTCTCCAGCAGGATCTGCTTGTCCGCCTGGAAAGTAACCAGCTTGTAAGGCCCGTAGGAAAAACTCGTCTCAGCGGAGGTGCCGTAGGTGTTGTTGTACACGCCGTCGGTCACACTTTCGCACTGCTGATACAGATCCTCCTTGACAAGCCAGCTGTCGGTCAGGGAATACAGCAGATAGAAGCCCTCCAGAGGATTTTCCAGGGCAATCACAAATTCCGTGTCGGAAACGGAGAAAATACCCACCTCAGAGAAATCCACCTCGGGATAGTTCTGTCCATAATAGCAGATCTCTTCCCACTCATGATAAGCGTAATCCCCTGCAGCTTCCGCATAAGCGTCAAAGCTTCCCGCCTGCGCGTTGCCAACCACATTCAAAAGCGCCTGATAGACCTCTTCATTCACTTTTACATATCCGTCAGCGTCGGCATTGGGCACAAACAGATCTGTGTAAACGTCAGTGCCGTCCACCTGGAACCAGTCAGGGTAGTTATCATGATACACGTCCATGCCGTTGTCGGGATCCCAGTTGCCCATGGCGTCGATCTTCAGCAGCACGTCCTTGCCGTCCTCCGTGGTAAAGTATCCGCCATCATTCACTACAAAGTTGTCGTAATCCACATACTCATCGTCCCCGAAATTTTCGGAGATCATAGGGCTCTGCGCATATTGGCCGGAATAAGCGTAGTTCTTTGCGTTGTAAATCACCAGATTGCCCTGGTACAGGCTGTCAGCGCGGTAATGATGGGCCACGGGATTCAGCAGCAGCTTCGCGCTGGTCACATAATCCTCAGCCTTGATCGGCGTGCCGTCCTGCCATTTCAGGTCGTCACGGATCTGAATCTTCCATGCTTTCGCCGTGTCACCTTCCGCGATGCCATACTTGCCCACATAATCCGCAGTCACATCCACGGGTTCTGCAGCGGCAGCCATGGGAACCATCTTGTAGCCGTCCATGGTATCGTTGAAGTCAAGGTTGTAAAAAGGCTCCTGCAGATAATACATCAAATCTGCATCATAAGCCGTCTCCTCATCGTGAGGATTCCAGTTTGTGGGGAACTCAGACTGCGCCAGATTCAGCGTATAAGACACCCCCCCGTCTTCTGTTCCGGAGCTGGAACTCGAAGGGCTTGAGGGGTTTGATGGGTTTGCAGGGTTCGAAGGGTTCGAAGGGTCACCGGAACCGGAACCGCCGCAGGCCGCCAGACTAATCGTCATGGCAAAAGCCATAAAGAGAGCCAAAAATCTCTTTTTCATAATACATTCCTCCTCTTTTATTTGTCTGAACACACGGCCCTGCTTTTGTACCGGCCAGGATGTAACAAAAAAGGAATGAATAATACTGTTACCCACTCCTTTATGCGCATCTAAAATAAATCTATACAATTTTACAGGGACATGTGATTCAACGTATATTAGGATACACCAAAAACGTTTCCGTGTCAAGCCGCGAATATTGACATTTTTCACCACCAGTTCAGCCAGCCGCCGTGGTTCGGGCAAAAATTGTGCTCGCACAAATTTTTGCCGAACACGCGCGGCTGAGGGAGCGCCATTTAATGAGCAAAGACAGTCGCGAAGCGACGGTAAGCGCCGCAGGCGCGGCTTTGCGAATGGCGCGGGCTGAACTGGTGCCCCCCAGGGACGCGAACCTTTCATTCCACAGGCAAAGCCATTCGCAAAAGCGACGGAAAGCGCCGCAGGCGCGGCTTTGCGAATGGCGCGGGCGGAACTGGTCCCCCAGGGACGGAACCTTTCATTCCACAGGCAAAGCCATTCGCAAAAGCGACGGTAAGCGCCGCAGGCGCGGCTTTGCGAATGGCGCGGGCTGCTCACACAGGTTTCAGTTTTGCAAAGGCCGCGTACATGATCTTCTGCCCGTAAGTGTCAAATTCCACAGTCACCATATAGTCCCGGGGCTGCTTGGAGATGGCGCTGACCGTCCCCTCCCCGAA
>CANQCF010000101.1 GCA_947589505.1 uncultured Acetatifactor sp. | reverse complement strand
GTAAGGTCACCATTGTAACCCTCCTTCAGGTTCACGCCCAGCTCAGAAGCTACCTCAGTCTTAAAACGATCCATTGCTGCCTTAGCTTCAGGGATCTCCATTTTGTTGGTATTCTTGCTTGCCATTGTTTTTTCACCTCCAATATTCTGGATTTTTCTATTTTAAGATGGCGTGGCAGACACTTTCTCAGAGGAAGCCTTCTGCCTGCGCACGCCGGTAAAGGGTTTCTGTTCCGAGTAAGTATTTGTCTCGTTCATCTTGAGGATAGTATTAGCATGGACGGACAAAATATTATGGCAATTTTTTACATGCGCGGTTCACGAAAAAGGGGAAAACATGAACGGAGACAAAACAAAAAGATTTCTGAAAAAAGCGGCCGTTATCCTGTTCTGGCTTGCGGCGTGGCAGGCTTTTGCCATGGCTGTCCACAATCCCTTTCTGGCGGCCTCTCCGGCGGAGACATTTCAGGCCCTGGTCTCCGATATGGGACAAAGCTTTTTCTGGAGAACGGTGCTTGCGAGCCTTGCCAGGATTTCCATCGGCTTCTGCCTTGGACTGATTCTGGGAATTCTGGCCGCGGCGGTCAATCATCGGTTCCCTGTCCTGGAAGAGATCGTCAGTCCGGTGATCAGTCTGGCGAAGACGGTTCCGGTGGTGTGCTTTGTGGTCTTGCTCCTGATCTGGCAGGGTCCGTCCTTTCTTTCCGTGGCGGTGAGTTTCCTCATCGTGTTCCCCGGCGTTTATTTCAGCGTTCTTGAGGGACTGAAAGCGGTGGATCCGAAGATGTTGGAGATGGCGAAAATCTTCCGGCTGCCTGGAAAGACGGTTTTTTTCTATATTTATCGGCCCGCGCTGAAACCATTCCTTCTGGGGAGCATGAAGAGCAGTCTTGGCATGGCCTGGAAATCCGGCGTCGCTGCGGAAGTCATCGGCCTGCCCGACTATTCCATTGGCGAGCGGATCTATCTCTCGAAGATTTATCTGGACACCGCCGGGATCCTGGCCTGGACGGCGGTGACGGTGTGCCTGAGCCTTTTATTTGAAAAGGCGGTTTTGAAACTGGCGGAGGTTTTCTTTGAATGGAACGCGGAGTGCCGTGCGCCTGCGGGGCCGAAAGAGTCCGCCAGGGGAGGCGCGTCGATAAGGGCGGATTTTGATAAAAGCGGCGCCGGATATGGCGCTGCGGCAGTGAACCTGGAAAAAGCCACAGACAAAATGCTGTTCTCCGGTCTGACTATAAAACTGTCCGCCGGGGAAACGCGCTGGCTCACCTGGCCCTCCGGAGAGGGTAAGACCACGCTTTTGCGGATCCTCGCCGGAGTGGAAAGGCCGGACAGGGGAGATGTGCGGTACGACAGGGAGAGGATGTTTTTAAGCATGCTTTTTCAGGAGGACAGGCTCTGTGAGGACTTTTCCGCCCGGCGGAATGTCCGCATGGTCACCGGGGACGGGGAGAAGGCGGAGGAAATTCTGAAGGAGCTGCTGGACGAGTCTCTTCTGGAGAAACCCTGCAGGCTGCTGAGCGGCGGGGAAAAGCGCCGGACGGCTCTGGCGAGAGCCCTGGCTGCGGAAAGCGACCTGCTTTTTCTGGACGAGCCCTTTGCCGGATTGGATGAAGAAACGGCTCAAAAAGCCTGGAGGGCGATCCAAAAATGGCAGGGGAGCAGGGCGCTTTTGATCGCAAGCCACATTCTGCCCCCGGGGCAGGAACCGTCAGAGATACAAAAAGTCGGGCTTGTGCGGTAAAAAATATTTGTGTTTTTGAGAAAGGTATGCTATAATCGTACAATGACTGTGATAATGTCCGGTTTTCCCAGATAATTCCTGAGATGGAAAGGGCGGGAATTGAGATACAGGGGCAATATGAAGGAGGAAGAGCAAGAATGGGTTTACAGTTGGAGAAATTAGAGCACAATATGGCGAAGATGACCATCGAGGTCGGCGCCGAAGAGTTGGAAAAAGCGCTGGAGAAAGCTTTCCAGAAGCAGAAGAACAAGATCAACATTCCCGGTTTCCGCAAGGGCAAAGCGCCTCGGAAACTCGTCGAAAAAATGTATGGACCCGAGGTGTTTTATGAGGACGCTGCAAACATTCTGATTCCTGATGCCTATGACAAGGCGGTGGAGGAATGCGGGGAAGAGATCGTCTCTTCGCCAAAAATCGAAGTGACGGAGATCGAGGCCGGCAAGGGCATGGTATTCACCGCGGAGGTCGCTTTAAAGCCGGAGGTTACCCTTGGAAAGTATAAGGGCGTAAAGGTGGACAAGGCCGACACCACCGTGACCGAAGAGGAAGTGGCGGCAGCCATCGACAAGGAGAGAGAGTCCAATGCAAGGGCCGTGAACGTGACCGACAGAGCGGTTAAGAGCGGGGACGAGACCATCATTGATTTCGAAGGCTTTGTAGACGGCGTGGCTTTCGAGGGCGGGAAGGGAGAGAACTATCCCCTGACCATCGGTTCCAATGCATTTATTCCGGGCTTTGAGGACGGACTGATCGGCGCGGAACTGGAGAAGGAAGTGGACGTAAACGTCACCTTCCCCGAGGACTATCAGGCGAAGGAGCTGGCCGGAAAACCTGCCGTATTCAAATGTGTGGTCAAGGAAATCAAAGAAAAGATCCTTCCTGAACTGGATGATGAGTTTGCCTCTGACGTATCCGATTTTGATACCCTGGCTGAATACAGAGAGGATGTAAAGAAGAACCTTGAGGAGAGAAAGGCCGCCAATGCCAAGAGAGAAAAGGTAGATGCTGTGGTGGAAGCCGTGATCGCCGATGCGAAGATGGATATCCCCGAGGCCATGATCGAGACTACCCAGAGACAGCTCCTGGACGAGTACGCGCAGAATATGCAGGCCCAGGGTCTCAGCCTGGAGCAGTATATGAAGTACACCGGCCTGGATGCGGATACCCTGCTGGAGCAGCTCAGACCCCAGGCGGAGGATCGAATCAAGGGACGTCTGGTTCTGGGAGCTGTCGCTAAAGCGGAGAACATCACCGTGACGGAAGAGGACTACGAGGAAGAGGTGAAGTCCATGGCGGAGGCCTACGGCATCGAGCCGGAGAAAGCCAAGGAGATGCTGAACGAATCCGCGAAAAAATCCATCATGGAGGACATTGCGATCAGGAAGGCTCAGGAGTTTGTAGTGGAGAATGCCAAGGAAGTAAAACCTTCCAAGAAGAGCGCTGCCGCGGATTCGGAGGAATAATTTCCGTATCGCGCATACAATAGAAGGGGAATGGGTTGCGTTCCGGCCTGGACGCAACCCTTGTCTGTGTAGCGGGATGTTAAAGTTTTATAAAATTCTCTTATATTCGTTGAAAATTGGTAAAAAGTGGGATATGCTAGATAAGAAAACTGAAAAAACTGAGAAAGGAAGGTATTTACAATGAGTTTAGTGCCTTATGTCATTGAGCAGACCAGCAAAGGGGAGAGATCCTATGACATTTATTCCAGGCTGTTGAAGGATAGAATTATATTCCTGGGAGAGGAAGTAAACGACGCCTCCGCCAGTATCGTTGTAGCGCAGCTTCTTTTTCTGGAGGCGGAGGATCCCGAGAAGGACATCCACCTGTATATCAACAGCCCCGGGGGCAGCATAACCGCGGGAATGGCGATCTATGACACCATGCAGTATATCAAGTGCGACGTATCCACTGTCTGCATCGGCATGGCTGCCAGCATGGGGGCGTTCCTGCTGGCCAGCGGGGCAAAGGGAAAGCGGTTTGCTCTTCCCAACGCGGAGGTGATGATCCACCAGCCCCTCGGCGGGACCCAGGGTCAGGCCACGGAAATTGAGATCGCGGCAAAGCACATCCTGAAGACCAGGGAAAAAATGAACCGCATGCTGGCGGAGATGACCGGAAAGGATTATGAGACGATCTGTGCCGATACAGAGCGCGACAACTGGAAGAGCGCCGAAGAGGCAAGGGAGTACGGGCTTGTGGATAAGGTTATCACCTTCCATGATTCTGTGAAGTAAGGAGTTTTTGTAAATGGCAGGAAAGATTGCTGACGATGAAATAAAGTGTTCCTTCTGCGGAAAACATCAGGGGCAGGTTCGAAAGCTCATCGCCGGCCCCGCGGGGGTCTATATCTGTGATGAGTGCGTGGACATCTGCGCGGATATCCTGGAGGAGGAATTTGAGGATGACGACCGGCCCGGGGACGCGAATGTGGATATCAATCTTCTGAAACCCCGGGAAATCAAGGACTTTCTGGATGATTATGTCATCGGGCAGGATGAGGCGAAGAAGGTGCTCTCCGTTGCCGTGTACAATCACTATAAGAGAGTGACTGCACCGAAGGCCGCAGGGGATGTGGAGCTCCAGAAGAGCAATATTATTATGATCGGGCCCACCGGTTCCGGAAAGACCTACCTTGCCCAGACACTGGCGAAGATTATCAACGTGCCCTTTGCCATCGCAGACGCCACGACGCTGACCGAGGCAGGTTATGTGGGTGAGGATGTGGAGAACATCCTGCTGAAACTGATCCAGGCGGCGGATTACGACGTGGAGCGCGCCCAGTACGGGATCGTCTATATCGATGAGATTGACAAGATTACAAAAAAGGGTGAAAATGTTTCTATTACCAGGGACGTGTCCGGCGAAGGCGTGCAGCAGGCGCTTCTGAAGATCATAGAAGGCACGGTTGCCAGCGTTCCGCCCCAGGGAGGAAGGAAGCATCCCCACCAGGAGCTGATTCAGATCGATACGACGAATATTTTATTTATCTGCGGAGGCGCCTTTGACGGACTGGAAAAGATCGTGGAGGAAAGACTGGACCGGAAATCCATCGGGTTTAACACGGAAGTCTCCCAAAAATCCACAAAGGAGATCGACGATCTGCTCCAGGAGGTCGTGCCTCAGGATCTGACGAAATTCGGTCTGATCCCGGAGTTTGTGGGCCGCGTGCCTATCAACGTATCTCTGCGGGGACTGGACAAAGAAGCGCTGGTGCGCATCCTGACGGAGCCGAAGAATGCCCTGATCAAGCAGTATCAGAAACTCTTTGAGATGGATGAAGTAAAGCTCTCCTTTCATAAGGACGCAGTGGAGACTATCGCGGAAAAGGCATTTGAGAGAAAGACCGGCGCCAGAGGACTCCGTTCGATCCTGGAGAGTATCATGATGGACATCATGTTCGATATTCCTTCCGACGACACCATCGGCGAATGTATCATTACGAAGGAGGCCGTTGAGGGGAAGGAAGGGCCTGCGATTATTCGGCGGGAAGGACAGTAACCGCATGCCGGGGCCGGCAGCGGAGAGATCCGTCCCGGACCGTCGAAGGGTGGACGGCAGAGCGTTTCCCTGAAAAACGGAGGAAAAATGGTAATTAAAAATGTGAGCCTGGAGACGGTCTGCGGGATTACCAGCAAGATTCCGGACAATGCGTTTCCGGAAGTCGCCTTTGCCGGGAAGAGCAATGTGGGGAAAAGTTCCCTGATCAATGCGCTCATGAACCGGAAATCCCTGGCCAGGACCAGTTCCCAGCCTGGTAAGACCCAGACGATCAACTTTTATAATATCAATAACGCCCTGTATTTTGTGGATCTGCCCGGGTACGGTTACACGAACGCGAACCAGGAGGTCAAGGCAAAGTGGGGGAAGATGGTGGAAAATTACCTCCACAGATCCAGACAGTTAAAACTGGTTTTTCTTCTCATTGATATTCGTCATGCCCCCTCGGAAAACGACAGGATCATGTATGACTGGATTCTGAAAATGGGATTTCAGCCGGTCATTGTCGCGACAAAGCTGGATAAGATCAACCGCAGCCAGATTCGGAAACAGACGGAACTGGTCCGCACCGGATTGGACGCAGGTCCGGATGCGAGGATCATTCCTTTTTCCGCGCAGTCGAAACAGGGAAGGGACGAGATTTACGCCCTGCTGGACGAGCTGACAGGGGAAGGAGATAAGAAATAGCAGTCTTTTCGATACGTTTTTAGCAGAACGCAGTGAAAGGAATGGATAAAAACATGAAAAAGTATGCGAAAGCTCTGGTCAATCTCTTAGTCGCAGCAGTGGTATTTCTGTGTGTCTGGTTTTTGCTTCCCAGGGTTCTCGCGTTCTTTGCGCCTTTTCTGATCGGGTGGATCATCGCGCTGATAGCGAGTCCGATTGTAAAATTTTTTGAGGATAAGATTAAATTAAAGCGAAAGGCCGGTTCCGCGTTTGTGATCATCGCGGTGATCGGCCTTATTGTGCTTTTGCTCTATTTTTTGGTGAGCGTTCTAGTGAGGGAAGGCTCCGGGTTTGTAAAAGAACTGCCCGGACTGATCGAGGTAGTCCAAAAGGATTTCGAGGAGATCGCCGATCACTTGAACAGCATCTACGACAAATTGCCGGAGGGGATCCAGCAGGGAATCACGGATCTGGAAACCGAGGTAAGCAATCTGACCGGCAGTCTGATCGGAAAGGTCAGCAGCCCTACTCTGACAGCGGTGGGGAATTTCGCGAAATATCTGCCGAAACTTCTGATCGGCGTGATCATGGCGCTGCTCTCATCCTATTTTTTCGTCGCGGAGAGAGAGAATATCCTGGAGTGGTTTCGGATTCACACCCCGGAAGTGGTACGGGCCCGATTCCTCCTGATCAAGCGGAGCATGGTGGAGGCGGTGGGAGGCTATCTGAAAGCCCAGCTGAAGATAGAAATTTGGATGTATCTTCTTCTTGTGGCAGGGCTTTGGATCCTGCGGGTAAATTATGTCTGGCTGATCGCCCTGGGAATTGCCTTTCTGGACTTTCTGCCCTTTTTCGGGACGGGTACAGTAATGATCCCCTGGGCGGTTATCAAGATTCTGAGCGGGGATTACCAGATGGCGGTGGGGCTCCTGATTATCTGGGGTGTGGGACAGCTGGCGAGACAGATTATCCAGCCGAAGATCGTGGGAGATTCCATCGGTATGCCGCCCATTCCAACCCTGTTTCTGCTCTATCTCGGCTATCGTTTTTACGGCGTGATCGGCATGATCGTAGCGGTGCCTCTGGGATTGATCCTCTACTCCATGTATAAGGAGGGGGTGTTCGAGACCACAAAGAATTCCCTGTTGCTTTTGTTCCTGGGGCTGAATCGTTTCAGAAGGCTGACGCCGGAAGATCTGGAACAGGATCAGGAGGAAATGCAGGAAGAAAAAAAATAAAATTTTTATTTTAGTTGAAACTTTGCCTTCTAAAAGCAGTCTTATACTTTTAGAAGGCCTTTTTTATTGCCGCTGAATCTGAGAAGAAAAGAATTCGTGTCTGGGAAAGGAACTGGGAGGTATGAAATGATTTCTGCAATCGCAGTTTATAATAATAAGACGAAGGTGGTCCAAAAACTGAAAGGACTCTGCCTTGGAGAGCAGATGGAGCTTATAGAGATCCGCTCCCCAAAAGAGCTTTTTGAGGAAATTTCTGCCGGACGGATCCAGATGATCCTGATAGACATTATGGCGGAGTCCGGGGGCTGGAACGAGGGCGTCCGGCTGATCTGTGATATCCGAAGAAGGAGCCGGATCCCGATCCTGGTGATTTCCGGCCAGGAAAGCGAGGAGGCGAAGATAGAGGCCCTCAGCGCGGGAGCGGACGATTACGTGAATGCCGGGGACAATCCTCTGGTGCTCCTTGCCAGAATGAAATCCCATCTGCGCCGATACTGCCAGCTCTCCGGTATCTGCAGGAATGTGGACAAGATTTATCGCGTTGACGGACTGGAGATCGACGACACCCAGAGAAAGGTGACGGTGGACGGAAGGGAAGTCAGGCTCACTCCTATTGAGTATCAGATCCTGGTGCTTCTTACAAAGGAGACCGGACACCCTCTCTCCATCTCACAGATTTATGAGGCGATCTGGCAGATGGACGCGGTCGGTGTGGACAACACGATCGCCGTGCACATCCGGCATATCCGGGAGAAGATCGAGCAGAATCCAAAACAGCCCAGATATCTGAAGGTGGTCTGGGGAATCGGTTATATGGTTGGCTGAAAAAGACTTGAAATCTGCGCTGAAATGCTCCATACTGTAGGTAACCGCTTGCGTCTGAAATCCATACGGCGGAAACTCGGACGGCCGCGGCGGAAAGGACGGAAGAAATGTCGGAGCAGGAAGTAGTCGCAGGTCAGGACACAGTCACAGGTCAGAACACAGTCGCAGGTCAGGACACAGTCACAGGTCAGAATACAGTCACAGGTCAGAAGAAAGCTGCAGCGCGGAGAGAGGCCGTGGAGAATCAGATGCCTCCTGCGCGCGGGTCTGAGCGCAACCCCCGGTCCTGGAGGGAACGCTGGGATTCCTGGGAGGGCCTTGGCGCCGGCACCATCAAGCTGATCGCCGTGCTCTCCATGCTGATCGATCACACCGCCGCCGGGATCCTGGGCAGGTACCTAAATCAGGCGGGGATCCGGACTTACCTGTTCGCGGCGGCTCCGATACGGGATGCCTGGCTGGAACAGTACGGGGACCTATATTTTCTGTACGATTTTATGCGGAACGTGGGACGTCTGGCGTTTCCGATCTACTGTTTTTTCCTGGTGGAGGGATTGAAGTACACCCGTAACCAGTGGAAGTATCTGGGCCGGCTGGTGATCTTCGCGTTTGTCTCAGAAATTCCCTTTGACCTCCTGTTTAACAACGCCGTTCTGGAGTTCCGGAGCCAGAACGTGTACTTTACTCTGGCGATCAGCCTTGCGGTGATGATCGGATTGAAGGAACTGGGGCAGAGGATCCGCCTTCAGGGAACGTCTCAGGCAGCAGGTTTCCTGACTTTAGTACTGGACCTCGCAATCATTGGAGCGGGATGTATCCTGGCGGCGTTTCTGAAAACGGACTACAGTTACCGCGGCGTGCTCTGCACGGTGGCCATTTATCTGTTTTCCGGCAGCAGAATTAAGCAGCTCCTGGCCGGCGCCGTGTCCTTCTGCTGGGAACTTCCCGCCGCGCCTCTGGCTTTTCTTCCCCTGGCGCTCTATAAAAAGAAGCGGGGGCTGAAATTGAAATATTTCTTTTATGCTTTTTATCCGCTGCATCTCCTGGCCCTTTACCTGATCGCAGTGTGTTTGGGGATTGGGCAGCTCCCGGCGCTGTAAGTTATGTTTTGTCGGATTTGTAGTTTTAAAACAGGAATTATGGAAAAAGGAAGGTGTTTCGCCTTCCTTTTTTTGTGCCTATAGACAGCCTGTTTTATAACAATTTTTCGTCTTCCTTTTAGCTGCTTATAATGTGATATGAACCGTATGAATCATTACATATCCGTTTCTTCATCATCTATATATTCAATTACTTCCGAAACGCTGCAGCGTAGAAGCTTACAAAGTTGATTGATGGTGTTTGTAGAGACGCTGTTGCCTTTATAGATTGAATAGTAAGTGGCCCTGGAAAAGCCCATTTTTTCCAGACGATAGGTAGAAATATGCTTCTCTTTCATTGTCTTAAACAGTGGGGCATAACTTATCAAAGCAAAACTCCTTTCTGCATCCTAAAATGGGAATGCGGTACATTGCGATCTACAATAAATAAAAATCAGAAGATCTAAGATTAGTATTAGTGTTTACTAACATCTGAATTGAGATTCTTGAAAATAGACATTTCGTTTGCTTGAGATCGACATCGCAGACGCTTTCAAATCATTTTTGGCAAACAAACCTGTATACTTATTTTGGTTGAATTTGCTGGATTCCCAGTGGTTTTACTTAGATTGTAAGTACAAAAAAACGCCTTGACTATGTATGAATATACGAGTATAATG
>CANQCF010000100.1 GCA_947589505.1 uncultured Acetatifactor sp. | reverse complement strand
AACTGCTACTTTTTTTGAAGAAGTGGCGAAAAAAATGTAATTGGGGCTAGCCGCCGCGCTAGCGGCTTGGTACAATGATCCTGCAAAAGCAATGCCGCTGTATTTTTGCCTCTTGGAATGGCGGCATACGGAGTTTCCCTCTGCCGCATTTACGCCGTCTCATGGAAAACGGAAGGTGCAGAGGGAAGGGAGGGCTGAGATACATGAAATTTAAGACGAGACTGCAGGTTACCTTTATCAGCATTATCCTGCTCCCACTTCTGCTTACTGTGCTCGCTTTTATGATGATCGGAATCTATCAGATGAACTTTCAGAAGGGACTCGGGCTTAAGGATCTGGATTATGATATGATTTCTGCCAACCTTCAGGATTTTGTGGGTGAAACGGACAAACTGTATGAGGAACTGGCGGGGCAGGCGAAGGAGGATCCTTCGGTACTGGAACAGAAGGAATACCTGGAACAGAAGAGCGAGGAGGCCTCCAGGCGGTCTACTTATCTGATACTGAGAAAAGATGATCAGCTGTATTATACGGGGAATCCGGGGGCTGCAAAACAGATTTTTGATAAGCTTCCCGGTTTTCATACCGGCGATCTGGATGAGGACGGCGGCTACTATTTTAAGGAGCTGGAAAACTATGTAAAGCAGATAGATTTTTACTTTCAGGACGCAAGCCAGGGCAGTCTCTTCGTGGTGACGAAACTGCACCTCCTGATTTCAAGAAGGCTTTTGATCGATATGTTCATTGCGATTATCATCATCCTGATTATCACCAGCTTAATGCTGACAAAGTGGATACACAGGGGGGTGTTCACTCCGATTACAGAGTTGAACGTGGCGATGAAACAGATCAAGGCGGGCAATTTTGACTACGCCCTTGAGACGGATTCCGAGGGGGAGATCGGTGATCTGTACCGCAATTACGAGGACATGAGACTGCGCCTGAAGATGTCCGCCGAAGAAAAGCTGGAGAACGAAAAGAAAAATAAGGAGCTGGTGAGCAATATCTCCCATGATCTGAAAACGCCTATAACCGCAATTAAAGGGTATGTGGAGGGGATCATGGACGGAGTCGCGGACACGCCTGAGAAGATGGATAAGTACATAAAGACCATTTACAATAAGGCGAACGACATGGACAAGCTGATCAATGAGCTGACGACTTATTCGGGTATTGACAACAACCGTATTCTCTACAATTTCAACCGGATTAACGTAGCGGAGTATTTCGGAGACTGCGTGGAGGAGGTGGGGCTTGATCTGGAGTCCAGAAACATTAAGCTGAATTACTCTAACATGGTGGATCCGGATACGATAGTGATCGCGGATGCGGAACAGATGAAGAAGGTGATCAACAATATTATCAGCAACAGCGTGAAGTATATGGATAAACCTCACGGGGAGATTGCGATCCGCATACTGGATGACAATGACTTTATCAGGGTGGAGATCGAGGACAACGGAAAGGGGATTGCCCAGAAGGATCTGCAGCGGATCTTCGAAAGATTCTATCGGACGGACGCTTCCCGCAATTCCGCACAGGGAGGCAGCGGCATCGGTCTTTCCATTGTGAAGAAGATCATCGAGGATCACGGCGGTTATATCTGGGCCAGCTCGAAAGAAGGGGAAGGGACATGTATGCATTTTGTGCTGCGCAAATACATTGAATTGACATAGGAAAAGACCTTATTACGGTTATTAGGGGCAGGGAGAGGCAGAAACAGAGAGGGCCTCGGCTCATGGCGGGGCAGAAAGAAAAGCTGTGCGGAAAGAAAAACCGTGCGGTAAGCAAAGCCGTGTGGAAATATTTAGAAGGACGCGCGGCCCGGTTAAACAGGTGAACGGGTTAGTTTTATGGAAGGTGGAGGAGAGCATGAGTAAGATTTTAATTATTGAAGACGAGGAAGCGATCGCTGATCTGGAAAAAGATTATCTGGAGCTCAGCGAGTTTGAGGTGGATATCTGCAACACGGGGGACGCGGGCCTTGAGGCAGCGCTGAAGGTGGATTACAATTTGATCATCCTGGATCTGATGCTGCCGGGTGTGGACGGATTTGAAGTGTGCAGAAGGATCCGAAAGGAAAAAGATATCCCGATTCTGATGGTATCCGCGAGGAAAGAGGATATCGATAAGATTCGCGGCCTTGGACTGGGAGCGGACGATTATATGACAAAACCCTTCAGCCCCAGCGAACTGGTGGCCCGCGTGAAGGCGCACCTGGCCCGCTATGAGAGACTGGTGGGCAATACGCAGAAGGCGCAGAACGACATCGTGGAGATCCGTGGGATACGCATTGACAAGACGGCGCGCCGGGTCTATGTGGACGGTGTGGAAAAAACCTTTACCACAAAGGAGTTTGACCTGCTTACGTTCCTGGCGGAACACCCCAATCACGTCTTTACAAAAGAAGAGCTTTTCCAGGAGATCTGGGATATGGGACCTGTGGGGGACATCGCGACGGTTACGGTTCATATCAAGAAGATACGGGAAAAAATCGAGAGTGATGGCTCGAAGCCGCAGTATATTGAAACAATCTGGGGCGTGGGATATCGGTTTAAGATTTGACAGTGAATGACTAGGCGTCCGATTTTCAAGCGGAAAAGAGGGAGCGTCCCAACGTCCGACAAACAGGGGGAACGTGAATGTCCCAATGTCTGACATCAGAGGGATAATTCCTGACGAAAAGGGGAGAGAACTGCCGCCGGAGCCGTTTTTGGCGGATAGGAAGAGAAATATGCTGCCGGAATTGTTTTTACAGAGGATGCAGGATCAGCTTGGGGAAGAATACGAGGCTTTTCGGGAGAGCTATGACCGGGAGAGGTATCAGGCCCTTCGCTGGAACGGAGGAAAGAGGGCGGAGGACGGGGAGACTCTCCGGCGGGAAGTTGAGGAACTGTTTCATCTGGAGCCGGTTCCCTGGGCGGAGAACGGGTATTATTATGATCCGGAGACCCAGCCGGGAAAACATGCCTTTCATGAGGCGGGACTGTACTATATTCAGGAACCCAGCGCCATGGCGCCGGTGGGATTCCTGGACGTGAAGCCGGGGGACAGGGTCTTGGATCTCTGCGCCGCGCCGGGAGGAAAGAGCACGCAGATCGGCGCGCTGCTCCGGGGAAAAGGGCTGCTGGTGAGCAATGAGATCAACCCCTCCCGGGCAAAGATTCTCTCGGAAAATGTGGAGAGACTGGGTCTTATTAACGTATGCGTGGCAAATGAAAGCCCGGAGAAACTTGCGGAGGTTTTCCGGGGATATTTTGATAAAATTTTAGTGGACGCCCCTTGTTCCGGGGAGGGCATGTTTCGGAAAAACGAGACAGCTCTGACGGAGTGGAGCCCGGAAAATGTGGAACTTTGCGGGGAGAGGCAGGATGGTATTCTGGACTGTGCCGCCGAGATGCTGCGTCCCGGGGGCAGGATGGTGTACTCTACCTGTACCTTTGCGGAGTGGGAAAATGAGGGCAGTATCCGGCGCTTTATGAGCCGCTGGCCGGAGTTTGAACTGGTAAAGGGGCTGGAATTTCAGGCGCGGCCCGGGGCGGAGACTGAAAAGTTTGACGGAATGCTGCGCCTATATCCTCACCGGATCCGTGGGGAGGGTCATTTCCTGGCGGTACTTCAAAAGAGCGGGAATGTCCCGGAGGGATATCGGGTCCCCGCGATGACTGGGGCGGCCCGGACGGCGTCGAAACAGGACTGCGGGGAATGGGGGGAGTTTTGCGCGGAAAACATTTTATATCCCGGAGGACAAAAAGCACAATATCTGAGATTTGGAGATAACCTGTATCTGATCCCGGAGGATTTCCCGGGCTTGAAGGGGCTGAAGGTCCTTCGCCCCGGCCTCCATCTGGGAGAGATCAAAAAGAACCGCTTTGAACCTTCCCATGCGTTGGCCTTGGCCCTGGGACCCGGAGATGTCCGGCAGGTTTTGAGACTGCAAAGCGGGGATCCGCGGGTTGGCGCTTACCTGAACGGACAGACTTTTCCGGCGGAAGGCCCAAAGGGGTGGTATCTGATCTGTGTGGACGGGATCTCTCTGGGCTGGGGCAAGCTGGCTGGCGGGATCATGAAGAATCATTATCCCAAGGGGCTGCGAAAGTTTGGTGTGTAAGGGGCGATACGCAGAAGCCGGGATGCAAAAATCGTGCTGCAAAGCCGTGACGCAATAGCAGGAATGCAAAGCCTTGCGCAATGGCAGGGATGCGAAAACCGAAACGCCAAAGCTGGAATGCAAAAATCGGGCATCAAAAGCCGGGATACAAAAATCAGAACGTAAAATCAGGAATGTAAAATTTGGAATATAAAGACCGAAACATCAAGTTTGGGGCGCTGTGCGTCAAAAAGAATGAGAAAGGCCGAGCGAGGAATACATCGGATGAAATGTGAGATCCTATATGAGGACGAAGAAATTTTGATCATACGAAAACCCGCCGGCTTGGCGACGCAGAGCAGCTCCGTATCCCAGCCGGACGCGGTCAGCGAGCTGAAAGGGTATCTGTCAAAAAAACAGAGTCGTCCCTATCTCGGCGTGATCCATCGCCTGGACCAGCCGGTGGAGGGGCTTCTGGCCTTTGCAAAAACGCCGAATGCCGCGGCGAACCTGACAAGGCAGTTGTCCGACGGCAGCCTGAACAAGAGGTATTATGCCCTGGTCTGCGGGAAAGTCATTCCGCCGGACGGGAAGCTGGAAGATTTTCTCTGGAAGACCCCCGGAAATTATGCGGAGATCGTCACCGGACGGGAGAGGGATTTTCCACAGGCAAAGCGGGCGGTTTTGCATTATAAGGTTTTGCGGGAGGCGGAATTGGAAACTTCCGGAAACGCTAAAACCCAAGTGTTTTCCGGAGAAGAAGCGCCGGAAGAGGAAAAAGCCGTTGCGTCGGAAAAGGAAGCACGGGAGATCCCTGTCTCGCTTCTGGACGTTTGCATCGGGACGGGCCGTTTTCATCAGATCCGCGCCCAGCTCTCCCACGCGGGCTGGCCGATCCTTGGAGATCGGAAATACGGCAGCAGGCTTTCCGCTGCGCTGAGCGATCAATATCAGATCAAAAATGTGGCGCTGTGCGCTTATGAAATTCAGATAAAGATCCCCAAAACCGGTGAAGAACGCTGTTGGAAGATTCTTCCGGAAGCAAAAGCATTTACCATTATAAAAGGATAAAATTCAACCATACTAACCTCCGAGAGAGTCGAAGAACTGCGTCGGGAGGCGGAAGATGGAAGAATGGTGTCGAAAAATCAAACAAAATTCTCTGGCAATGCTGTTTCTTCTCACGGGGGCGGTATATCTGTTCCTGCGGTATCTCTGTCCCCTGCTCTCTCCGATCCTCACCGCGATGCTGTTTGTCACAATCTTTGGACCTCTCCTGAAAAATATGAAACAGAAGTTGCATATCAACAGGCAGATCGGGGCGGTTCTGCTCCTGATCCTGGCGCTGGGTGTCCTGACCGGGCTTCTATGGCTGCTGGGGGGATGGTTGTGGAGCAATTTGCCGAATCTGATGAAGAAGGCCGAGAGCTGGTGGGGGATGCTTCCCGAATGGGCGATGGATATGTGCGGGAACCTCTGGAAGACGGTCAAAGCCGGGGAAGCGCAGCTGGAGAAGGGAGTCGTTTCCTTTTGTATCCGGTACGCGGGGAAGGCGGCGGCTCTGGGAGGATATCTGGTAACCTTTCTGATCGCAACGGTGCTCCTGGCGAAGGATTATGACGAGCTGATGAACCGGCTGCTGGACCGGGAGGACTGTCACCTGCTCTTAGAGGTGATCTGCGGCGTGATCCGCTATATCGCCACTTATGTCAAGGCCCAGGGGAAGATCATGCTGGTGATCGCGGCGGTCTGCGCCGCGGGACTGGCTGCGGCTGGCGTTCCACAGGGAGTCCTGTGGGGGCTTTTGGCGGGGCTTTTGGACGCGCTGCCCTTTATCGGGACAGGGGTGGTGCTCCTGCCGTTGGCGGTTTATCAATTTTTAGAGAGTCATATCTGGAGCGGCGTCTGCTGCGTCCTGGTGTACCTTGTCTGCATTTTTCTGCGGGAAATTTTAGAGCCCAGGCTGATCGGAAGAAGGATAGGGGTGAGGCCCGTTGTGGTGCTGATCAGTCTTTATGTGGGGATCCGGTTGTTTGGAATTGCGGGGATCATCAAGGGGCCGCTGGGGTTTATCATTATCTGGGAGACTTTTCAGCACCGCAGGGAGGAGTAAATAAATAGAACCAGTTCCGCCCGCGCCATTCGCAGGGAAAGGAAGTTGCGTCCCTTGGGGAAACCAGTTCAGCCCGCGCCATTGGCAGGGCGGGCTGCCGCGCATACTGACGCTTGGTGAATGTTCAGCGCATGGGAAGGCGGTTCCGTCCCTTGGGAAACCAGTTCAGCCCGCGCCATTGGCAGGGCGGGCTGCCGCGCATACTGACGCTTGGTGAATGTTCAGCGCATGGAAAGGCGGTTCCGTCCCTTGGGAAACCAGTTCAGCCCGCGCCATTCGCAAAGCCGCGCCTGCGGCGCTCTCCGCCGCTTCGCGGCTATCTTTGCTCATGAAATGGCGCTCACTCAGCCGCGCGTGTTCGGCAAAAATTTGTGCGAGCACAATTTTTGCCCGAACTACGGCGGCTGGCTGAACTGGGAGGACAAAAATTAACCATAAATTTCTCCAAAAGACAATTTTTCCGGGAGACAGGGCGGTGGATTTATGGTACAATTACTATAAATATGCGGTCCGAAGGTCTTAGCGGCCGCTGAGCGTCGTATAAGGATCATGCGCGAGAAGGAGGCAGCGATATGGAAAAAAGAAAACTGAAGAAACTGGGGATCGAGACGTCCCTGCTGGGATTTGGCTGTATGCGGTTCCCTACGCTGGAGAACGGAAAAATTAACGAGCCGCTGGCGGAGAAGATGATGGACAAAGCCATTGCAGCCGGCGTGAATTACATAGATACGGCATATCCCTACCACGGCGGGGAGAGCGAGACTTTTGTTGGGAAGGTTCTGCAGAAATATCCCCGGGATTCCTATTATCTTGCCACAAAGCTGCCGGTGTGGATGGTAAAGTCTATCGAGGATGTGGACCGCATCTTCGAAGAGCAGCTGCAGAAACTGCGCACGGACCATGTGGACTTTTACCTGATGCACGCCATGGGGCGGGAGCGCTGGGAGGCAATGCAGAAGATCGGCTGCGTCCAGCGACTGGAAGAGCTGAAGGCCCAGGGGAAGATCCGTTATCTGGGATTTTCTTTCCATGACGATTATGCGGCGTTTGAAGAGATTCTGAATTATCGGGACTGGGATTTCTGCCAGATCCAGCTGAACTATATGGATATCGACGAGCAGGCCGGCCTGAAGGGGTATCGGCTGGCGGAGTCAAAGGGAATCCCGCTGGTGATCATGGAGCCGGTGAAGGGCGGGTCCCTGGCTTCCTTCTCCGAGGATATCATGGAGGTGTTCCACAGCGCGCGCCCCGGCGTCTCCGCGGCATCCTTTGCCCTGCGTTATGTGGCCTCCCTGCCCAATGTAATGACGGTGCTCAGCGGCATGTCCTCCATGGAACAGGTGGAAGACAACCTCAGCACATTTGTGAATTTTGCCCCCATGGAGGAGAAGGAGTATCAGGCTATCGACCGCGTGAAGGAGATCATGAACAGCCGCATTCAGAACGGCTGTACCGGCTGCCGGTACTGTATGCCCTGTCCTTTCGGCGTGGATATCCCGGGGTGCTTCAGCGTGTGGAACCGGTACCACATGTACCAGAACTATTATGTGGTGAACTGGCAGTGGGAGGAGATGGGCCGTTCCGGAAAGCAGGCGAAAACCTGTAAGGAGTGCGGCAAATGCGAGCAGGTCTGCCCTCAGCACTTACATATCCGCGAGGATCTGAAAAAAGTTCAGGCCGATCTGGACAAGAAGGAAATGATCCCCTGATTCGGGTAAGCGGAAGAGAAAAGGCTGTTATACCGTACAGAGCAAGAGGGAACAGACCCTGATCTCCAGCGTGGGAGACATAATTTTCACATACCCTGTATCAAGATCAAGAGGGGCGGATAAGGTGTCTGCCGGATGAACAGATCCGGCTTTCGGACCGGGAAAGACTCACACCTGCTGCGGAGGTAAATCCTACTCGTGCAGAAGTAAATTCCACCAAGGGATTTGAGAGTGGAATTTAAATTTTCATTTTTGATTACTTTATCAAGTGCCAACGAGTACTTGACTCAAACGTTTATTTTATGATACATTTTTTAAGGTATAAGCAGCATGAATTTATGCTGATATTTATACAAAACAATAATGCGGAAAATTTAGTGTGTTGTTGAGCAGTCATTACTCATAGGAGGCAAAAACTATGGAAAATAAATATGATTTGGAGGATTTGAAGGCTGATCCGATTTTTGCGATATCGCTTTCATCCAATGAGCTTTTTCATTCCAATTTCTGGGCATGGCTTTTTAAGAGAAACATCGAATACGTAAGGATCTTTTTCCCTGAGATCGGGAGCGTGGAACAGGTCAAGCGTGAAGAGAGCCACCGCGACATATCCATCTGGCAGGATGAAAGCACTGTTTTCGTTATTGAGAACAAGTTCAAGTCGATCCCGACGGAGGAGCAGCTGGTTGCATATCAGGACGCCCTGAAAGGAAGTTTCTGTAAAGGCGTTCTGACAGGTCTGTTGGAGCCTGACTTTGTCGGAGGAATGGAAAAATGGGAATTCCTGCCTTATGACAAGATAGGGAAGGACATCGTCGAAAAGGCGGACGAACTGGAGAAGGACGCGTTCCTGCACGACCTTATCTCCCGGTATGGAAATCTGCTCCAGAATCTGTATAAGGTTCTCGTGAGCGAAAGAGACAGGGTCGGGGAAACGTGGGGCGGTAAAGATACTAAAGATGCTATAGAAAAGTTCGAAGAAATCAGACTGCATTCCATCTTTGAAAAACTCATGGCGGACAGCCTGACCGCGTATCTGAACGAAAATCTGCACTTGGAGCAGGAAGTCAATGGTTACAGGCTTAAGATTTCCAGTTATTACGGCAATGCAGGAGCGGGCGTGGACGTCAGGTATACCAATGAGAATCTCAGAGGAAAGACCATACCGAGGTCGATCGGAGTTCAGATTGAGATGAAACAGTATCGCATCGTTGCTGAATGGGGCGTTTTTACCCCAAAGGTGAAGAAAAACAGCTCTTCTAAGAAGTACAAGCTTGATCTTCAATGTACGGGACCTCTGTTTAAATCCATGCAAGACAAGACATGGTTCGTGAAGTATGATGACACGAGCCGGAAAAACATCACTTTCCATGCCGGGGGACTGCACAGTACGGGTCTGAACAGCAGCGGTTACTGCGGATATGGATCGGATGATGTCGGCATCAAATCCTGGACGTTCCTGTACCAGTATTGGAAGACTGACAGTATTTCGTTTGCTGAGATCTGCAGGAATGTAAAGCAGGACATGAAATATGCGCATGATGAGGTGCTTTCGAAGATAGCAGTGGACGGCACGGCAGACTGACAAATTTCTGTAAACGATTTCCAGGGGAACTTGAAAAAGAACAAGATGAAAAATTTAAGCCGGTTGTATGATCAAGAAAACAGGTTTAAGTTGTGGATTCCATCCGAAATATGTGGTAAGATAAAGGCATCTGGTGTGTTGCGGCACCCGATGCCTTTTTGAGATGCGAGAGGGGTCCGGCTTACCAACCGGATATCCGGCTCCTGAAAAGTACTGTAGGCTTCATGGGCCGCATCGGTGTGTTATAGTATGAAATGTTATAGTATAAAAAAGAGAGGGATACAGGATGCAGGAAGTTATGAAAGAGGAAGTTTTGCGGAAGTTCGGACAGGTTTTCGGGGATACGGAGGGCGTGCGGGTTTATTTTGCCCCCGGGAGGGTGAACCTGATCGGGGAACACACGGACTATAACGGGGGACATGTCTTTCCCTGTGCGCTGACCATCGGGACTTACGGCGCCGCCCGGAAGCGGCAGGACAGAAAACTCTGTTTTTATTCCATGAATTTTGAACAGCTGGGACTGATAGAGTCCTCCCTGGACGAGCTGA
>CANQCF010000099.1 GCA_947589505.1 uncultured Acetatifactor sp. | reverse complement strand
TTTCTCTCCAGAAAATCCGTAACAGGCATCTATCGTCCTTTCCGCGGCATACGGTCCAAAACCCTTCCAAAACAAGCGTTTCTGCACGCCGACTTCATCCATTTAAATTTTAACACTTCACTGCTTTTTACTGTGAAAGCGTACTTTATAAAAGTAGCATACTTTCCGTAGAAAGTCAATCCGCGGGGAGAGCCGTCCCCAGCCTTCCAGTCGTCCGCTTTACACATAACAGTTCAGCCCGCGCTATTCTCAAAGGAATCCAAAAGCCCCTGGATCCCACCCTCCTGGTAAATGTCCTTATAGTATTTCACCTCGTCCGCGATGATCTCGTCGATCACCTGCATACCCAAAAGTTCCACGGGCGCCTTGTCATCCGTCATGAGATGATCCCCTGCCTGATATTCCTTCAGGTTCCCGTACACGGTCTCCATCATGCTCCGCAGGCTGTCATTCTCCTCTTTTTCCATATTTTCCCGCATCACGTTCAGGAAGTCTTCGTTATCCGTGGCAAATAGTTCCCGATTGGTGGTGTTTCTGACGTCCACAGTCACCGTCTCCCCAAAGACGGAGGATATGGTGTCCGCCAGGTATTGGGTGATATTGCCCTCCTCCCGGCCCCGCATGTTCATGTTGACCACCATGACGCCGCCGGGATTTAAGTGTTCTTTCACCAATGTAAAAAATTCCACGGAAGACATCTGAAAGGGAATGGTGATATCCTGATAGGCGTCAACCATGATGACGTCGTAGGTCTTCTCCACGGCGTTCAGATAGGCGCGCCCGTCATAAGTGTAGACGGGGATTTCCTCCGGAAGGTGAAAGTATGTCGTAGCGAGTTCCGTGATGTCTTCGTCGATCTCCACGCCTTCCATCTGAATATTTCCGAAATATCGGTCGCACTGAACGGCGTAAGTCCCGGTCCCCATCCCCAGGATCAGCATATCCATGGAATCCCGGTTTTTCACATCCGCCATAAAGGGGGCGGCCATGGCGTAATCGTAATACATACCGGTCAGCCCCTCACCCTTCACATAGACCGACTGCACGCCAAAGAGAACGTTTGTGGAGAGGTACACTTCCCTCTCGTCCTCCTTCACCTGCAGATAGTTGTACACGGACTCGCCCTCGTAGGTCAACCCGTCCTCCCAGAAGGCGAAGCTGTCCGAGTGTCCCGTCAGGCAGGCCACAAGGAAGAGCAGCGCACCGGCCGTAGTCTTCACCGCCCCGGTCTTCCCGCTGACAAAATAGAGTCCCGCCAGGAGCAGCAGGATCCCCGCAAAGATCAGGAACGTGATGGAAGTTCCCACCGCCGGGATCGTGACAAAGGTGGGGACAAAGGTGCCGATGATGCTGCCGATGGTGTTGGAGGCATTCAGCATCCCCACCGTCTTTCCGCTGTCCCCCAGATCCTCCACCGTGTATTTCACTAGGGACGGGGTGACGGTTCCCAGGAGAAAGAGGGGGAACACAAAGATGACCATGCAGGCCGCAAATGCCGCCCAGATCAGGAAAGCGCTGTCCACGGAAAAGATCATCACCGCGGAGATCCCAATGACGATATATTTTCCCAGCACCGGGATCAGCGCGATCCAGACCGCCGCCAGCAGGATCCGGCCATACAGTTTATCCGGGTTGGGATCCCGGTCCGCCGCCCTGCCGCCATAGATATTCCCCAGCGCCATGGCGATCATGATCGTCCCGATGATAATGGTCCACACGATCTGGGAGGAACTGAAATAGGGGGCCAGCAATCTGCTGGCTCCCAGCTCCACCGCCATGACGGACATTCCCGCAAAGAACTCCGTCAGATACAGATACACCTTGTTCCGCAATATCTTTCTTTTCACCGTCTGCAAGTCCTTTTCCTTTTGCTGTCTCAAAGATCCTGTTTCCTTTCTGCCTGGCCGCGGGGCTTAGAAGATCGCGACTTTTCCAAAAATGGAATCGTTCACCACATAGTAAGCCGTGAAATCCTGGGGCTTTACATAGATCTGCAGTTTCTCGATCATCGAGATGTCCTGCCCCTTCTGGCGGAACTGATCGTAGATCCGCTCCTCGATCTGGTCCAGGCTGCCCTCCAGCTCCCGGTACTGGATCACTACTTCTTTCACCATCTTCCGCTGCTTCTCTTCTCCCGCTTCGGACGGCTCCTGCGCCACATCTCCCCCGGGATTTTCGCCGCCATTTTCCGCCGCCTTCCGCGCTTCCGTCTGCTGCGTCTCCGATTTCCGGTCTTCCATTTTCTGTTCCTGCTCTGCCGCCTTTTTTTCGCCCGGCTTTTGTTCTGTCATTTTCTGTTCTTCTGTCGTCAGTTTCTCTGTCTTCTGTTCTGCCATCGTCTGATCCCTGCCTTTCGTTTTGCCGTCTTTTGGGTTTCTGTTTTTGGGTTTCTGTCTATTCTTTCGGTTTTTCTGTTTTCTGGGTTTCTGCCTTTTCATTTTTCGTCCCTAGGGTTTCTATCTTTTATCTTTGGGCTTTCTGCCCTTCGGTTTTTCAGTCTTTTCATTTTTCAGGTTTTATGCTCCGCCGCCTGCTTCTCCAACCGCCGGCCCTGTCTCAGAAGATCCGGACCGTAAAATCCAGATGGATCTTCGGAAGCGGGATCCGGTACGCTTCGTCCAGTGCCGGCCCGCAGCTGGCCGAGCCCACGCCGGCCATGCCGCTGTCCACGCAGATCACGCTGAAACCGCTCTTTTCCAGCTCATAGTTGTGTCGCTTTCCCGCCAGCTCCTCCTGGGTGTACTCCGACACCTGAAAGGAAAAATTCCGTTCGCTCTCAAACCGGACCGTAACGTTTCCGTCGCTGACTTCCGCGAACCGACAGCCCCAGTGAGAGGAATTTTCCTGGGGCCGGATATAATCCTCATGCATGTTTCCCACCCGGTCCTCAAACAAGCCCAGCCAGGAAGCCTGATGCTTATCCGCGTAACTTTCGCCGGGGCCGTACCCGTAATACCGGACCCGGTCAAAGTCCCTGTCCAGGAACAGCCGCAGTCCGAACCGGGGCAGGAAAGTCACCTTGTTGCCGGTCTCGGCGTCCGTGATCACGCGCAGGGAGCCGTCCCTGCCGAAACGCATCTCCGTGATCCCCTTCGCAAAGGGAGCGTTGATGCTCCAGCCAAAGGAATGGCAAATCCTTACGGTCACGCCCTCCCCCGTCTCCTCCGCGGAAGTTTCATAGACTTTCGTCACATAGTCGTTCAAGTGGGCCCGGTACCAGTCCCCCCGCATGTTGTCGTTGTCCGTGGGGGCCCGGAAAAAATTGTGCCCCATGGGAGCGCCCAAAAGTTCCCTGCCGCCCCAAATCATAGAAGACAGGACGCCCTTTCGCCTGTCCACAGCATAAGTCACACCGCCCGCCGTGATGCGAAATTCCAGGGGCGTCTCCCGAAATTCAAAACTGCCTTCCGATACTTGAAAATTCTGTTCCTTCAGACTGCTCTCTGTCCCCGGAACAGCCTGTTTGCAAAGATCCGTCTCCGCATTTTGAGAGGACTGTCCGAAAGAATCGGCCTTCAGATCCCCGAAAGCCTGTTCCGGCAGTTCCGCTTTTGAATCTGAATCCAAAACCTTCTGCCCCGGCAGACTGCCCTCTGTCCCCGGAGCGGCCTGTTTTCGAAGATCCGTCTCCGCATTTTGAGAGACGGGTTCGATTCCCGTTATCTGGTCAAAGGCCACCGCATAGCCCTTTTTGCAGTAGGCGGTATCCTGTTTCGCCGTGAACAGGAAGCGGATCGCCAACTCCTTCCCTTGGATGGTCAGGAGTTCCGGGACCGTCACCACAGCGCTTTGAAGCGGCGGCAGATGAAAGTCCAGTTTGCCCTCCCAGACCGTTACGCCCTCGTCGGTGATCTCTGCAAAGCAGTCCAGCAGATCCTCCGCCTCCGTAAATGCCAGCAGGTTCCAGAAGGAAAACTCTCCTGATTTTCCCGTGCTCTTTACCCTCACAGGACGGTAGACCTGCTTTGCCTCTAAAAGTCCGGTGTGGGGCGTTCTGTCGGGATACACCAGTCCGTCCATGCAGAAATTCCCGTCGTTATGGCGCTCTCCGAAGTCCCCGCCGTAGCCGTATTTTACCTTTCCGTCTTCCGTCTTCCCCTGGATCACGGCGTGATCGCACCACTCCCAGATACAGCCTCCCACAAAGCGCTCACTGGAATGAAATGCCTGGTGGTAGGCTTCCAGATCGCCGGGGCCGTTCCCCATGGCATGACAGTACTCGCAGAGAATATAAGGTCTCTTTTCTTTTTCATCCCGTAGGAAGTTTTTCATGTCCTCTATGGAAGAATACATTCTGGACACCAGATCCAGGATATCATCCGGCGTATCGTCAAGATGATGCATACTCTCATAGTGGAGCAGGCGGGAGGAATCCAGCTTTTTCACCAGCTTCCCAGCCTTCCGGACATTCTCCCCCCAGCCGGATTCATTCCCCAGGGACCAGATTACGATGCTGGGCCGGTTGAAATGCTGGGACACCAGCTTCTCCGCCCGGTCGGCGATGGCCTTCTCAAAGCGGTCGTCCACCGCGATCATGGCGATGCCGCCATAAGCGTTTTCCGGCGGCCACTGGAAGGGATTGTAGGCCTCCACGCAGCCGTGGGTCTCAAAGTCCGCCTCCGCAATCACATAAAAGCCGTACTCGTCGCAAAGTCTGTAAAACAGCGGCGCATTGGGATAATGAGAGGTCCGGATGGCGTTGATATTATGCCGTTTCATCAGTTCCAGATCCATCCGCATCTGCTTTTCAGATGCCGCGTAGCCTGTGTCGGGATAGCTGTCGTGGCGGTTCACTCCCCGGAATTTAACGGGCTTTCCGTTAAACAGCACCACACCGTCTTTCACACAGATGGTCCGAAAGCCCACCTTCTCTCCGATGAGCTCCCCGCCAGCCTGGATCGTCAGCCGGTACAGCACAGGGTTCTCCGGGTTCCAGGGGATCACATTCTTCACCAGTCCCTCCGTCTCGCAGTCCTTCTCAACGCTCCCTGTAAAAACAACGGTCCCGTCCGGCGCCGTCAGCTTTACTTCCGCGTTCAGCCCTTCCACCCGGACCCGCAGTCTGCCGTCCGCCTCCGCCTGGATCCGGTAGTCCGTCACCCTCTCCGCCGGTCTGGACACCATGTAAACATCCCGGAAGATCCCGGAGAGCCGGATCTTATCCTGATCCTCTAAATAAGTGCCGTCGCACCATTTCAGCACCGCACAGACAATGCTGTTTCTGCCCTCCTTTAAGAAATCCGTCACCGGAAATTCCGAGAAGGCGTGGGACACCTGGGTGTAGCCCACGAACGCCCCGTTTACAAAGAGGTACAGACAGCTGTCCACACCCTCAAATGTGAGGATCCGCTCCAATCCGTCCGCCTTATACTCGTAATTCCTTTGGTAGATCCCCACCGGATCGTCGTCCGGCACATAGGGGGGATCGTAGGGAATGGGGTAACTCACATTCGTGTACTGCGGCACATCATAGCCGAAGAGCTGCCAGTTTCCGGGCACAGGGATCTTCTTCCAGTCCATCCGGCTTTCGTCCGTAAAATCATCCGGGAGGTCGATCACACTGTCATAATAGCAAAAATTCCACTCTCCGTTTAAGAGCTCCACCCGGCTGGAGGTCTCCTTCCCTCCGAAGGGATCCTGTCCCGCCTCCGCCGCGTCAAAGGGCACGAACCAGGCATGACTGGGCAATGTCCCCACATGCAGCGCATTCAGGTCCTCGTGGCAGGTCAATTTGCTCTTCGGGCTCCCCCCGGCCGAAATCTCTCTCAGGTTCATCTCTCCACAGCCCCCTTTTCCTCGTCCCACAGCCCGGACACAAAACACATCAGCGCGATCCAGGTATAGACGGAATAAAAGATCCCCTTCTCATCAGTCCCCATCTTCAAGAGTTCCAGGGCACGGCGGCGGTCCACAAGCTGATAGCCGTCAAACCGTTCGCCCCCGACCGCTCCCTCCTGGGTAACGGTGGGAAGTTCCTCCCTGTTGAGTACGATCTGCACAACCGCGTTGCTCTCGTCCGTCATCCCGGGGGAACTGAACAAAAGGGGATTGACAAGCCGTATCTCGTCCCCTTCCTCCAGGCAGAGTCCCGTCTCCTCCCGAAGCTCACGGACGGCGGCGCTGAAGACCGGATTTTCCCTCCCTCTGTCCTCCTCATCCAAAAGCCCCGCCGGGATACTCAAAAGGAACTGCCCCGTGGGATAGCGGAACTCCTGATCCAGGCAGAGAAAGGACTCTTTTCCTTTCAGCTTTATGATCACCACACAGCTCACCGCGTCCGGCAGCATACTCCGAAACGCCTCCTCCGATTTCAGGGCGGTCAGTTCATCCCGGCCGCGCCTGGTGGCGCTGTAGTAATGCTGTCCCGGCTCATAACTCAGATCATAGAGCTTTAAAAACGGACTTTGATAGAGCTCCGTCACATTCTCCCTCTGAAGTATGGGTTTCTCCTCCCGTCCCTTCTCATCCGGCATAGCCGCACCTCCCGTTTCTCCGCAGTTTCTCAACTATCACCAGCATGTTTCTTTCATTTCTGATTTTCTTTTATTTCTTATTTTCTTTCATTACTTATCTACTTTCATTGCTTATATACTTTCGTTTCTTATGTTCTTTTATTTCTGATACTTTATATTTCTTCGTATTTCATTTATTTCTTTTACTTCCTGCGCATCCCCGCATCTGCAGCTAACCTTTACGCGCCGGACCTTCTGAAACGGATATCAGCCTGTCCCCCTCATACCTGAGTTCAATCTGAAGGTCTTTCCTCCCTGCCAGAAGCTCCTTCAAAAAGATCCGATCCCCCTCCCAGAGCTTCAGCTCCGGGATCTCCGCAATGGGAACCCAGCGCAGTTCGCCCTCATCACAGTTTTCCAGAAGTTCCCCCTGAAATTCCGTAGCAGTGTAAAGGTACATGATCTCGTCCTCCCAGCGATCGGACAAAAAGAGGATCTCGCCCCTATACTGATATTGCAGAAGCTCCAGCCCTGTCTCCTCCCGGACCTCCCGCAGCAGACATTGCTCGGGAGTCTCTCCCGCCTCCAGCTTTCCGCCCACGCCGATCCATTTTCCCTCGTTGGGGTCCTGGAGTTTTTTATTGCGGTACAGCATCAGATAAGCGCCGTCCCGCTCGATATAACAGAGAGTCGTCTTTTTCATTCCGTCTTTTTCCTGGTTTTTGATCTGCCTTGGGGCCTGGCTTTTGGTCTGCCTTTGGGCATGACTTTTGACTTGGTTTTTGATCTGCCTTTGGATCCAGACCTGGCTTTTGACTTGGTTTTTAGCCTGCCTTGGGGTCTAGCTCTTGACCTGTTTTTGGCCTGGCTCTTTATCTGCCTTTGGGCATGACTTTTGACTTAGTTTTTGGCCTAGCTCTTGACCTGTCTTGGATCTTTGGGCCTGTCTGCTTGTACTTACAGGATATCATTACTTTTCAACCTGTGGTTCAGAGCCGGTCAGATCTCCTGCATTTCAAGGAAAGGGGTAAAATCTTCTGTGTCGGAGCCGATCTTCCCGCCGTGCCTGCTCAGAAAAGTTTCCAGGATTTTCCTCACCAGGGCCGCGTTCGCCGCCTCATAATCACATGCCAATACCTGTTTTATTCCGAGCTCCGAGAGGCGCTTTTCATCCTCCCTCTCCAGGCTGTCACGGATATCCTCAAAAGTAACGGCTCCCTCCCCGGAAGTGATCTCCAGGACACCCTCCTCGTTCCAGATCTCCATCTCCTTCTCAGGGATAAAATCCAGATCTTTCGACAATTCCTTCGCGGAGACTTTTTCCGGCAGGAGATACAGGAGACTGCGAAACTCCTTCTCTTCCCTGACTGCCTTCTCCGGCCTGTCCGTCTTCTTTTTCGGAGCGGCGGACTTTACCCAGGAGGGCGCTCCCGCAGATTTCCCTGACATCTTTCCCTTGCCGGAATCCCTGCCCGCAGCAGGTTTTCCTGACGCCCTGCCCTTGCCGGAATCCCTGCCCGCAACAGGTTTTTCTGACGCCCTGCCCTTGCCGGAATCCCTGCCCGCAGCAGGTTTTCCTGACGCCCTGCCCTTGCCGGAATCCCTGCCCGCAGCAGGTTTTCCTGACGCCCTGCCCTTGCCGGAATCCCTGCCTTTCGTTTTTCCGCTTTCTTTTCCAGCTCCCGTTTTCCCGTCGGCTGCCGGCCTTTGATAAGTCTTTCCCGGCACAGACTTTTTTTCAAAGTCAGACGCTTTCTTTCCGCTCTGCGCCCTGCTTTTCTGTGTCTTTTCTCCAGTTTTCATACGGTATCCATCCTCTGTCTGCGGCGGACCCTGCCGCCTGATTTTCAGCCGGAGCCGGCCTGTTCGCAAGCCGTACTGCCTCCGTCTCAACCATCGGATTCGTCCGGTCCGATTATTTCACCAGCGCTTCCATCTCCTCTAAAATTTCACCAAAGGCCTGCATCGCCTGTTCTATGGGTTCGGGCGTTTCCAGATTTACGCCCGCGATCTTTAACAGTTCCACCGGCGCCATGCTGCAGCCCCCGGACAAAAACTTTTTATACCGTTCCACCGCGGGCACTCCCTCTTTCAGGATACTCTTCGCGATGGCCACGGAAGCGGAAAAAGCTGTTGCGTACTGGTACACATAGAAGTTGTAGTAAAAGTGAGGGATCCGGGCCCACTCATAAGCGATCTGCTCATCGGAGATCATATCCGGGCCGTAATACTTTTGGTTCAGCTCCAGGTACATCTTGTTCAGGTTCCCGGCGTTTAAGCTCTCCCCGCTCTCACACAGGGCGTTGCTCATCATCTCGAACTCCGCGAACTGGGTCTGGCGGAACACCGTTCCCTTAAAGCTGTCCAGATAATGGTTCAGAAGATATGCCCTCTCCTTTTTATCCTCCGTGTTTTTCAGAAGATATTCCATCAACAGGATCTCATTTGTGGTGGAAGCCACCTCCGCCACAAAGATCTTATAATCTGCGTAGATATACGGCTGGTTCTCATTGGAATAGCAGCTGTGCAGAGCGTGCCCCATCTCGTGGGCCAGGGTGAACATGCTGTCCAGGGTTCCCGAGTAATTCAGCAGGACATAGGGGTGCGCGCCGTAAGCGCCGGCAGAGTACGCCCCGCTGCGCTTTCCCTGATTTTCATACACATCGATCCAGCGGTTTTCAAAGCCATCCCGGAGTTTTTGCAGATAGTCCTCCCCCAGGGGCGCCAGCGCTTTCAGAACCGTGGCCTTGGCATCCTCATAGGAGATCTCCTTCGCGGCGTCCGGTATCATGGGCGTGTAGATATCGTACATGTGCAGCTCCTCCACGCCCAGGCACTTCTTCCGCAGGCTCACATAGCGGTGGAGCTTATCCAGGTTCTTCCCCACCGTCTCCACCAGATTGTGATAGACCGCCGGTGACACATCATTCGCCGTCACCGCCGCCTCCAGCGTATTTGCATACTTTCTGGCCTTCGCATAGAAGATCTGCATCTTTACCTGTCCGTTGTACAGGCTTGCCAGGGTGTTGACATACTGCTGATACACGGAATACATCTTCTCAAAGCTCTCTCTTCGGACCCTTCTGTCCGCACTCTCCATCAGCGTCCCGTATCGGCCGTGAGTGATCCGTACCTTTTCTCCCTTTTCATCTTCCACCTCAGGGAACTGAAAATCCGCATTGTTGATCACGGAGAATGTATCCGACGCCGTGTTGCTCATCTCCGTGGCCTCCGCCAGGAGTTTTTCCATCTCCGCCGTAAGGCAGTGCTCCTTCAGGCGGCAGATCTCCTGGATCTGTCTGCGGTAGAGTTCCAGTCCAGGCTCTTCCTGATAAAAGCGCTCCAGCTTCTCCCCGTCGATCCCGATGATCTCCGGCTCCAGATAGGCCGTCTTGCTGGCAGCCTGGGCGTAAACGCTCATGGCCCTGGCGCTCATGGCCTGATGCGCATTGTTCTTCTGATCCTGATCAAAAAGTCTCTCCGCATAATTATACGCGAGCATCAGCTTCTGGCCCAGCTCCGCGCTTTTCTCCAGCACCCGCAGCAGATTCCCGGCGCTTTCTGCCAGATGTCCCTCCATACCGGCGATCTCCTCCGCCAGTTCCGCAACCCTTTTCAGGTCTTCCTCCCACTCTTTTTCAGAAGGGTACATATCCTCCAGTTTCCAGGTATCTTCC
>CANQCF010000098.1 GCA_947589505.1 uncultured Acetatifactor sp. | reverse complement strand
TTCAAAAATATTTGACAAACCGGAAAGCGTCTGTTATGATAAGGGAAACTCTTTGCACTGCATAGAAAAATACAGTACAAACTGAACAGGCCGGAGCGTTTGCTCGGAGCCGGGTTACGCAAGTGACAGTGGTCGAACAGCCCATGGGACAGTAAAGGATATTACTGGTCTCATGGGCTTTTTCTATGTCGGGATTGGAAGGTTGCCGCATGAGAAGGGCATGTTTGGGGAGAGATTTCGGAGAGCGGGAGAGGGCGGCAGGAACACCTTTCAAAAATTTGCATACTATAAGATACCGGCTGTCGCAGACGGGAAAATAGAAATCTTTAGTTAGACGCAATGACGCGGAGGGAGAGGGTTATGGAAGAAGCAGCAAGGGGCGCGGTACAGGAAGGGACAAAGGAATTTGAAAAGACGGCGGTTCGGGTGTCCAATGTCAGCATTATCGGCAACACGGCGTTGTCCCTGCTAAAGCTGTTCGCAGGTATTTTTGCGCATTCCGGGGCGATGGTGTCCGATGCGGTACACTCTGCTTCCGATGTGTTCAGCAGCATTATCGTGATCATCGGCGTAAAGATGGCTTCCAAGGAATCGGATGAAGAGCATCCTTACGGCCATGAGAGAATGGAGCCTGTGGCGGCCATCGTCCTCGCGATCATTCTGGGGATCGTAGGTCTGTTCATCGGGCACACAGCTCTGGAAAAACTGCTGTCGGGATCCATAGAGGAGCTGCAGATTCCGGGCGTTCTCGCGCTGGCGGCGGCCATCGTTTCCATTGCCGGAAAGGAAGCTATGTACTGGTACACCAGGCATTACGCGAAACTTCTGGACAGCGGGGCGCTGATGGCGGACGCCTGGCACCACCGGAGCGACGCTCTGTCCTCCGTGGGTTCTCTGATCGGTATCGCCGGGGCGAGGATGGGATACCGCTGGCTGGATCCCGTGGCAAGCCTGGTGATCTGTGTCTTTATTGAGAAAGTGGCTTACGACATCTTTGTGGACGCCATAAAAAAAATGGTGGATCAGGCCTGCAGCGTAGAGGTGCAGCAGGGCATTGTGGAGTGCGCCAGGGCGCAGGTGGGCGTACTGCGGATCGGCCACATCCAGACCCGGGAATTTGGAAATAAGATTTATGTGGACCTGGAGGCGTTTGCGGACGGCGGAATCAGTCTGACCAGAAGTGATGAAATTGCCCAGAGCATCCATGATGCCATAGAGCGGCAGTTTACGAAGGTGAAGCATATCGTGGTGGTGATGAAGCCGGAGACAGGGGATGGGACAGAAGCAGAAACAGAGCCGGAGATAAAGGATGTGACAGAGGTGGAATCGGAGCCGGAGATAGAGGCGGGAACTGTGGTTGCGGCGGAGACAGTGCCGGAGGTATAGGCAGGAAAAGCGACAGAGGTGCAAACAGGGCCGGTGATTGAGAAAAGTAAGTTTCACCGGCTGCAGGGATAAAGTTTGAAAACCGGAGGTCTGAGATGCCTCAAGAAGTCTCATGGCATCTCGGGCCTACAAGTGGTAGTTCGGAACGATCACTATTTTTAAGGATTTTCTGAAAGATGTTTCTGCATCTCTTGGATCTGATTTTGCAATTCCGCAATCAAATCATCTTTTTGATTAAGCTGAAAGGTCTGGTCTGCGATTTCTTTATCTTTCTGGCTGATCTGGGAGGCCTGAGCTTTAAGCTCCTTGTCTTTCTCGCCGAGCTGTGCGTCCTTTTGGTTGATGGTCTCCTGCATCTGGTCGATCATGTACTGTACCGTGTTGCTGTCCAGCTCTTGAAGTTCCTTGGAATACATCTGCATCACTCCCTCCAGATCTCGGCACATCTCATAAATCTCCCGGTACATCTCCTGAAATAGGGGATACCCCTCCGACAGTTTCAGGATCCACTCGGGGTCATCTATGCAGAAAAATGCCAACCATGCCTCCAGATCATTTCTGATCTTTTTTTTATTTTGTACGATTTTCTTGAAGATGTCAAGTGGCACGAAAACATATTCCTCCAGGAGGTTCATTTCTAATCCGGTGTCGGAAGTCTGGCGGAAGCGGTGGATGTAGTTCCCGGGGAATCTATGAAATTCCGCAGGGCTGGATTCATACAAGACAATGGTATAAACAGGGCGCAGGCTCCGGTAGTTCATGCGTTGGTCGTTGGCGGCAGCCTGATCGTGTTTCTGCTTGTACTGCCGTAATAGAAGATCCGCGGAGTAGCAGGCGGCCCGCTGGCCGGGGAAGGCGTAGCCGTAGCGTTGGACCTCCACGGTGGTGATGCTGCCGTCTTCCAGGCGGACGATGATATCCATGACGATCAGGGTGTCCGGCATGATCTGGCTTTCTTTCGAAAGGACGGAGACGACGGTGACCTCCCGTTTCAGGAGAAGCGAGAGGAACTTGCTCAGTCGGGTGGGGTCCCGGTTGGGATCCATGATTGCCTTAAAGAAAGAATCGTAGAGGATGCGGACACCCTTCGCACCGCTGCAGAAGTCCAGGAATTC
This sequence comes from uncultured Acetatifactor sp., assembly GCA_947589505.1. Lineage (GTDB taxonomy): Bacteria > Bacillota > Clostridia > Lachnospirales > Lachnospiraceae > Acetatifactor. The sequence continues at coordinate 7,646 of CANQCF010000098.1, read as the reverse complement.
CTGCTGATGTTCGGGTTTCAGGGCGTTAAAATTTCTCTTTAAGGCAGGCTTGGAATTTATCTCCTGCGAGATTTCGTCCCGAGTGCGGATCATGGGAAAGTACTGCTGTAAATGGTTTCTTTTCATAAGTAAAGTCTCCTCTTTTAAGGTGGTTGCTTTAGGGATATTTTTGAAATCCCGGTTGCTTCCTTCTTGTGTCCTAAATCTTGGAATCCCAAGCTTTCTTCCGGCGTACAAGGCATGGATTTTCATCCCTAGGGTCGGAAAATACAGACGATCCCAATCCTCCTTTCAGGACAGAATCAACCAACTATCAATAGCATTTTCACTGGAAAATACGGCGAATGCCGCAACTTTGACAATCCACAGGGTCAAGAGCAGACCGGTATTTGTTGTATGGAAGCGGACACCAAATCGACGGCATACTCCAAACGACTAATATGGGTTGATGATAACACGGGAAACATAGGATGTAAAGAAAATTACTATTAAAAAAGGCTAAAAAAATTTTAAATATCCAACGGTTAAATAAGGACGGGCCAAGTTAAGTTTTTCTTTTGACCATTGTAAGGACTTGCTGTTCAGGGTTGTTTTCAGAGGTATTTTCCGGGGTGTTTCCGGGATTTTTTCCGGGCCCCGCTTCTGCTGGGACAGTACTGGGAAACCTTGGGATTTGCGCGCTGGTAAAAGGTATGCTACAATAGAAAGGTACGCAGGAAAAACATAAGTTTCAAAACCGGAGGCCGCAAGCGGAAGATTACAAATCAACCGAAAATTGCAAAACCGAAGGCCGTAAGCGGGAAATTGCAAAAAATGAGGATAGCGAAAACCGAAACTTGCAGCAAACCTAAGGTTGAAAACCCGAAGATCGCAGAAAACCTGGAGAGTGCACGGAATGAACGAGAGGAAAAAGCCCGGCGGATTTCAAAAAGCGGCGGTTGTATTGCTGGCGTTGATTTTAGTTCTGAATATCCTGGCCTGTTTCAAAGGATTCTGTAACTTTTATAAGAGTACTTTTTACCCGTTGACAGCGGATTTCTGGGGAAGAATTCTGGGAGTACTGCCGGTAGCGGCGGGAGAACTTTTGATGTACCTGGGGGCGCTGCTGCTGTTTTTGGCGCTGGTATTTTCGATCCTGCTCCTGTTTCTGCATAAGAGAAGAGGTTACAAACGCTTTACCGTAAATTATCTGAAGGCCGTTCTGCTGACCGCGGAGAGCGTTCTGCTGATCTATACGCTGAACTGGGTCATTCCTTTCCGCAGCGATATTCTGGAGGCGGGAGACGGGACGGAGAGAGATTACACGCTGGAAGAGGTCCGGAATGTGCGGAATGATATCGTCCTGAGGCTGAATGAGTGCGCGGAGACCGTGGAGAGGGACGAAAGCGGCAGGGTGATTTATTATGATGTGGACAGTGCGGTCTTTCAGGCTATGCAGGATCTTCAGGAAACCTATCCCCTGCTGGGCGGTTATTATCCTCCTATGAAGGGGGCGCTCTGCTCGGATTTTTTAGAGTGGATGGATATCGGGGGTTACACCTACCCCTACACGATGGAAGTGACTTACAATGTCTATGTGACGGACCTGTATTATCCCTTCCTCCTGGCGCATGAATCCTCCCATCACAAGGGGTATTATCAGGAAAATGAGGCGAATTTCATCGCTTTTCTGGCCTGTACCGGCAGCGAGGATCCGCTGGTGAGGTATGCCGGATACAATGAGATCTATTATTACATCAATGATGCCTATTGTGAAACGCTCTATGCCATGAAGGATGCGGCGGCCGTGGATGAGGAGCTGCGGCAGCAGCCTCAGATCAGCGAGAAAGTGTATAAGGACAGGATGGATGCCAGGGAAGTCAGCGAGCAGAAGTATGAAGCGGTGAGCCATCCGGCGCAGGATTTCGCACCGGCGGCCGCGGATGTGGCGGAAGTGGGCTGGTCCGTACAGGGAGAAGTCCTTCAGGGGAACAGCTACGACGGTGTAGTAAAGATGCTGCTGCAATATTATGATGCGCAGGAGGGCGGCATCGCGGCGCTGAAAGACAGATGATCGACCGGAGAGGGCGGGATACGGGGAAACCCCATCGCGGCGCTGAAAGAAAAGCTGGCCGACAGACATCAAGGCGCCATATAACGGCGCCTTGACGAATACTTGCGGAAGCGGGGCTTATTCGAACACATTACTCCAGATCTTGTGGGGCACGTGGGGATCGATCCCCTTTTTCTCGAAGATCTGGCTGGCGGTGGCAAACTGGAAGCCGCGCCCGCGCAGTTCCCGGATGATCACGGGAAGGGCTTCCAGGGTCTTCTGATTGTCCTTCATGTCGTGCATCAGCACCAGGGTGCCGTCGTGAACGGTGTTCAGCACGTTGTTGATTCTGTCCTGAACGGTGCTGGCGGGATCCCAGTCGCGGCTGTCCGTTCCGCAGATAAAGGGCATGTCGATGTTGTCGTACATAGCGTCGCTCAGGGAGATGTAGGGCGGGCGGAAAAAGCGGGTCTCTACAGGAACCAGTTCCCGGATTACTGCGGAAGTCTTCGCGATCTCCTCCCGGATTTCTTCCGGGGACATTTTGCTCATGTCCGAGTGGGTAAAGGAGTGATTGGCGATCTCGCAGCCCAAGGCAAGCTGGCGCTGAAGGGTGGGCTTTTTCTCCGGGGTGACATACTGTCCGATCAGGAAAAAGCTTCCGACGATGTGATTTTCTTCAAGGATATCCAGAACCTTCTCTGTGATATTGGAAGGGCCGTCGTCAAAGGTCAGGGCAACTAATTTTTCGTTTTCCATAAGGTTTCCTCCAGTCATGGTGTTCTGCGGCTGCGCCGTGTTTTGAGAGTTTATATAACTTATCTATATAATACTCTTTTTGAAGGAAATCGTAAAGTATATAATAAGGGAAGAGAGCAGCCGTTTGTAAAAGAAAGCACAGACATTTATGCAGGTGAGTGAGCAGGTATTGCCTGGAACAGAAGTGCGGCGAAGCTGCAGCTCGGGGAGCTGGGAAGTGCAGCGAGGCGATTATACCTGCTAGGCGTGGGGAAAGTTGTGACTGCGTGGGAGTTCTCCACATTTGCTGAAAAATTCGGAAACATTTCCTCAGGGATTTCGTCATATAAGGTATGAGACGCCGGCTGAGCGGTCCCCAGGGAAGAGGCCTGCCGGGGAGAGGAGAATGGCGACAGGGATGAGAAAGATAAGAATGAAAAAGGCAGGAATTTTACTGTTAAGCGTGTGTATCCTGCTGACCGGCTGCGGTCAGGGATCGGAAGGAGGAGCTATGGGACAGAAAAGCGGGGAAGTACAGGAGATCGACGCGCCGGGGAGATCTGACTATCCTATGGTAAAGGTCGCGGATGTGCCGAAAGATGAGGGGGCGGGAGATCCCTCCACGGAGATTTCCAGGGGCGGCAGCCGGGAGGAAAACCCGACGGCGGGTTCCGAGGACAGCCAGGGAGGAAACCCGGCGGATGGTTCCGGGAAAGGTAGGACAAAAACTGCTTCCGGAAATCCCGAGAACCCTTCCGGGAAGGATATACAGGACGCTCCCCTGGAACTTGAGGACGCCTTTGAACAGGCGGCGTATTTTGTCGACTGGGTCTATGAAAATCACGGCGGGAATGCGCTGGTGAGTCCCCTGTCGCTGAATTTTGCCCTGGGGCTTGCCGCGGAGGGCGCGTCGGGAAAGACCGCCGAAGAGCTCTACAGCTATCTGGAAAACACAGATTACGGGAACTTTGCCAAGGAATATATGGAGTATGCGGAAAGCTTGACGCAGGAGGCGGACACGGAGTATGAGCTGTTTGAGGGGAATTATTCTTTTCAGTACAGCATCGCCAACTCCATCTGGGCGGACCAGTCGAGAAAACTGACAGAAGAGTACCGGCAGGCGGCCCAGGATCTGTTCCATGCGGAGGTGGACAGCCTGGATTTCCACGGGCAGCCCGCCCAGTCCGTAAAAAGAATCAATTCCTGGTGTGAGGAGAAGACGAAAGGACTGATCCCGGAGATCTTATCGGCGGACTGCATCAATGAAGATCTGGCGGCGATCCTTGTAAACACGGTGTATTTCGAATCGCCCTGGGTGGATCGGTGGATTTTGGAAGATCATGCGTTTACAGGGTTTGACGGAGAAACCTCAGAGCAGGAGATGCTGTCGGATACCCTGTCTGTTTATTATGAAAACGAACACGCCACAGCCTTTGGAAAATCCTATTTTAACGGCTTTGAATTTATCGGGATCCTGCCGAAAGAGGAAGGGGATTTTCAGATCAGCGATCTGGACCTGAAGAGTTTGCTGGACGCTAAGGAGACCACATATGACGTCAGGGCGATCATGCCGAAGCTGGACTATGATAGCGCCACTGCTTCCATGGAGATTGTGGGTCTTCTGAAGGAGCAGGGGGTACGGCTGCCCTTTGAAAGTGAGGGCGCGGAATTTGACCGGATGATGGAGACGGAGCTCTATATCAGCGACATTGTTCAGAAATGTAAGATCGAGCTGGATGAGGAGGGAACAAGGGCGGCGGCTGTGACGGCGATGATGATGGATGAGTGCGCGGCGGTGGTACAGCCGAAAGAGGTGAAAGAAGTGTACCTGGACCGGCCCTTTGCCTTTTTGATCTACGACAATACAAAAGGAGAGATCGTCTTTGCCGGAAAGGTCACGACAATTAAATAACGGATAAAATTTAATAAAAATGTAATGATATTCCTGTCCGGAAGAACTTTACTAAAGCGCAGAACTGGTGTATAATCTATTAGTGGCATAGACCAATGATAAGGCAATAGTTCAACCCGCGCCATTTGCAAAGCCGCCCTGTCGGGTTTTTCCCTGCTTTGCAGTTTCAATTGCTCATAAAATGGCGCTCCCTTAACCGCCGAAAGCGAAGAAAATCCTGCACAGTCGTGATTTCCCTTATATTTGGCGGATGGCTGGACAACTGCATGATAAGAAATAGAGGTCAGAGAGGAGTTGCTGCTAAATGGGTTTGAAAGATGCCGTTGCCAACCGCAAACTGGCAAAACTGCGAAAAATCGAAGGAGACGTTCAAAAAGTCAGCCACAGTATTTCGTTGGGCGATTCTGCGCAGACGGAAGCGATGAAGAACCATTTCCCTAAGGAAGTAGCGACGCTTATGAACTATGCCAAGCAGGCGGAAGACATGTTTCAGTACATCCGGTCAAATCCGGAGTGCGCGTATCTGCTGAAGGATATGGATATTCTGCCGCCCTTTATCGTTTTTCCCTGGCTGGAGCCTACCTCTCAGGAGTGGGAGGACGGCATAGGCGCGTCCTATGCGGATATGTTTAAGCGTATGATGAATCAGAAGAGTCCGAATGAGATCGTGACGTACTGTCAGAAGTTCCCATATCCGGACTGGTGGATCGACGAGATGCCCTGTCACCCGGTGCTGTACCAGGAGTTCTGGGAGATCGAGATGGCGGACACCGGCTATGACGACCACTGGAGACTGGCCCTTTGCAAGAAATACCGGGATAAACACTGCAGGCGGCTTCGTGCGTCCGAATGTACCGGCGAAAAACTGATCGATTAGACGAAAATGAATAGAAATCCCCCTCCCCATTCGCTGAGAAGGGGGATTTTGTGTTACACTTTATTGTACAAGGAGGAAAGAGTAGATGGTAGCAAAAAATCCGCCCATGGGGTGGAACAGCTGGGACTGCTTCGGGGCCGCGGTAAACGAAGCGCAGGTAAGGGCAAACGCGGAGTACATGGCAAAGTATCTGAAGGAATTTGGCTGGGAGTATGTCGTGGTGGATATCCAGTGGTATCAGCCCACGGCGGGATCCCATGCCTATGAGCCTTTTTCCGAGCTGAACATGGATCGGTACGGAAGGCTTCTCCCTGCGGAGAATCGGTTTCCCTCTGCGAAAAAGGGAAAGGGCTTTGCGCCCCTGGCGGAGTATGTGCACAGCCTTGGCCTGAAGTTTGGTATCCACATCATGAGGGGGATGCCCAGGATGGCGGCCCACAAAGACCTCCCAATCCTGAATTCCGAGTATCGCGCAAAAGAGGTGGCGGATCCCAATTCCATCTGCCTTTGGAACCCGGATATGTACGGGCTGAAGTGCGAACAGATGGAGGCGGGGGCACGGGCTTACTACGAGAGCATCTTCGCCCTGTACGCCGAGTGGGGCGTGGATTATGTCAAGGTGGATGACATCGCCAGGGAATATCCTCACTGTAAGAAGGAGATTGAGATCATCAGCGATTCCTTAAGGGGCTGCGGAAGGGATATGGTGCTCTCCCTGTCCCCCGGACCTGCTCCACTGGACCGCGCGGAGCATCTGAAGACCTATGCCAATATGTGGAGGATCACCGACGATTTCTGGGACGACTGGAAACTTCTGCTGGCGATGTTTGAGCGTGCGGAGAAGTGGTGTACACATTCCGGCCCCGGACACTGGCCGGACGCGGATATGCTGCCGGTCGGTGCCCTGAGACAGTGTACTGACCCGGAGGGCTGGACGAATTTCACCCAGGACGAGCAGATTACCATGATGAGTCTCTGGTGCATGATGCGGGCGCCCCTGATCGCGGGCGGTGACCTGCCGAAGAACGACGAGTTTACCTTAAAGCTTCTCACAAACCGGGAAATCTTAGAGATTGAGAAGACCACCCACTGCGCCCACCAGCTGTTCCGCACAGAGGAGGAGATCGCCTGGATCGCCCCCAGAAGGGATGGCAGGGGTGTTTACGCGGCGCTCTTTAACATCTCCGAGAAGACAAAGACGGTGAGCCTGTCCCCGGAGGCCTATGATCTGGAGGGCTATACCCGCGCGAAGGAACTCTGGAGCGGGAGAGAGGGAAAGCTGTCAAAGGTGCTGAAGGCGAAACTGCCTAAACACGGTGCGGCGGTATTCAGGCTGAGCTGAACCTGTGCCAGTGCAGGTTCGCGGTCGTGCCAGCGCAGTTCCCCAGAGACAACTGTTTATGGAATGCCGCTGTTCCGGCCGTTGTGTTCCTGAAGTACCGTTGTCTCGGCTGCTGCGTTCCTGAAGCGTCGCTGTCTTGCCGACGAGTAACCGGAGACTGCACTTTTACAACGACCTTAGTTTAACAATAACCGCAAAGAAATCACCCGTATGCTCCGCGGAGATCTCTCTCCGCCAAGTATGCGGGTGGAATTGTTTTGCGATGGCAAGTCCCAGGCCTGGTGCGCCTTTTTCACAAAGCGCCCTCGTTTTTCTCTCCCTTTTCATCCGAAAAGATCCAGATACACTCCTGCTTTGTCTCGATGGAAGTGCCGATGATGCGCAGCTGTATCCAGGCGCCGTCCACCTTCTGGTAGGAGAACTGGATGAATTTCTCCTCCCGGAGTTTCTTTGCGAGGGCGGCGTAGTCCAGCAACCGGTAAAAGAGATCCTGGTACTCCCATTTCACGAACCTTTCCACATAAAGGCGCAGCGCCTTGCTGTAACAGAAATCCGTCTTTTCAAGAAGCTGCAGGAAGTAGTTGGGGATATAGATATGCCGCACGGTATCCTGTTTCAGGTTCAAAAAGTAGACACCCGCAAATCTTGCGGCGATCACCTTCAGGAACGTCTCCGCATCCTGTTTTTCCAGGAGCATCCGTTCCAGCTCCTCGTTGACGGCCCGGTTTTTGCGCCGGTCCCCGTG
>CANQCF010000097.1 GCA_947589505.1 uncultured Acetatifactor sp. | reverse complement strand
TTCTGGGCGTCCACATTGGACTCCAGGGCAAACAGACGGTTCACCAGCTGTTCCTTGCTCATCTCCAGGCTGAAGATGGCCACGCACTTTTTCTGGCGGAAAGCCACGTTCTGCGCAATGTTCAGCGCAAAGGCCGTCTTTCCCATGGAGGGACGGGCCGCAATCAGGACCAGGTCGGAGGGCTGCATCCCCGCCGTGCGGTAATCCAGATCGATAAAGCCGGTGGCTACTCCGGTGACGTTTCCGTTCATCTTGGAGGCCCTGTCGATCTTGTCCATGGCGTTGTTGACGATCTGACGGATCGGCACAAACTCTCCCACATTCGACTTCTGCGCCAGCTGGAACACCTGTTTCTCCGCTTCCGCAAGGATATTCTCCAGGCTTTCTTTTCCCTCATAGCAGGTGTCCGCAATCTCCTCGTTCACATGGATCATCTTCCGAAGCATGGATTTTTCCGCGACAATTTCCACGTATTGTTTGACATCCGGCGCGATCGGCAGAGCGATCACCCAGCTGTTCATATACTCCAGCCCGCTGATCTCCGGCGGCACACCCTTTTTTTCCAGGTGTTCCTGAAGACTGAACGCGTCCACCGACTTGCCGCTCTCCCGCATCTCCACCATGGTGTCGAAAAGGATCCCGCACTGTTTGTTAAAAAAATCCTCGCCCTTCAGGGTCTCCGCCGCTATGGTGATGGCCTCGGCGTCCACAAACATGGCGGCAACCACACCCTGCTCCGCCTTTACATTCTGAGGCGGGACCTTCTTCACAACATTCTCATCCATTGCAGGCATGGACAATCTCCTTTCCGGATCACTCCTCCGCAACCTTCACGCTGAGGACCGCGGTCACCTGTGGATGCAGTTTGAGGGATACTTCGTACACGCCGAAATTCTTCAGATTTTCCGGAAGAACGATCTTCTTCTTATCGATCTCCAGGCCGTGCTGGTTCTTCAGCTCCACGGCGATCTCTTTCGAGGAGACGGAGCCAAAGGTCCTGCCGCCCTCCCCTGCCTTGATCTTTACTACAACCTGTTTCCCCTGGAGTTCTTCCGCAAGGGCTTTCGCGCTGTCCAAAAGCTCCTTCGCCTTTTTCTCCTCGTTCTGTTTCTGCAGCTTTAAGTCATTGAGATTCTTCGGGGTCGCCTCCACGCCGATCTTCTTTGGAAGGATATAATTTCTCGCGTATCCCTCGCTGACTTCGACGGCATCCCCCTTCTTACCCAGCTTTTTCTCGTCCTGTAACAAAATTACTTTCATAACCGTATCATTCCTTCCCAACCATTCCAAAAATGGTTTTTCTGTGATCAAATATTAGATCTCTCCGTTTTCCAGCATCTCGTCCAGCGTGGCTTTCAGCACGCCGATGGCCTCCGCCAATCCGGTTCCCTCCATCTGGCAGGCCGCGCTGTTGATGTGGCCGCCGCCTCCCATGCGCTCCATGATAATCTGCACATTCACCTCGTCGATGGACCGGGCGCTGACATAAATCTTTCCCTGATAGTCCGTCAGGACGAAGCTGGCCTTGATCCCCCGGATATTCAGAAGTTCGTTGGCCGCCTGAGCCCCGATCACCGTAGGGCTGGGAAGATCCTCCGCCGTGCAGATCGAGATGGCAAAGGACTGGCGGTAGATCTCCGCCTGGCTCACCGCGTCCGCTCTCGCCTTATATTCCAGCGCATCCTCCCTAAAGAGCTTGCGAACCCTCATCACATCCGCGCCGCTGCGCCTCAGGAACGCGGCCGCCTCAAAGGTCCTAACGCCCGTCTTCGTGGCAAAGTTATTAGTGTCTACCATAATGCCGGAATACAGGCTGTCCGCCTCCTCCGGCCGAATCTTGATATTGTCGTAAATATACTGCAGCACCTCGGATACCATCTCGCAGGCGGAAGAGGCGTAGGGCTCCACATAGGAGAGAGTGGCGTTCTCTATGGTCTCGGTTCCGGCCCTGTGATGATCCAGCACCACCACCGTCTTGCAATACTTCAACAGCTCCGGACACTCTGTGATGGAGGGTTTGTTCACATCCACCACCACCAGCACCGTGCCGCTCTCCGCCAGTTCCATCGCCTCTGTTCCGGTGATGATCATATCCTCGTCGTACTCCGGATTTCCCTGAAACAGATCCACAAGGGGCGCTATGGCGCTGGTGGACTCCGTCAGGACGATATTCGCCTTTCTGTCCAGGGTTTTCGCGATCCGATAAATACCCACCGCCGAGCCAAAGCTGTCCACGTCCGGCATCCGGTGTCCCATGACAAGAACGCGGTCCTTCGCGGTGATGATCTCCCGCAGGGCATGGGCCTTCACCCTTGCCTTCACCCGGGTGTTCTTCTCCACCTGCTGGCTCTTGCCGCCATAATAAGTGATGCTGTCCGGTGTCTTGATCACCGCCTGGTCGCCGCCCCGGCCCAGAGCCAGGTCGATGGCGTTCCGGCAGAACTCGTAGTTCTGCGCATAGGTCAGGCCGTTTACGCCGATGCCGATACTGATGGTCACCGCCATCTCGTTTCCGATATTGACGGTCTTTACATCCTCCAGGATCTCGAAGCGGGTCTCCTGGAGCTGGGTAATTGCCTTTTTCCGCAGGATAATCAGGTACTTGTCCTTCTCCAGTTTCTTGCAGATACCGTCCAGGGAGGCGATGTGCTTGTTGATTCTTCGGTCGATCAGGGCGGTGAGCAGGGACCTGCGGACCTCCTCCACGCTCTCCAGCGCCTCCTCGTAATTGTCCAGATAGATCATTCCGGCGGCCAGGCTCTGGTCGTCCACCTCCTGTAGGGCTATGTGCAGGGCCGTCTCATCAAAGAGGTACACCGCGATCAGATAACCGTCGTAGCCATCCGCGTCGATCAGGTCGCTGTTCTCCGCCATCTCCTTCAGCGAGATCTTGCGGAATTTCGCCACATACTCTTCCGTCTCATAATTGAGCTCATACTGGGCCTCGTCCAGACCGGAATCGTCCGGCAGCTTGTCCCGGGTGATCGTGGGGAACAGGGATGTTATGGATTTATTGTAGCCCTTCGGCTGGTGCACTACATTTTCAAAGGCCGCGTTGGTCCAGATTACCTTCCCGCCGTCGTCCAGCAGGGCATAAGGAATTTCCAACTCCCGCAGGAGCTTACGCTGGATCTGTCCGTACTCCGTTGCAAAACTCACCAGCTCGTGCATGATCACCGGCTTATTATAGAAATACAGGGTAAGGGTGATCGCGAAATAAAAAACCGTATAGCCCAAAAGGAGCACACCTGCCCTTATGTCCACCAGGAAGACCGCCAGGTCGATTGCCAGAAGCAGGATTCCCAGGTACAGGCTGAACTGCATGAAGGTCTTAATCCTTCCCTTTAACTTAATCCGTTTCTTCATAGAGGATTCCTCCCAGATACAGTATAACAGAATTCTTTCCACTATGCTACAATTTAATTTGTCGGAATTGGAAAAGTATTGGAAAGATTTTACGATTACACACAAAAAAGCGGGATGATAACTTCCGAAAGCATTACCGCCCGGTTCTACTTCTTTTCATCCAAATACAGCTGCACCCTGTTGTCCAGAATGTCCAGCGTCTCCTCCAGACTCCGCCGGCCCTCAAAGTACAGCGGAAGTTCCTCGTAAAAGATATCCTCTATCTCCGATACCTTCCAGTTGGCCGGCTGGGCGTTCTCGATCAGGAAGCGTGCTTCGCGGGCCTGCTCCTCCGTCATAGTGGGCAGAAAGGAATCCCCGACAGCACCCTGTTCCTTCCTCTCCCTGGCCAGTTCTATGCTCTCTTCCAGAACGCTGAGCCGAACAGGCACCTGGGGCGGGGTCCCCACATTGTCTATGATAATATCCGTGAGGAACAGCCTTTGGTTCTCCTTTGACAGGAGAAAGCGCAGAAATTCCTTTACCCCTTCTGCACTTTCCGAATGTGCATTCTTTAAAAACATGGGCGCATCCACATAGATCCCGTTTCCCTCAGACCTGGGATAGCCGATACAGACGGGATCTCCCTGAAAAATGGTCTCCAGGCTGCCGGTATCGCCGCTCCAGATCGTGCCCCAGCTCTGGGCCATAAAATTATGGGCGGCAAAGGTTTTTCCATCCGCCACGATCCTGGCTGCATCTTCCCAGTTGGGGAATTCAAATCTCACAGGATCCGCGTATTCCCCGGCAAATTCCAGAAATTCCTGAAACGGTTTTTCTTTCAGGTGGCTCTCCCCTGCCTCCCAGTCAATGAAGTCCCTGTTGTCGTTGTCGTAGAGACCGTACCACAGGACGATATCGGTCCCGCCGTATCCCCACTGCAGGATCTCCGCGCCGGACTCCCGCACTGCTTCCATCAGTTCCGGCAGCGTAAAGGACCTTCTCTCCCCCGCATTTTTTCGGGAGTATGCCGTCAGATACAAGTGGGCAAAATAGGGCAGACCGTACTGCACCCCACCGATCTTTCCCACTTCCATCGCCGCCGGCCAGAAATCTTCCTCGTCCTCCAGGACGCCTTCCAGACTCTGCAGATATCCCTCTTCCGCCAGAGCCGTTATCTCCCTGGAATAACTGCTGCTCAGATACAGATCCGGCCCCCGGCCGGCAGAGAACTCCATCTGCAGCTTTCTCCAGAATTCCGCTGAAAGTTCACCTGCGTCTGCCGGCATGGGACCGTAGGGGTCGTAAGGGTATTCCACCTTTACCCGGTACCGCTCGCTCATCCTGTTGAATTCCCCGATCGCTGTCTCGAGGGCGTTGTAAAGAGTCTTTGACGCGATAATGATCTCCTGCTTTTCCGGCAGGGGTTCCTGATTTTCCTCGATCCGCAGCAGCAGCTCCTTCGCGCACTGAATGCGCAGGAGCAGACCACCGTTTTCTGAAGCTTCCATCGTATACAGCGTCGTCATGGGGTAATCCCTGTCAAAGAAACTGCAGGCTTCCTCTGCCTCCCCATCCTCCACACGCCAGAGGAATCGGCCGTCCGCCAGGTACAGAACTCCTTCCGCGTCATAGACCCCGTGAAAGTTTCCCGCGTTTACCCTTTCGAGAGTCTGACCGCCTTTCAGCACCGGCGTTCCGTCCTCCAGCTCCCAGACTCCCGCCTTTCCGTCCCTCATGCCGTACCACAGGAGCCTGCCGTTCTCCGGATCCTGAAGGATCCCACAGACACGGACATCTTCTCCCAGGTTTTTTTCTCCTTTCAGGTGAAACTGTTCATCGTACAGAGCAACAGTTCCCTGTCTCCAATAATCATAATAGACAGTCTCCCCGGCGGAGGTCAGGAAAAATTCCCCGTCGGCCGAAAACTCCCCCTTTTCCCCCTCGTAACCACTGTCAGGCACTCGCTCCAGGCTCTTCGTCCCCGGCTGCCAGAGCGCGAGATAATAAGTACACGAATCATCCTCCTCCCGGGCTCCCTGATCCTTCGTGCTCTTTTCGGAATCATTCCCGTCTTCGTATTCTTCCTGATCCGTCTGAGTTCCCGGATCTTCCTGACCGCCTTGATCTTCCTGCCCCTTCTGCCGGTCTTCTCCAAGCACATCTTCCCGCATCAAAATGACCAGTTTTCCTTCCGTTTCGCCCAGAATGCTCACCGGGACATCCCTGCCGGAACCGACCTCCTCCGTCTCCCAATCCTGATAGGGCGGCTTCAGGACCTGAATATAGTTTTTCTGCTGAAAGGGTTCCTCCACAGTAGAATACTGGATACAATGATAGAAAATGTCGCCGCACAGCCGCGAGACATTCCCGGACACCGTGTATTCCTGCTCAAATACATTGGGAATACCCTCATAGGCGGGAAGGGCCGTCTCCTGGAAATGACAATAGAGCTGCCCGGAATCCGGAACTCCCGCCTCTTCCGTGCCAGTTCCCTGACCTTCCCTCTTTCCGCATGCCGCAAGCAGAGAGACGGCAAGGCAGAACGCAAGACAGCGGATGAGACTGACCGCACCGCTTTTCTTCCATGACATTCCCTTTATGCTTTCAGCTTTCACAGGCAGCTCCCCTCTCGCAAATCCGGATCGAACATTTTGCGCTGATGCAATCACTCCGGTCTCACACCCAACGCAACATTCGGACTGCGCATTTTTCCTATTTTGTACTGTTGTAATTACTTCGTTCCTTAGCCGAAACCGCTTTTGTACAAAGCCTCGGCGTCAGGAACAAATCACCAAAAATCACACCTCTATTTTACAATATTTGTCTATATTGTTCAACAGTATTTTATGACGCCCCCAGCGGAGCCGGTCCCCCAGGACTCCGTCTCTCTGCGTCCCATACTCATTCCAGCGCTTTTCGCGTTTATTTTCTCTCATTCAGATAGAGCTGTACCCGGTTATCCAGCCTGTTGATCATTTCTGCCCGTTCCGCCGTCCCCGCGAAGTATGGCCCCAGTTCTTCCGCTAGGATCGTTTCCAGCTCCGGAGGGAAGCTCTCCCAGGGCACGGCCTGCTCCAGAAGTCCGTACAGGGTCTTTTCATCCTGTTCCCTGTCCAGCTTGTCTCCCAGGGGAACGCCCTGTCCCGTGCCATAGCCCCGGATCAGCGTTTCCTCATTCATGGCATCGATCTGCTCCTGTAAGATATCCTTCCGGACGCTCAGGGCAAAAGCGGTGTCCTTCGCCGCCTTCCTCTGGGCCTCCGCGGAAAGCATATGATCAAAAAACAGCAGGGCGAGCTCCAGGTCCTCCTTCTCCGCCGTCCCGCGGATCGCTATGGCGGAATCTCCCATCACATACTGTCGGGAGCCATCCCCGGCAGGAAAGCCCACAAACTCCAGGGAATCCCCGTAACGCACCCGGTAATACGCGATATCCTCCGGCCTGCGGATATATACGACATTGCAGAGCACATCACCCTCCAGAAGCCCCTCCTCGCCGGGGACATTCTCGCCATAGGGGCAGTACGTTTCCGCAAGATCCAGGATCTCCTGAAATGCTTCCGTCCGGAAGATGGTCTTTTTCTCCTGGACGTCGATCAGGTAATTGTCCTTCAGACTGTGGCACAAAAACCATTCCAGAAATCCCAGGCCCCCGTCTTCCTTGTAACTGTCATAAACATACTTCATATCCCCTTTCCGGACTCTCTCCAGAAACGTCTCATAATCCCAGTCTTTCAGGCTCTTGTCCGCTGTCACTGCCGTCGCCAGCTCAAAGTTCGAGACGATCCCGTACAGCTTTCCGTCAGCCTTCCCCAGCTCCATGGCTTTAGGGTAGAGTTCCTCCGTAAGCCCCAATTGTTCGAAAATACCGTCCAGGGGAAGCCACAGGTTCGTGTGATCCTCCAGCCCTACGAGGGAGGTATCGATCAGCTCCGGGCCCTTCCCGGAGATCAGTTCCGTTAGGAGCGCCGCTTCCTCATAGTCCGTCTTCAGATCCACATGATAGGCCGGATAGCGCTTGTTAAATTCCGCGACAACGGTGGAATAAGCATTTCTTTTACTGACCGGCGCCGCCAGTGTGATCCGACGAATCTCCTGCTTTTCCGTGACCGGTTCCAGCTTCAGGAAAAACTCCCCTTCTTCGTCCGAACAGAGAAGCGAGATCCCCTTGTCCTCCTGCATCCGGACCTCTCTGAGTTCATTGATACTGATCCCGTGTGTCCTCCACTGATAGAGGTATTCCGGATGGTTTCCCTCCCTGTCGCAGAGATACAGTCCCGTACGGTCGACGCGCAGGAGGTGTTCCTCGTCATACCGCTCATAGTCCGAAAAGAAAAGGGTATTCGCCTGAGAGGATATTTCTATGGAAGACCACAGCTTCGGTTCGCCGCCCTCGGGGTCCAGGAGCCACAGCTCGTTCCACTCTTTATCTACTGTATTACCATCCTTGAATTGGACCCGGGAAACCCGGATGCTGACCGTTCCGTCGGGAAGAAGGGCAAGTCCGTCCCCATGACCCTCCCCCTCGTCAAACTCATACTCCAGAAGCAGTTCACCCTCCGGGGACGTCATGACATATTTATTTTTATTATTATCATCGTTTTTAGACAGGAGCATGTGGACTCGCCCCTGTGGATCCCTCAGAAACTCATCCAAAAAATATAATCGATCCCCTTCCAGAAATCCCAGCTCCATGCTCTTTCCCGTACTCTCCAGGTTTTCATCCAGCTCCCGGAGATAGTAACGGTAGAGATCCGAACCATCCTCCTTTTCTCCCATTTCCAGGTATTCCACAAGAAAACGGCCGCTGTCCGCAGTCGTTCCCAGGGCAAACGCCTGGCGGAACAGCTCGTCTTCCCTCTCATAGTCCAGGCGCACAGCCTTCTTGTCTCCCTCCGACGTCACACACTCGATCTCGTCCCAGCTTTCTTCAGCGGACCGGAGCAGGTGCCTTTGAAAAGCCAGGCCCTCATCCCCTGTGAGGACAAAACGCGTCGATCCGCCGATCTCGCCATCCGGCCGGGAAAGCTCCAGCCTTTGAGAGGAAACCGCCATATAAGCGTCCATCGTATTGTCACGAAAACCGCTCTCCTGCAAAAAAGAAAGGTCGATCTCCGGGAGTTCCGCGGGGATACCCGCCCCGCTTTCCGAGGAAGTGTCGCTCTCCTTCACTCCTTCCTCTGTGACGGCTTTCCCGCATCCCGCAAGCAGAAACAACAAAATAAGTATGGAAAACATGATTTTTCCGCAGCATTTTTTCATAGTTGTCTCCCTTCTTAAACCCCTTGATCTCGTCCATAGGAACTGTTTCGAAGCCTTCGTTATAATTACGATAATCCCGGACAACATTTCTGTCAACCGACTACAAAAAACATTAA
The DNA here is from genome assembly GCA_947589505.1 of uncultured Acetatifactor sp. Lineage (GTDB taxonomy): Bacteria > Bacillota > Clostridia > Lachnospirales > Lachnospiraceae > Acetatifactor. The sequence goes on along the minus strand of CANQCF010000097.1, from coordinate 1,494 downwards.
TAATGTCTTAAACAACATTAATAAAATCTTAAAACTTCCGATCATTCCGGCCACGAAATAAAATTTGGTGGTAAGCAATCGTCTCTAACTTTTTTACAGTTAAAATTAATTATGTCGGAATCGCCGCTAATTTTGCTCATTCGCGGCACGGAGAACAGAAAATAGTATAATCAAAAGGAGATGTGAATACAGAAAGTCCGCCGATTTTTATTGAGGAAATGCGTATGTCTCTACAAAGAGCGCCAGACCAATAGGATTTACATTCGAAGCAGTTTAATGTTTCTGCCTATATACTTGTACAGGTCATTGTTATCAAGCTCCATGGTGACCTTCCATACAGTCTGTGGAATACCTTTCTATAATTCATTCTAATGTATTGATAACCGAAAATCATAAGCAGCAGCCGGGAACTATTTTTTGTGAAAAGTGTCACTACCAACTGCATTAGGTTTTGCAATGCTTGAATAAGCTGTACTGCTGATATGAAAGTTATCCCGGGGATCCGATCGGATCCGACGTCTGTGAGGATTCCTGGGTTCTTTGCTATGATTTACATAAAAAATTGTATCAGGAGGGACATTTTCATGAAAAGAAAGAAAAGCTGTTTTAGAAGAACGTGTCTGCTGCTGACGCTGCTGGTTCTTTTCTCCGGCTGCGGCCCCCGGGAAGTTTCCCAGCCGGAGCCCTCGGAGATAGAGATCTATTATCATGCGGACGACGAGAGCTCGGAACCCTGGAAACCGGAACCGGAGTCGGAGCCGTCGGAAGCCCGGGAGTCTGCGGCTCAGGAGCCGGAAAAATCGAAAGAGGACGAACGGATCGTGATCACCCTTGTGACGGCAAGGACCTATGGATCCGATAAAGGCCAGTATGAGCTTTTGGTATCGCGATTTAACATGGCGAACAAAAAATACCGGGTGGAGCTGGAAACTTGTTCCTATGGGGAGGAACTGCAGACCATGCGGGACCGGCTGCTGGTAGAGGTGGGAGCAGGGAACGGACCGGATCTTATGACGGAAGACGTCTTTCCCCTGAGCCAGGAGATCATGGACAGCGGCACTCTGGTGGATCTGACGCCTTACCTGGAGGAGAGCGGGATCACGGAGGAAAATTACTTTCCCGGGTATGCTCCCGGTGTTTCCGGAGACCGGATCTATGAGGTGTGCATAAATTCGATCGTCAAGAACTACTGCCTGTCCCAGGAGGTCCTGGGGGACAGGGAAATGCCGAAGGATCTGGAGGGGCTGGTGGATATGCTCCTGGAGTATCCGGGACAAGGCTCCCTGCTGGGTCCTCAAGTCATTGGAAGGTATATCCTGGAGTATTTCCTGAAGGGGTCGGAAGACCTCTGGGGGATCATCGACTGGGAGAACAACACCTGTGATTTCACTGCGCCGATCTTTTCTAAAATATTGGAACTGACAAAGAGGGGGCGTGAGAACGGGAAAAAGGGCTATGAGCCGGTTTTGGAGACTTATTCGATCATGATGACCG
>CANQCF010000096.1 GCA_947589505.1 uncultured Acetatifactor sp. | reverse complement strand
GTCTCCGAGGGACAGATCAGCACCATGCCGTCCGAACCGATCCCGAAATGCCGGTCCGAAACTTTTTTCGCCAGCTCATTTAAGTCCTCCAGCTCCTGATGAATGGCGTCGATATACACATAATCGTTGCCATAAGCATGCATCTTTGTAAACCGAATACCCATCCTGTTACCTGACCCTTTCACCTGCCGGCTGTTCCTTACACCTGCAGGCTGTTCCTTACATCTGCCAACTATTTCTTATACCTGCAACTGTTCCTTACGCCTGCCAACTATTTCTTACACCTGTCAACTGTTCCTTACGTCTGCCAACTGTCTCTTACACTTGCCAACTATTCCTTACGTCTGCCAACTATTCCTTACACCTGCCAACTGTTCCTTACATCTGCCAACTATTTCTTATACCTGCCAGCTGTTTCTTTCATCTGCCAACTGTTCCTTGTGTCTGCCAGCTGTTCCTTATGTCTGCCAACTATTCCTTACATCTGACAACTGTTTCTTTCATCTGTTGCCTGAGTTCTGACATCACATCAGGAACCAATGTGCCACAGCTCTTCTGATCCGTTTCCGGATTCTCCCCATGTCACACAAACTTGGAAGGAGCAAGAACTCCTGCTCCTCCCCACGTTGGATTGCTATACCAGGGATTTTTGCTGCCCTCCCACGATATCCTCTCCGCTCTACTTCAGCGCCTGTTCAAGATCCGCGATAATGTCGTCCACATTCTCGATGCCTATGGAGATCCGTACAAAGCTCTTGGTGATCCCCAGCGCCATCTTCGTGTCGTCCGGGATGGACTCATGGGTCTGGGTCCAGGGATAGGTGATCAGGGTCTCCGTGCCGCCCAGACTCTCCGCGAACAGCACCAGGTTGACGTTGGACAAAAGTTTCTGCGCGGTCTCCTCGCTGTCCAGCTCAAAGGAAATCATTCCCCCGAAACCTGTGGACTGTTTCCGGCTCACCGCATAATTGATATGGTCCTCAAAGCCCGCGTAGTAGACCTTTTTCACCTTCGGCTGGGTCCTCAGCCAATAAGCCACCTTTCTGGCATTCTCGTCATGCTGCCGCATGCGGAGAGAGAGCGTTTTCAGTCCCCGGAGCACCAGCCAGCAGTCGAAGGGAGCCAGCTGCGCCCCCATGGACTTGATCTGTCCCTGGAAAAACGGGATCATCGCCGGATCCTTCACCACGACGATACCCGCCAGCACGTCATTGTGCCCGGTAAGATATTTTGTCCCGCTGTGGACCACAATATCCGCCCCCAGATCCAGCGGTCTCTGAAAATAGGGGGTGAGGAACGTGTTGTCCACCACAAAGATACAGTTGTTTTCCTTAGCGATCTTTGCGATCTCCTGGATATCCGCCACTTTCATCATGGGGTTCGTAGGGGTCTCCAGGAAGATCATCCGCGTCTCCGGCCGGAGCGCCTTCTTCACGTTCTCCAGATAGGACATGTCCACATAAGTAAACTCACAGTTAAATTTCGTAAAGATCTCGTCGCAGATACGGAAAGTACCGCCGTAGATATCATCGCAGAGGATCACGTGATCCCCGTTGTTCAACAGGTTAAAAACCGCCATATTGGCAGCTTGTCCGCTGGTAAAAGCAAAGCCCTCCGCGCCGTTCTCCAGGATCGCCATGGTCCTCTCCAGCTCCTGACGGGTCGGGTTCTGCAAGCGGGAATAATTATAGCCTGTGGAAACGTCAAAGGTCTTATGGCGGAACGTAGCGGTCTGGAAGATCGGAAAGCTGACCGCCCCCGTGATGGGTTCGCAGCCCAGCGCCCCGTGCACTACCTTTGAGTCAAAGTGCAGGCCCTCTTTCCTGTCAAATTCGCTGTAAGCACATTCTTCTCTCATGATCCCCTGATCCTTTCTGGATTTCCTTCGTCTCTTCCTGTCTTTTTCTATTCTTCCCAGATCCTGACAAAATATAAGGCAGGATCCGGTAATCGCAGGCATGCGCCTGTGGCCTTCGATTTTTCTGCCGCAGCGCGCTGTCGATTCGAATTGTTTTCCCTTAAACTGTCTCCATCATACCACAGAAAACAGTTCATTTCAATCTGAAACGCGAAAAAGGTTGCCGGCGGGATCCTCTGATCCCAATAAAAAAAAGCTCCATCCTTAGCTCCCAATGCGGGTCTAAGGATGGAGTAAAGGTTACAGATTCTCATTTTTCAGGGCGTCGATGGGATTTTCCTTCTTTACCTTGCTCATGGCGTACAGCATGGTGGCAAACACCACCAGGAACACGCTGAGCACCTCGATCCCGATGGCCGCCCAGGGCAGGCGGAAGGTAGTCTCGTAGCCTTCCATGATTGCCAGATAGATCAGCCAGGTGACCCCGCAGGAAACCGGAAGTCCGTACAGAAGAGCCCTGGAGCCGTACAAAAGGCACTCATAATTCATCATGCGGCTGAAGCCTCTGCCCGACATTCCCACCGATTTCAGCATGGCAAATTCCCTCCGCCTCAAAGCGATGTTCGTAGAGATGGTGTTGAAGACGTTCGCCGCCGCGATCAGGGAGATTAGCACGATAAATCCGTAGGAAAACACCCGGATGATCAGCACCGTGTTCCGATCGGATTCCTCCACCGCCGCCATATCAAACAGATTCTGGTAGCTCAATCCGCTTTCGCTCAGCACGGTCTTTATGGCTTCATAGCTTTCCGCATGCGAGCTGGATTGGATCGTATAATAGCAGGCGTCCTTGGCGTTTACGTCAAAATCCGGAAAGACCGCATTGGCAAGACTCAAGGGGTACAGGAGATGGAAATCGGAAAGGCTGCGGATATAGTCCGGCTTTTCTGTAATTACTTTTCCGACGCTGAGAACATACTTCTGCGTCGCCTCCTGCTGCGTCAGATCGATGAACTCACCGTCTTCATACTGCGTATCTTCTTTCATATAGCGATATACGAGATTCCCGCTGTCGTCGCTGTCAATGTCATAAATGAAATAGCCTGGTATCTTCTTATCTTCATAAAACTCCACCTCAAATTCATTCCGGCTGAAGATCTTTAATGTTTCGTACTTTTGGGTATAGAGGTTAAATTGCGTCATGCCGTCCAGCGCCAGGGCCAGGGGATGCTCCGGATCCATATATGTTTCCTCGCTCAGCCCATGCTTCTTCAGCACTTCTCTATAAGTCTCGTCGTTCACAAAGGAGATCCGAAGGTAAATATTGAGCTGAGAGTCCTCCGCGTTCTGCGACAGATTCTTTTTTAAATAATCGGCCCCTCTCTCCGTCAGATACTCCGACCGGATCTTCACATTGCCTCCATACCGCTCACGGGCGTAGGCGGCGTCGGTGACGGAGCTTACCGTCCGTATCCGGTCCAGCAGCTCATCCGGGGATAAGCCGTTCCATTCCTCGGGATAGACCTGATAGACCAGATCGTAGTCCACAGACTCTAAGCCGTTGGACACCATCATTGTCAGATATTCGGTAAAGGCGGAGGCCGAGACAAACAGCACAATGCTCATAAACAGGCTCAGCACCGTAGCCCTGTATTTTTTGCGGCTGCGCTTATAGTGCTTGGCGGCAAGGACCCCCGGCAGGCCAAACAGCCTGTAAGTCAGCTTAGACGTCCCGGCCTTCTTATTTTTTGAAGTGATATCCTGGTTCTGGCGGATGGCCTCCACCGCGGAAATCTTCGTGGCCCTCTTAGAGGGGATCCAGGCGGAGATCAGAACGGTGATGAGGGATACCACCGCCGCGATCCCAATGGAAAGCGGAGAAACACTCAGGGTCAGATCCCCATGGAAGCCAATGGAACGGAACCTGCTGCCGATAAAAAAGATCGTGACGCCGATCCCGCCGATCCCCGCCAGAATACCCAGGGGGATGCCCACGGCGCTGACGACAAGCGCCTCAAATAAAACCATCCGCTTCAGCTGTTTCTTTGTAGCGCCCACGGAGGACAGCAGACCAAACTGTTTTGTGCGCTCCGACACGGAAATGGAGAACGCGTTGTAGATCAGGGCCACGGAGCCGAACATGATGAGCGCGGTCACAATGGCCGCGAGGCTGTAAAGCATCGTGCTGAAGCCGTCAAACCGGAAGGTTCCCAGAACCATCAGCAGATCCCGGTTCGTATCCCCGCCCAGGTCATTCTGCGACATAAAGTTGTAAATATCGTTGGGTTTTTTCGTCCGGAAATACACGTCCACGACATCATCCGGGGAGATCTCTTCGTCCGCAGCGGTGAGGGCCGTGTAGCCCGGCGCCATCCTGTCCTCGATCCTCCAGGACAGCCGTTCATAAAAACCGACGACGGTATAAACCCGGGTCTCCCGGACCTGAAGCGTCTCCCCGCCGGAGCCATCCGTTTCTTCCTGGTAGGGAGTCTCCTGGGTCAGCGTATCGCCCTCCCACACCCGCTGTCCGAGAGGGAGGGTCAGCTTTTCGCCGATGGAGTGTTGGACCCCACCGTTGGCATACAGATGCTCGGGCAGCAGGATCTCATCAGAAGTCTCGGGGAACCTTCCGGAGGTGATATGGACCGGCAGGAAGTCCTCTGCGCCGTCTCCGGCCCCCAACAGGTAAATATAAGGCTTGAGCTCGTTCTTACAGCCCTCCGCCACGGCGTACCCGAGCTCCTGAAGATAAACGGCTCCCTCGATCTTTCCGCTGTCCCGGATCATCTCATAAGTCCCAAGATCCTTTCCCAGGGACCTGCCGTACCAGTTTCCTGCCGCATAGATCCGGTCTTTCACCGCATAGTTCTGCATACTGGCTGCAAAGGTCGTCACCGCACAGATCATTGACGCGGAAAGAATGATCCCGACGATGGTGACCAGCGTCCGAACCCTGTTTTTCTTTAAGGACTGAATCGTTACTTTGTGAAATACATTCATCTGCTGATCACCTCGTCTCGCATAATGCGTCCGTCTTCGATGGAAAGGATGCGGTCCGCCTGCAGTGCGATTCTCTCGTCGTGGGTGATGATGATCAGCGTCTGTTCATATTTTTTGTTGGAGAGCTTCAGCAGTTCCACGATCTCCTGACTGTTTTTGGAGTCCAGATTTCCCGTGGGTTCATCCGCCAGGACAACAGCAGGCGCGTTCATCAGTGCCCTGCCGATGGACACCCTCTGCTGCTGCCCGCCGGAGAGCTGATTCGGCAGATGGTTCTCACGACCGGTGAGCTTCAGCGTGGTCAGAAGCTCCTTCAGCCGGTCTTCGTTGACTTTCCGGCCATCCATCAAGACCGGGAGCGTGATGTTTTCCGTCACGTTCAGCACGGGGATCAGGTTGTAAAACTGATAGATCAGCCCCACCTGCCGGCGGCGGAAGATGGCAAGCTGCTCGTCGTTCTGGGCATATACATCGCAGCCGTCCATATACACCTTGCCGCCCGTGGGCTTATCCACGCCCCCCAGAATGTGGAGCAGGGTGGATTTTCCCGATCCGGAGGGACCGATGATCGCGATAAACTCTCCCTTATTTACGGAAAAGGAGACATGGTCCAGCGCCCTCACCTGATTTTCGCCCTTGCCATAGGTCTTGCAGAGATCTTCTACTCTCAATATTTCCATGTGGAAACTCCTTTCTTGATCCTGCGGAAACATGGCCGTTTTTTCAATACTTCACCCGTACAGTCCCACCGTCGGCTGTGAAAACCCTTGAAGGTAAGCCGACTTACTTGTTGAAATCCTACTCAGGCAGTCAGTACACCAACAGGCTTATGGAAGTTCTGCCCAGGCAGCCCTGCCAACGGCTGGGATGGTTCTTGGGGATGACCGCCGCCAGATTCCGCTTTTTAGAATAATGTTACCTCGTCAGGGTGACAGGCCGGTGACTCCAAAATAACAAAAACGTCACTTGATCAGAAAAGGAGCCGTTCCCGCCGGGCCGGCTCCTCTCCGCTGTTATATGGTTCCCTTATAAAACCGGATGGTAAACAGAGCACCTCCCGGCGATCGGTTTTCCGCTTTAACAGTCCCGTTCTGGGACATGATGATCGTTCTGGCAAGGGCTAGTCCAATGCCGAAGTTCTTTTCGTCCGACTGCTTCCCCTTATAGAAGCGCTCAAAGATATGCGGCAGGTCCCCAGCGTCGATCCCGCTGCCGGTGTCCGCCACCGTGATCTCGGTATAGAGCGGGTTTTCCTGCGCCGTGATCTCGATGGTCCCGCCGCCCGGCGTATGCTCCATACAGTTTTTCACGATATTGCCGATCGCCTCCGCCGTCCACGCCACGTCGCCGGTGAAGCTGCCCTCGGCCTTTATCACAAGCCTCTGCTCCCTCAGCTCGATGGGAACAAGGAGGGACGCTGTGCCATCCCGGATCAGCCGCTCTGCAGGGATGGTTTCTTTCTGGAACTGTACCGTACCCGCTTCCAGCTTTGACAGCTTGAGCAGCGCGGTGACCAGCCATTCGATGCGGGAGAGCAGTCCCATCAGTTCCCGCGCCAGCTCCACCCGGCGCCTGTCCTCCACCTCCGGCTCGGAGAGAAAGGAGAGCAGGAGATTGGCGGAGGTCAGCGGCGTGCGGATCTGGTGGGAGATATCGGCGATCAGATCCGCAAGATACACCTTGTCCTCCTGGAGCTGCGCCCTTTGTTCCCGCAGACGCTCCGTCATTTTATGGATCTCGCTCTGAAGGATCCCAAGCTCCCCCTCCTGATAATCGCCCAGCATCACCTTGACGCCGTCGCCGTGCAGAATACGGTCGATATCTGCGGAGAGCTCATAGATGCGGCGGTACCGCCGATAGGTGGCGCCGGTATGGATCAGAAGGAAAAGCAGCGACAACAGCAGCGTAAACCAGCCGAAGCGCCGATCCCAGAACCAGGCCGCAGTCACCGCGGCGGCGGACAGAACAAGCTGGCAGAGGAGCGTTCTGCAGATTTCCCTGTTTCGTAAAAATTTCATCAGACATCCACCTTATAACCCAGCCCCCGGACCGTTTTGATCAGCTTCGGGTCCTGGGGATCTTCCTCGATCTTCTCCCGCAGACGTTTAATATAAACGGTGAGCGTGTTGTCATTCACAAACTCCCCCGCGATATCCCAGATGGCTTCCAAAAGCTGGGCCCGGGAGAGCACAGCACCCCTGTTATTCAGAAAGACCAGCAGCAACCGGTATTCCAAGGCGGAAAGATACAGATCCTTCCCGTTTTTGGCAGTGATCCCCTTGACGGTATCAACCGTGATGTCGCCAAGGCGGATGACCGACCCGGCTCCCCCCGTCAGACGCAGGACATTTCTGATCCGGTAGAGCAGTTCCCGGGGCCGAAACGGCTTCGCAATGTAATCGTCCGCCCCCAGCTCAAAGCCGGTGACGGTGCTGAACTCGTCGCCGGAAGCTGTGAGGAAGATTACAGGAACGTTATAATCCGATTTGATCGCCTTGCAGACCGCAAACCCGTTTCCCTCCGACAATGAAATATCCAAAAGTACAAGGTCCACCGGTCCGGCGGCCATTGCCCCCAGCGCCTCCGTCTGTCCTGGGGCACTGCGGACTTCGTATCCTTCCTTCGCCAGAAACGCCGTCAGGTTTTCCACAATTTCTTTGTCGTCTTCCACCAAAAGTATCTTTGTCATAGCTTACCCCGTGTTACCATCAAGTTTATTTCTGCAATTATATCAATTGACTTTTAACATTTTACTTGACTGTAAAGTCTCTTTATAGTGTATCATGATATTAAGAAAACAGTCCAGCCATTTATCAGATATTGGAAAAAATAGGAATGCAGGCTGGAATTTCAAATTTCAGGTCAGCATTAGAAAAGTTCTAAATTTTGATTCATTTCAAAGCAGGGGGTGTAACCATGACGATCAGAGAAATAGAAACCGCATCCGGCATGACACGCGCGAATATCCGCTTTTATGAGTCCGAGGGATTGTTAAACCCGGAACGCAGGTCCAACGGATACCGCGATTACACGGAAGAAGATCTGGAAATTCTGGAGCGGATCCGGCTTCTGCGTTTCCTTCACGTCTCTCTCGATGATATCAAAGCGATGCAGTCAGGCGAACGGGCTCTTTTGGACGTCTTAAGCTCCCGGCTCGTCCAATTACAGGCGGAGCAGGCCGAAACCCAGGCGGCATGTGGTCTGTGTGAAAAAATGAAGAAAGACGGCGTGCAGTATCAGACGCTGAATGCCAGACGCTACTTAAAAACCCTAGAAGAAACATCACAGGTCTCATTTCTTCTCGAGGAAGACGCCGTCGAGGTTCCCTACGCCCCTTTCCGCCGTTTGTTTGCCAGACTTTTTGACGCCAGCCTGTACTTTTTTCTCTGGGAAGCCTTTTTGCTGCTCGTCCTACACATTAACACTTATTATCGGGGCCAACAGTGGGATCTGGCGAACCTGGCCGTCGTGATCTTACTGACCTTTTTGTTGGAACCCTTTCAGCTCTCCCTGTTTGGAACAACCATCGGAAAAGCCATTTTCGGATTGCAGGTGAAAAGTAATTACGAACGGCGTCTGACCTATCAGGAGGCTCTGGCCCGGACAAAATCGGTATTTTTCCTGGGTCTTGGGCTCTGCATCCCGATCTGGAACCTTGTGCGACTCTGGAAATCTTATCAAACATATAAAAACGGCGAAACTCTGGAGTGGGATTATGATTCCGTGCTCGTCCTGAAAGACCGGCGGAAATGGCGGATCTTCGTTTTCGCTGCGGCCTGCGCCGCCCTATTTCTTCTGATGTATCTGACGGCGTGGGCGGCGGAGCTTCCAAGACATCGGGGCAATATCTCCACAGCGCAGTTCTGCGAAAACTACAACCAATACGCGAAATATTACCAACTGAATTCCTATGGAAAACTAGATTCCCAGGGCCACTGGATCTCTCAGGACAGCGAAGACACAAATATCATATATGTAGGCGGACACACAGAACCCCACTTCCTTTTTACAGAAGAAAACGGCGAGATGACTGGCATGGAATTTCATCTTACATTAAACAGCGACAGCAAATCCTCTGGCACAGTTTTCGCGGGTGAACAGCTCAGCGGCCAGTGGGTGCCAAGCTATACGGGCGAAATGGCGCTGTCCATCCTTTCTTTCGTCAAGGCACAGAGCAAGGACAGCATATCAGCAGACAATGTATCTGAAATAAACCGTGGAAATTCGAATCTGACAGAAACAGATACAGGGGAAGCGGACTTGCCGGTAAAAGACGTGGCAGAACTGATTGAGTGGATCCTGGAAAATCCCTATGAAAGTTTTTCCTGCACAATAAACGGAATCAGGATCGACTGTGAGATTGTCTATTCCGGATATACGCCCATTTCTTCCATTGGAATGTTCTGGCAGGAAAATGGCAAAACTGCAAGCTATTCCTTTTCCTTCTCCATGCAGAAAAAGTAGCCACAGCCGCTGCTTATGATATAAGAATAAAAAAGACTGTCTGCAAAATTTCTTGCCGCGACAGTCTTTTTTAATGCCCAGAACCGGAATCGAACCAGTGACATAAGGATTTTCAGTCCTCCGCTCTACCAACTGAGCTATCTGGGCATAAAGCTTACAGCGCTTGCGCTGTCCGCTTTGCGTAGCGGGGACAGGATTTGAACCTATGACCTTCGGGTTATGAGCCCGACGAGCTTCCAGACTGCTCCACCCCGCGTTATATCTTTATTATATGCCCCACCTGCAAAAAAGATACAGGCGAAAGTGGATGGAGGTGGATTCGAACCACCGAAGCATTGTGCAGCAGATTTACAGTCTGTCCCCTTTGGCCACTCGGGAATCCATCCATATAAATTATAGGCTTTACAGAGCCGATAGGGGGACTCGAACCCTCAACCTGCTGATTACAAATCAGCTGCTCTGCCAATTGAGCCATATCGGCGTATTCACTTCAGCTGATTTGTAATCAGCTGCTCTGCCTACAATAGCCGTGCGGCTATTGTCAAGAATTGAGCCATATCGGCGTATTCACTTCAGCTGATTTGTAATCAGCTGCTCTGCCTACAATAGCCATGCGGCTATTGTCAAGAATTGAGCCATATCGGCAAACCATACTATCGAAAGGAAATGGGGCCTATAGGGCTCGAACCTATGACCCTCTGCTTGTAAGGCAGATGCTCTCCCAGCTGAGCTAAGACCCCATAAAACGACCCAGATCGGGCTCGAACCGACGACCTCCGCCGTGACAGGGCGGCGCTCTAACCAACTGAGCCACTGGGCCAAACCTAAGAGTGCAGACATCTTCGGGTCTGCACCCTCAAAACCGAACACTGAACTCCTCTTCTCTCCGTTTCACTTCCCCGTCTCTCTCCTGGTTAAGCTCTTG
>CANQCF010000095.1 GCA_947589505.1 uncultured Acetatifactor sp. | reverse complement strand
CCTATGGAGCCGGAACGATCAAAGGGCAGGCTGGGGACTGGGAGGTTCGCCCATGAACGCATTTAGAGAAAAAGTATTACAGGCTATAAGAATCTGTAATGAGGAATTAGAAAACAGAAAAAAGGGAATATCAGGCGAAAGTACAGAAGAGGAATTAAATAATGTCATTTTGCCGGAACTAAACCGACTTTTAGGGATGATTGACAACAGACAATTTCCTCCCAGAGAAGAAAGATATCTGAATTCCTTTGCGCATGCTTTTACAGTATGGGGATGGAATATGCAGAAACCGACACAACTGTTTGTTTTGCTGACAGAATTGAATAAGGAATTTAAAAAGATATAGGTCTGATCATTTTCGGGCATTTTTAGATGCTTTGCAAGATGTCCCTGACAAATCCTTCTGAAAGGAGGATTTTTTTGTGTAAAATCTCTTGACAACCGCATAGAATATGGTAATATAAACATATGAACAATGGTTCATATGTAAAAATAAATGACCGGAGGGAACAGGAATGAAGAAGACCTATCAGATCGAAGTGGACTGCGCAAACTGCGCGCTGAAGATGGAGGAGGCCGCGAAAGCGGTGGAAGGTGTTGCGGAGGCAACCGTGAGCTTTATGACCCAGAAGATGAAAGTGGCCTTTGCGGAGGGAGCGGATGCGGCTGCCGTCATGCAGAATGTCCGGAAAGCCTGCAAAAAGGTGGAGAGCGACTGTGAGATCTTCCTGGACTAAAAGCCCGGACCGGGCCCAGTGCTCTGCGGGCAAAGGGCGCGGAAGGGACAGGAATGTCATGGGAAAATTCATCGGGAGGGGCGGATCATTATGACAAAAAAGCAGAAGAAGGTCTTATACAGGATCCTCATCGCGGCGGCGCTCCTCATAGCGCTGCAATTTCTGCCGGTCAGGGGACTTCTGGCGTTCGCGCTGTACCTGATCCCCTATTTTGTGATCGGATATGACATTTTAAGGAAAGCGTTTCTGGGGATCAAAAACGGAGAGGTTTTCGACGAGAACTTTCTGATGGCGGTGGCCACGGTGGGAGCCATGGCGCTGGCCGTCTATGAGGAGATGACCGGCGGGAAGGGAGAGTTTACGGAGGGCGTCGCCGTGATGCTCTTTTATCAGGTGGGCGAACTCTTTCAGTCGGTGGCGGTGGGCAGGAGCCGCAAAAATATAACGGCGCTGATGGACATCCGCCCGGATTACGCCAATATCGAGGGCGAGGATGGAAAGCTGGAGCAGGTGGACCCGGACGAGGTGGAGATCGGTTCGGAGATCGTAGTCCAGCCCGGCGAAAAGATCCCCATCGACGGCGTGGTCATTTCCGGAAACTCCACCCTGAACACCAGCGCGCTGACCGGGGAGAGCGTTCCCCGCTCCGTGAGGGAGGGGGAGGATGTCATCAGCGGATGCGTGAACCTCACGGGGCTCTTAAAGATCCGCACGACGAAGGAATTTGGGGAATCCACAGTCTCCAAGATACTGGACCTTGTGGAAAATTCCAGCATGAAGAAATCCCGGTCCGAGAATTTTATCAGCCGTTTCGCGAAGTATTACACCCCGGCGGTCTGCTACGGCGCGCTGGCCCTGGCGATCCTTCCACCGGTGATCCGTCTGTTTCTGGGGAGCCCTGCGAACTGGAGCGTCTGGATCATCCGGGCGCTGACTTTCTTGGTGATCAGCTGCCCCTGCGCGCTGGTGATCTCGATCCCGCTGAGTTTCTTCGGCGGCATCGGCGGCGCGTCCTCCTGCGGCATCCTTGTAAAAGGCTCCAATTATTTAGAGGCCATGGCCCAGACGAAGTATGTGGTGTTCGACAAGACCGGTACGTTGACCCAGGGAAAATTTGAGGTGACCGGGATCTTTCCCGAGGCCGCCTTTGAGAAACAGACCGGCAAAACCGGGGAGGAGGCCAGACGGGCGCTCCTCGCATATGCAGCATACGCGGAAAATTATTCGAGCCACCCCATCAGCAAGAGCCTGAAGGAAGCGTACGGGGAGGAAATTGAGAGCGCCAGGGTCGCGGATGTGGAGGAAATCGGCGGCCACGGCGTGACCGCGAAGGTGGACGGAAGAGAAGTGGCCGTCGGCAATGCGAAGCTGATGAAAAAGCTGGGACTTTCCTGGACGGAGAGTGCCCAGGCCGGCACGGTGGCCCATGTGGCGGTGGACGGAAGCTACGCGGGCTATATCCTGATCTCGGACGTGATCAAGGATCAGGCGAAAGAGGCTATTGCCGCTCTGAAATCCTCCGGCGTCAGAAAAACGGTGATGCTCACCGGGGACTCCGAGTCCGTGGCGGCGTATGTGGCGAAGGAACTGGGGATCGATGAAGTGTACAGCGGCCTCCTGCCCGCAGATAAGGTGGAGCGGATCGAAAAGCTCCTGGCGGAGAAAGGAAAGAACGAAAAATTGGCCTTTGTGGGCGACGGGATCAACGACGCCCCGGCCCTCTCACGGGCGGATATCGGCGTCGCCATGGGCGCCCTGGGTTCGGATGCCTCTATCGAGGCGGCGGATATCGTGCTGATGGACGACAACCCTGCGAAGATCGCCCTGACCATGAAGATCGCCCGGAAGTGCCTCGCCATCGTGTACGAAAACATTGTGTTTGCCCTGGCGGTGAAGGCCGCCTGCCTGATCCTGGGCGCTGTCGGCATCGCCAATATGTGGATGGCGATCTTCGCGGACGTAGGCGTGATGGTGCTGGCGGTGCTGAACGCCATCCGCTGCCTGAAGGTCAGCAGAAAGTAAATCACAGCAATTCCATAGTTCAAGAAGGTTGTTCTAAAAGCCGCAGAGATGTGATTAGGCGTTTCTCTGCGGCTTTGATGGTGCAGCATATCAAAAATGGGTTGCCAATTTACAGGGATTTGCTATAATAATTGCACGGTCATATTTCGACGACAAGTGCTGTTCATGGAATTTTGCTGGTTTATTTACCAGGCAAATGTTAATAATGTATTTGGAAAATTATAAATAATTAGGGAAAAAGTAATATAATTTTCCTTATGTAAAATATTGTGAATACGAAGTTTCTTAGAAAGAAGAAAAGGAAGTGATTGCATGGCAATTCCAACAAGTATGAAAACATTATTATCCGGCGATGTAGTAGAATGGGCAAGAATTGAATTGAAGGAAAGCTGGGATCCTGCAGCCTCCCTGAAGACAGTCTGTGCCTTCGCAAATGACCTTGATAACTGGGGCGGAGGTTATATTATTATTGGTGTAAAAGAAGAGAATGGGCGTCCTGTGTATCCGCTGCAGGGTGTCCCTGCTGATAGGATCGACGCATTTCAGAAAGATATTTATGCGAAATGTAAACTACTCAGACCTGCCTATATGCCGATTATTAGTGTTGAAACCTATCAGAATAAACAGTTTCTTATTCTCTGGTGTCCGGGCGGAGATACCAGGCCGTATTCCGCTCCGAAAACGATGGCTAAGGACAACAAAGAACGTATTCATTATATCCGAAAGGCATCCAATACGGTAGAACCCACAGACGATGAAGTAAAAGATCTGTTCAGTCTTGCTAACAGAGTCCCTTTTGACGATCGGGTCAATCATCAGGCAGAACTGTCTGATCTGAATATAACCCTGATTCAGAATTACCTGAAAGAGATTAAGAGTTCCTTGTATGAAAAAACAATAACGGGAGATTTTGCGGAAGTGTGCAGTGATATGAATATCATCAGTAATCTTCCGGAGTATGTGAAACCAAAGAATGTGGGATTGATGTTTTTTTCCATGGAGCCGGACAGGTTTTTCCCTTATACACAGATTGATGTTGTTCAGTTCCCAGAGGGACTGGGCGGAAATGACATTATTGAGAATACATTTAAGGGCCCGATTCATCAGCAGCTTAGAGACGCCTTGCAATTTATTAAAAATACCATTATCACGGAGCGGGTGGTAAAGCATCCGGATCGGGCGGAGGCAGACCGTTTTTTCAATTATCCGTATGCGGCGATAGAGGAAGCTTTGTCGAATGCAGTATATCACCGGGCTTATGATGTTCGGGAACCGATTGAAGTGCGTGTGGAGCCAGACAGGATAGAAATTGTAAGTTACCCGGGGCCGGATCGTTCCGTAACGCAGGAAGGATTAAAGAATTATCGTGTCTCAAACCGCAGGTATCGGAATCGCCGTATCGGGGATTTCCTGAAAGAACTGCATTTGACGGAAGGAAGAAATACGGGATTCAAGAAGATTTTGAACGCTTTGGAAGAGAATGGTTCTCCCAGGCCTGAATTTGAGACGGATGAGGATCATAGCTATTTTATTTCCAGGCTTTATGTGCATGAGTTTTTTTTAGGAGCAAAGGAACAAAAAAGGAGCCAAAAAGGAGCCGAAAAGGAGCTAAAAAGGAGCCAAAAAGGAGCCGAAAGAAAGCAGGCAATTCTTGCATTGCTGGAGAAAAATCCATCCATGACACAGACAATGCTTATGAATGAATTGCATTTAAGCAGAAAACAGGTACAATCTGATATTAAGGAACTGCAACAAGACGGTTTGCTTATCAGAGAAGGCACCAATAGGAACGGATGTTGGATAGTTAAATAAGTTACAGACAATATTACATCTGGTTTAAGGGAACTAAGGGGTGAAAATGTTATATTTAAAAAATTTTGAAAGATAGAGAAGAGGTCGGATTCATTATTTCTTTTCCAAATCTGTCGCGGGGACTTACGGAGAGACGAGGAGTGGCGGCGATGTGTAAGGTTATGGAAGATATGAGATATGAATCTGCAGTAGAAAACGCGAAAGAAATTGCAATTCGAATGATCAAAGGAGAGTCAGGCAAAGCATCTGACCTGATCGATCCCTGCCGAAAAACAAAAGAGTAAGCCGATATTTGTTGTATAAAGACATACAGCAAATCAATGGCGTATCCCAATAAAGACAATGCCAGTGTATATATCCGAGCAAATGTCAGAGCATATAGAGTGGTCCATGATCTATATGCTCTGTTTTTTTGCCCTATTCAGAGCGCTGTGGCGGGCGGGTCTGACGTAGCGGGTGGACCCAGCGCGGGGAGAGATCGACTCGGCAAAGGTTCCCGGATTCGCCTCCAGGGCGAATTTTTGAACGGATATTTGCGGAGGCCGTCATTGAAGGTTATCCTTTTTATGGGGTATAGTGACATTAAGGGTCCGTTCAAGCGCGGCGGTTCCGAGCCGCCGTTTTCCATGCCGTATTTTCCATGCCGCGTTCCCCGTACCTCGTTTCTATGTCGTGTTTTCCGTACTGCGTTTTCTGTACCGCGCCGTTCGTAAAGCATTGTTGATGCGGGGCGGCTGAATGTTATGTGTCATTTGATCTGGAGGGAGGATGAAAGTATGAAATTATCAATCGACAAAAACTTAAAGGAGCTTCGCGTCAGGCAGGGCAAAAGACAGGAAGACCTGGCGGTGCATCTCGGGGTGAGCGCGCAGACGGTTTCAAAGTGGGAGCGGGGAGAAAATCTGCCGGATCTGACCTTGATTCCCGCGATCGCGTGCTACTATGACGTCACGGTGGACGATTTGCTGGGGGTCGGCGAGATTCGCAGAAAAGAGCGTGTGGAACATTATCACGAGGAGGGTTACAGACTGCTGAACGCGGGAAAGATGGCGGAATGTATCGCCCTCTGGCGCGAGGCGAGGAAGGAGTTTCCGAATGATCTTCACGTCCTATCCAATCTTTCCTTTGCGCTCTTTTTCCAGCCGGACGATGGAAAGGAGAAATATGAGGAGGTGATCGCGCTTGACGAGAGGATCCTCAGGGAGTCGACGAACCAGATCCTCCGCGACAATGCCATCCAGAGGCTCTGCCTTTCCTATAACGCGCTTGGCAATAAAGAAAAGGCGCGGGAATATGCGCAAAAGAGCGCTCATATCGCTTCGTCGCAGGAGATTCTTTTGTCAGGCGTCCTGGAGGGCGGGGAAGGGGAGGCGTTTAACAAAAACCTTCTGCTGCAGTTTTTATCGTTGATTTACATTGTGCTGCAAAACATGGATTTTGCCGGCGGACTGGCCGGTCATGAGTTTTACACCCGGCTGCTGGATGCGTTTTTTGACGATGGGTTTATGGGGGACTTTGGGGGAAATGCCGCGCTGGAACATTTATGGTGCGCCAGAGCGTATGCGGAGCGCGGTATGGCGGAAAAGGGAAAGTTTCATATCGAAAAGGCAGTCCGGTGTGCGAGACAGTTCGACGGTCTGGGCGAAGAATTTTCTTATCAGGCGGAACTGTTCCGCGGCCTGAAAAACAATCCCCGCGTTATCCGAAACGCGGAAGCGTCGGAGGTTGCGACTCAGTGCGGATTTCTCCTGCATGGTCTGACCGGCAGTGAGGGCGGAGTGTTTGACCAATGGAGGGAAGAAGAGTGGTTTCAGGAGGCGGTGAGGGAGCTGCAGGAGGCGCGGCTTCCATAAAACGCTTTGGACAGTCAGATTGCCGCAATACTGTGACAAAATCAGGCTGCTATAACGCTGTGGGTGGTTCAGCAGCCAGAGTGTTATAAAACATTGTGGGTGGTTGGGGTGCAGAAACACTGAGGGTGGCCCGGCCTCTATAAAAATCCCTTGGAAAATCCAGGCGGGTCTGTTATACTGTACTTGCCGAAAATGACTGAAAAAGGGTCATGGGCTGTAAGGAGCCTGCTATGTCTGTTAAGATCTGTATCTGCGACGACGCTTCGGAGGAACGAGCCTCCATATACGACCTGGTGAAAGACTGGGCGAGGCGGTCTGAAAGGGACGTCAGCATCTATGAATTTCCTGACGCCGAGGCTTTTCTGTTTGGATATGAGGATATCGCGCCGGATATCGTGCTTTTGGACATCGAGATGCCGGGGATGAACGGCGTGGAGCTGGCGAAGCGTCTGCGGGCGGGAAACAAGCTGGTTCAGATCGCCTTTATCACAGGTTACTCGGAGTATATCGCTGAGGGTTACGAAGTGGCGGCACTGCACTATCTTTTGAAACCCGTCTCGCCGGAAAAACTTTTCTCCACGCTGGACCGCGCTATGGAAAGGCTGAAGACCGACGGAAGGAAACTGGTGATCGAGACTTCCGCGGAGACGGCGCTGCTTCCGATTTATGAAATCCGCTATATCGAAGTGATCAAGAATTATATAACGATCCACGCCGACAGCGACTATACCGTAAAAAAGACCCTGAAGGAGATCGAAGGGGAACTGGACGAGCGGTTCCTGCGGGTGGGGAGGTCCTATATTGTAAATCTGCGCTTTATCTCCCGCGTGACCCGGACGGAAATTTTTCTACGAGGGGGAGAGACGGTTCCCCTTCCACGGGGCGCTTACGAGACGGTCAATCAGGCGATTATACGGCTGAAGTGACCGGCCTATGGTTAGACGACTGTGCAATCCTTTGGCTGGAATCCGACCTTCATTTGCACTTGGCTGAAGCAACCGGCTTTTCCAGCGGGCCGCTGTGCGATCCTGCGGCTGGAATAACCGGATTCCTATATTCTCAGAGGTGACATTGTGAAACTATCCAGAAGAACCAATCGAAAAGTCGAGGCGTACCAGCAGGAGCTTCTTAAAACCCACTTTGCAGAGGTTGACAATATGTATCGGAAGATGCGGGGTTGGCGGCATGATTACCGCAACCACATCCAGGTCTTGAAGACCTACGCCGAAAAGGGTGATCTCCCGGCGGTCATCGCTTATCTCGACGATCTGGAGACCGACCTGTACACCGTGGACACGGTGATCAAGACCGGCAATCCCATGACGGACGCCATCATAAATTCCAAGATCGCCCTGGCTGCCGACCGGGGGATCCGGGTGGAGGCGGACGCCCATATTCCCGCGCTTCTGCGCCTCTCGGCGGTGGATCTCTGCACGATTTTAGGAAATCTCTTCGACAACGCCATCGAGGCCAGCGCCTCCCTGCCGCCGGAGAAACGGGTGATCCGGGTCTACATGGACATGAAGGGCGTTCAGCTCTACATTTCTTTTTTAAATTTCACGGACCGGGGAAAACTGAAAAAGAACGGCGCGCTTTTTCCAAGCACCAAGGGCGGCGACCACGGACTTGGCCTGGAAAGGATCGATTCGGTGGTAAAGAGGTTGGGCGGATATCTGTCCCGGAACTCGGAGGAAGGAGCTTTTACCACGGAGATCCTGCTTCCTGAAGCCATCAAAGAAGGGACGGAGTAACAAGTGCCAGAGTAACAAGCGCCAGAGTAACAAGCTCCGTCCCCTTGCTTACAGTATTCTTTCAAAGTATTTCTCAACTAGACTTCCGCCTTGCCGCTTGGCTACTTACAGTATTTTTTCAACGCATTTCTCAACGCCGCTCTCCCGGTCTGCGCGGGCCGGACGGGATCAGATCCGGTCATTTTTTCTGCAGTCCGGGTCCCGGTTTCCTGCAATTCGTCCCCAGGAAAATACATTTCGTCCCCCAAAATTCCTTTTTTAGACTTTCTGTTCTATAATCAAGCTGTAGGGAGCGGTCCGACCGCTGGCTCTCGAAAATTGACCGCCGAACGTAATGTTCAAAAACCGTGCAGACGCGTATTTTGCCGAAGTCTGAGGATGTGGGCCCGTCATTTCCTAAGCAAAAGTAGCAAGATTGGCAACGAAACGTCAGCAGGGCAAACGGTGAAGCGTCGGAAAGAGCAACACTGAAACGTTAGCAAGAGCAGTAGTGAAGCGTCGGAAAGAGCAACACCGAAACGTTAGCAACGCAAGCGATGAAGCGTCAGCAAGAACCGCAGCGAAGCGTCGGTAAGAGCAGCACTGAAGCGTTAGCAAGACCAACAGTGAAGTGTTAGCAAGAGCAGCAGCGAAACAGCAGCAAAAGCGGCTGTCAAGCGCCGCGGTATTTCGAACGGCGGAAAA
The DNA here is from genome assembly GCA_947589505.1 of uncultured Acetatifactor sp. GTDB lineage: Bacteria > Bacillota > Clostridia > Lachnospirales > Lachnospiraceae > Acetatifactor. Next base: position 1,576 of record CANQCF010000095.1, on the reverse strand, counting down.
GGACTGCTGCAAAAATTTACCGGAAACCTGTAAGACGAGGTGACAAACAATGTCCAGAAAATCAAAAAGAAACAATGTTCCGAGAGAGGAATGCCAGAACCCCCAGAAAGGGAACCCCCAGAAAGTGAAATCCCAAAAAGAGAAACCCCAATACGGTATGGCCCGCTGCGTGGGCTTTATGTTTTCCAGGGCGATACGCTATCGGAAGGAAGTGCCGATCCTTTTGTTCTTTCAGATCGCCTTCAACATCTCCAGCGGGATATTCGGGTTTTACCTATCTCCCATGATCCTTGCCCGGCTGGAGGCGAGAAGTCCCTTAAACGAACTTTTGCTGACCGCGGGTTTTCTGATCGGGGGATGTTTTCTCTCCGATGCGGCAGTGGCGGTTCTGGGAAACGGAATGGGAAACTGGGGCATAAAGTCGGCATATCAGGTGGAACTGAGAAGCCATATCCTTCAGGAGGTATCCAACAAGAAGGCAGATACCTCCTACTGTAACTGCCTGGATGCCAGGTGGCAGAGACTGGCGGATCGGGCCGGAAATTGCTGCAACGGCAACAGCTCCGCCTGTGAAGGGATCTGGCATACCCTGCAGAACCTGGGAGTGGGGATTTTCCTGTTTTGTTTTTTCACCGCCATGCTGACCCATATTGACCCTCTGATCTTCGGGGTGACGGCGGCGTTCTGCCTGCTGGACTTTATCGTATCCGCCTATGTCTATCGGTACAATTACCGGCACCGGGAGGAACTGTCCCATCTGGACAGGCAGACCTGGTACCTTACGGGGCTTCCCCGGGATCTGTCCGTGGCGAAGGATATCCGGCTCTTCGGCCTTGAGAGCTGGATCAGGCGGCTGACCGACAAGGCTTTTCTGGCCCGTCAGGCTTACGCCAAACGGGAGCATACCTTTTACCTGATCGGGACCTTTTCCAGCACGATCCTGGAATTTTTAAGGACGGGAGCCGCCTGTCTGATCCTGCTCCGTATGTGCCTGGACAGAAGTTTAAGCGCGGCAGAATTTATGCTCTATTTTTCCGCGGTCAGCTCTTTTAACGGACAGTTGAGCGGCGTGCTGAACAGTATGCTGGAACTGAGAAACTATTGTCTGGAACTTTCCAGTCTCATGGAATTTTTGTTTTACCGGGAACCCTTCCGCTTTGCGGGCGGGATCCCGGTGCCGGAGGACGATACTTACGAGATCCGGCTGGAACAGGTAAGCTACACCTACCCGGGAGCGGAGAAAAAGACCATCGACGGCTTAAGCCTTACTGTTGGGAAGGGGGAAAAGGTGGCGGTGGTGGGATTAAACGGCGCGGGGAAAACCACGCTGGTAAAGCTGATGACCGGGCTTTTGGATCCGGACGAGGGACGGGTCCTGTGTAACGGGATCGATATCCGGGAGTTTAACCGGAAGGAATATTACCGGCTGTTCTCGGCGGTGTTTCAGGCCTATAACCTCTTTGATATCACCGTGGCGGAGACGGTGGCCCAGTCCGCCCAAAATGTGGACCGGGAAAGGGTGAGGGACTGTATCGAAAAGGCCGGGCTTACGAAGACGGTGGAGGAACTTCCCGCG
>CANQCF010000094.1 GCA_947589505.1 uncultured Acetatifactor sp. | reverse complement strand
GAGCTGGCGAAAAAAGTTTCGGACCGGCATTTCGGGATCGGTTCGGACGGCATGGTGCTGATCTGTCCCTCGGAGACCTGCGATTTCCGGATGCGGATCTTTGACCCGGATGGGACGGAGGCGGAGATGTGCGGGAACGCCCTGCGCAGCACGGGAAAGTTTGTGTACTATCACGGGCTGACCCGGAAAGAGACGCTGACGATCGAGACCCTGGGCGGCGTCAAGACGGTTTATCTGAAGGTGAAGGACGGACAGGTAGTGGACATCGAGGCGTCCATCGGCGAGCCAATTTTCGACCCGGCGCAGATCCCGGTGAAAACTTCCGAGCCGGAGTTCCTGCTGCAGCCGATCCAGGCGGGAGACCGCGTTTTTGAGGCGTCCTCTCTTTCCTGGGGAAATCCACACACCCTGATTCGGGTGGAGGGTCTGAGCCGCCTGGAGATCGAAAAATACGGGCCGCTGATAGAGAATCATGAGGTCTTTCCGAAGAGGACGAACGTGACTTTCGTGGAACTGGTAGACAGAGGACACCTGAAGATCCGGGAGTGGGAGCGGGGCTGCGGGGAGACCATTGGCTGCGGCACCGGGTGCTGTACGGCGGCGGTGTTCTTAAATCGCATGGGGCTCTGCGACAGGTCCGTGGATGTGGAGCAGATCGGCGGCGTCCTCCATGTGGAGTGGGATGAAAACAACGTGGTCCACATGATGGGGCCTTCCTATGTGGTCTTTGAGGGAGAATATATCGACGAGAAGATTCGGTAAAGACAGAACGGCAGGAGAAAAATGCAGGACAACAGCACTAGTGCGAAGCAGCTTTGCAGGAAAACAGTGCTGGCGCGAAGCAGTATTGCGGGACAACAGCGCTGGCGCGAAGCAGCATTGCGGCTTACGGGATGGAGCAGGGTTATGCTGTGACCATGAAAAGTGACTGTATGCCGCAGACATGAGGAGTGTAAGGGATCGCGTATGAGCCGCAGCGATGCGGAGCGGCGGAAACGAGGGGATAGATGAAGCTTAGAGAAATACTGAACGGAGTGGAATACAGCTGCGGGCAGGGAAGCGAGGATACGGAGATCGGCTCCCTGGTCTATGATTCCAGAAAAGTGGAAAAGGGCTCGGTGTTCTTCTGCCTGAAGGGGGTAAAGACGGACGGACACGTCTATGCCCGGCAGGCGGCGGAGGCCGGTGCGGCCGCGCTGATCGTGGAGGAACCGGTGGATGTGCCGGAGTCCGTGACGGTGATCCGGGTCGGGAGCACCCGGGAAGCCCTGGCCTATATGTCCATCAACTGGTTCGGCAATCCGGCCTCAAAGCTGGAGATCATCGGGGTGACGGGGACAAAGGGAAAGACCACTACGACCCACATGATCAAGAAGATCCTGGAGGAGGACGGGCACAAGGTTGGCATGATCGGCACGGTGGGCGCCTTTATCGGGGACGAAAAGTACGCTACCGTCAATACGACGCCGGAGTCCTACGAACTTCACCAGCTCTTTGACCGCATGGTGAGAGAGGGGTGCCGGTACGTGGTGATGGAGGTCTCCTCCCAGGCCATCAAGCACGCCAGGACTCTGGGGATCCATTTTACCTGCGGCGTGTTCTTAAATATCTCCCAGGATCACATCAGTCCGGGAGAACACGCGACCTTTGAGGAATATTTTGGCTGTAAAAAGGAATTGTTCCGGCAGACGGGGCCGGCCATCGTCAACATCGACGATCCGCGGTGGAAGGAAGCCGTGGAGCTTGCAAAGGATGAGATCATCACTTTCTCCCGCAGGACCAAGGCGGATTATATGGCGGAGGACATCCACAATATCTGGGAGCCCGGACTGATCGGGGTGACGTTCCGCCTCGACGGCAGGCGCACCGGGCAGATCTGTATTAACATGCCGGGCGATTTTAACGTGGAAAATGCGCTTGCGGCCATCGCGGCGGCAGCCCAGGTCGGGGCCAGCGACAGCGCCATCCTCTCCGGTCTGCGGAAGGCTTACGTGAAGGGACGCACCCAGCTGCTCTCCGGGCCGTCTTCCTTTACTACGATGTTGATCGACTATGCGCACAACGCTGTCAGCGCGGAAAACCTTCTCTCCATGCTGAAATCCTATCACCCGGAGCGTCTGATCGTCCTTTTCGGGGGCGGCGGGAACCGGGCCAAGGCCCGACGGTACGATATGGGACTGGCGGCGGGAAAATACGCGGACCTCACCGTCCTGACCATGGACAACCCCCGGGACGAGGAAGTGGAGGAGATCAATAAGACCATCATCGAGGGTCTGGAGGTTCATCACGGCAAATATATCACCATCATTGACCGGGAGGAAGCGATCCATTACCTTCTGGACAACGCCCGGAAGGGGGATATCATCGCCCTGATCGGAAAGGGGCATGAAGAATATCAGGAGATCAAAGGAAAGAAATACCATTTTTCTGAGGAAGAAGTGGTTGAGGAATACTGCCGGAAGAAGTTTGGCAGGAACTAGCGTTAAAAAGGCTTGAGAAAAATCCCGGCGTCTCTGCTGCAGAGGAATGCGGGAAAAAATTAAGACAAATACATTTATATTGAAAGAGATCTTAGATCATGAAAAAGAGTAAAAGATGGCCATGGATCCTGGCGGCCGTCCTGGTGTTCCTGATCTTGGGCGGAGCGGGGACGGTCTATGGACTGGGAGTGTATAGGTACAGCGAATGTTTCCTGCGGGGAACGATCATAAACGGAGTGGACTGCGGCGACAAAAAACCCGCGGAAGTCAGCGCGATCCTGGACAGCCGGCTTCAGAATTATACCTTGGAAGTCAGCGGGAGGAACCCGGAAAATCCGGCAGAAAATACTGTGATCGGCGTAATCCGGCCGGAGGACGTGGAGCTTCACAGGAAAGATACGGATCAGCTTGTAGGGAAAATTTTTGCAGAGCAGAACGCCTTCCGATGGGTGGAAATGCTCTGGAAGGACGGCCGGAGTTATGAGTTTGATCAGGATGTGGTCTTTGATGAGGCCCTGCTGAAAAAAGTGATGGAGGGCTGGGACGCCTGCGGTGAGGAACGGACCATTGCGCCCAAGGATGCGAGTATCAGCGAGTATTCTCCGGAGGAGAATGCCTATCATCTGCTCTCAGAGGAGGCAGGGACGAAAATGAACCCGGAGAAGGCGCTGCCTGTGATCGGGGACGCCCTGTGTGCCTTGGAGGCCAAGGTAGACGTGGAGAGCACGGGCTGCTATAATGAGCCGGCGGTAACGCTGAAGGATCGGGCCCTGAATGAGACCGTGGAGACGGCAAATAAATGGCTTAGCGCGAAGATAAGTTATGACTGGTACGGAACGGAGATTACGGTAGGCCCGGAGGAACTGAACCAGTGGGTCAGCATCGAGGATGAAAAACCCTGTCTGGACGAGGAAGCGGTGGCTGAATTTGTGCAGGAGAAAGCCAAGGAAGCGGATCCCAACGGACATTACTATACTTTTCGGACGACGCTGGGCGTGGATGTGAATCTGAAATGTATCACCGGCTGGACTACGGACTGCGAGAAAGAGGCCCAGGAACTCTCCGAGCTGATCCGTCAGGGAGCAGACGTGGAGGAGAGAGAGCCTGTCAGCGCAACCCACAACTATGTACAGTTTCGAAACGGCGTGGGGAACTCCTATGTCGAGGTGGATATCACAAACCAGCATGTGTATTTGTATTACAAGGGCCAGCTTATCATCGATTCGGATTGTGTCACCGGCGATGTTGCCTCGGGGAACGCTACTCCCGAGGGGATTTTTGCCCTGAAGTTTAAGGAGAGGGACCGGGTCCTGGTGGGGCCGGATTATGAGAGTTTTGTCTCTTATTGGATGCCTTATTACCGGGGATATGGACTGCATGACGCAACCTGGAGAAGAGTGTTCGGCGGACAGATCTATCTGAACAACGGATCCCACGGGTGTGTAAACCTGCCGACGGAGACGGCGCAGACGCTGTATAACAGCATTGGAACCGGTTATCCCGTGGTCTGCTATTACTATCCGGAGGGCCAGAATCCGGCGGAACAACCGCAGGAAGAGGGACCTGTGGAGGAGAACGAGATCCGCGGGCAGTGGTAGGATCAAGGGGCAGTGAGCACACCGGCACGGTCTATGCGAACCGGATCGCACAGTGGCAAGTGTCACGGCGCCGGCTGCTAGGAAGCGCACCGGTGCATTCTATGCGGATCGGATCTTCAGGGAGACCGGTATAGTTGGAAAAGAGAAGGCCTGACGGAAAAGTTTCTGTGAACGGGTTTGGCGGCATAGAAATATAGGGAGAACGAAAAGAGTGCCGGGGGATTGACAGGTCGGATGGTCTTCTGTGACAGAATGTTTTATGAAGGTATGGTTTCAGAGGGGATGGAGCTATGAGACAGAAAGGCGGCATATACCGAAATCGGCGTCAGGCGGAGCGCTGGAAGAGAAATCTGGAGCGGCAGAGGGAACTGTACCGCCAGATCCACGAGGCGGCGCCTGATATTCTGGGTTCCTATAATTTTCGCTCCACGAAAGGGTATATCCAGCATGGCAATATGACGGTGAATCAGCACTGCATGGATGTGGCAAAATGCAGTCTTGTGATCAGCGACAAGCTCCATATCTCCTGCAATAGAAGGGAACTGATCCGGGGCGCTCTGCTCCACGACTATTTTCTCTACGACTGGCACATGGGAGACGCCAGAAAGCCCCAGAATCTTCACGGATTTTACCATCCCGGCATCGCTCTGCGGAACGCCTCGAAAGAGTATGAACTGACGGATCGGGAGAGGGATATCATCGCGAAACACATGTGGCCCCTGACCATCAGCAAAATGCCCATGTGCCGTGAAGCCTGGATCGTCACCACGGCGGATAAATGGTGTTCTTTACTGGAGACGTTTCATCTGCATCACGGACACGGGAAGGTTATACTTGAAGATACATCATCCGCATACAAGGGGACCGAGGGATAATTGGAGCATTTATACGATCGATTAGCTGAATATGCCCAGGGGCCGGATTATCCCCTGCACATGCCGGGACACAAGAGAAGGGCCTTTGGGGAGATGCCGTCGGAACTTTATCGCATGGATATCACGGAGATCGACGGATTTGACAATCTCCATGCCCCGGAGGGTATCCTTTTGGACTTGCAGAAGCGTGCCGCCGCCCTTTACGGCGCGGAAGAGAGTTTTGTACTTGTGAACGGCAGCACCGGGGGGATCCTGAGCGCTGTCAGCGCGGCGGTTCCCTTTGGCGGAAAACTTCTGATCTCCCGTGGGTGTCATAAGTCTGTATATCACGCGGCCTATCTGAGAAGATTACAATTATCATACTTATATCCGGAGATCCTACCGGGTTTTGAAATTTCCGACGCGGTGACGCCGGAACAGGTGCGGGAGGCCCTGCGAAGGGAGGGAGACGCCGACGCGGTGCTGATCGTCTCTCCGACTTACGAAGGGAGGATTGCCCGGGTCCGGGAGATTGCGGAGATCGTCCACTCTTTCGGAAAAATTCTGATTGTGGACGAGGCCCATGGGGCGCATCTGGGGCTGGCGGGATGCGGCGAAACGCTTCCTGAAAACAGCTGTCAGGCGGGGGCGGACCTGGTGATCCACAGCCTCCATAAGACCCTGCCGGCCATGACCCAGACCGCCCTGCTCCATGCAGGCGGCGGGCTGGTGAACCGGGATCTGTTGAAACGGTTTTTGAAAATTTACCAGTCCAGCAGTCCTTCCTATGTGCTGATGGCAAGCGTGGACAACGCCCTGTCTATGATAGAGAGGGAAGGTGGAAAGCTGTTTGACGATTTTTACAGGAATTTCCGGAAAATGATGTGCGATCTTCGAACCTGCAAAAGACTGGAGTTTTTAGCGGCCCGGCCGGAGCGTGACTATGGTTTTATAAACGCTCTGCGGCAGGATATTGGGAAGCTGGCGGTCCGCGACGGAGCCGGGGAGCTTTCCGGCCGGGAACTGTACGACAGACTGCGGCAGCAGTATCATCTGCAGCCCGAGATGGCCGCCGGGAATTACTGCCTTGCCATGTTTACGGTGGGAGATACCCCGGAGGGATACCGGCGGATGACGGAGGCCCTTCTGGAGATGGACCGGGAGCTGCGGGCCTCTGGGGACTGTTTCCAAGAAAACAAGGGTTCGCTCCAGAGGAATAACGGGGAGCTGGGCAGTTCTGAAGGATACTCGGAAGCGTGGCAGGAATCGAAGCGCGGGGAAGAAGCTGCGGAAAAAAAGAGACAGGAGCCGGGAGAAAACGACGGGAGAAGTCAGGCTGCGGAATCGGAAAAGATGGCCACACAGGAGCTGGGGCTGGTGATAACGGATGCCGGGGAGAGCGCCCTGCGCAAGCGTTCTGTGGAATCGGAATTGACGGGGACAGGCTTGGAGAGGGTGGCATATGCCGCATATCTTCCTGTCAAGGCCCTGGAATTTTACGAGGCCTGGGACCGCCCCTGGGAGGAAGTCCCTCTGACAGAGTGTGAGGGACGGATAGCGGCGGATTTTGTTAATTTATACCCGCCCGGATCGCCGATCCTGGTGCCCGGGGAGCTTTTTACCGGGGAACTCTGCAGGCGGCTGCGCATATATAAGAAACAGGGGCTGAACCTGCAGGGGGTAAACGGCCCGGATCTGCTGGTAAAGTGTATCCGGGAGGAGAACCATACTATTTTTCAACCATAACAGGGATCGGGAGGCGGAGAGATGAGTGAGACGAGGAAGCAGGACCAGAGAAGGACAAAGATCGTCTGTACGCTGGGACCTGCCAGTGACAGTGAGGAAATGCTGAGGAACCTGATGCTGGCGGGCATGAATGTGGCGAGATTCAATTTCTCCCATGGAACGCATGAGGAAATCCGCCGGAAGTTTGAGAGAGTTATAAAGCTCCGCAGGGAACTGGAGCTTCCTGTGGCGACCATGCTGGACACCAAGGGACCGGAGATCCGTCTGCGGGATTTTGAGGGCGGCGGAGTGCAGCTTGTCACGGGGCAGCAGTTCATCCTGACCACGGAGGAGATTCTTGGGACGGCGGAGAGGGCTTCGATCACCTACAAGAACCTGAAAGAAGATGTGCAGGAAGGGATGTCCCTTCTGATCAATGACGGTCTGGTAGAACTGGTCATAGAGGCGATCCGGGGCGCTGAGATCATCTGCAGGGTTATCCACGGAGGGAAAGTCTCCAATCATAAGGGCATCAATGCGCCGGGGGCGACCCTTTCCATGCCTTACATCAGCCAGACGGACCGGGAGGATATCCTGTTCGGGATCGAGATGGGCTATGATCTCCTGGCGGCTTCCTTTGCCAGGTGCAGGGAGGATATCTTAGAACTTAGAAAACTGATCGCAGACAACGGCGGCAGTATGAAGATCATTGCAAAGATCGAGAATATGCAGGGGATCCAAAATCTGCGGGAGATCCTGGAGGTGTCCGACGGGATTATGGTGGCCCGGGGTGATATGGGTGTGGAAATTCCCTTTGAAGAAGTCCCCATGCTCCAAAAGAAAATGATCCGTATGGCGAATGAAATGGGAAAGACCACTATCACGGCCACCCAGATGCTGGAGTCCATGATCCAAAATCCAAGGCCTACCAGAGCGGAGGCGGCGGATATCGCCAACGCCATTTTTGACGGGACTTCGGCGATCATGCTATCCGGTGAGAGCGCGGCGGGAAAGTATCCCCTGGAAGCGGTAAGGACTATGTCCGGCATCGCTGTGAGCGCGGAGGCGGCGGTGGACTATGGGGCGCTTATGGTCAACATGGCGGCGTTCAAAAAGAAGGATATTACCACCGCCATTGCCTACGCTACCTGCTCCACAGCCAGGGATCTGGGTGCGGCAGCCATCATCACGGTCACCATTTCCGGCTACACCGCGGAGGCCATTGCCCGATTCCGGCCGGAATGTCAGGTGATCGGCTGTACTATCAGCGAAAAAGTGTATGATCAGCTTAATCTGGTCTGGGGGATCCGGCCCCTTCTTTTAAGGCAGGAGTCCGATGCGGACGCGCTCTTTGCGGACGCTGTGGAGGAAGCGATGAAAAAGGGATATGTCGGGAAGGGAGATATCGTTGTCCTGACCGCAGGAGTGCCCCTGGGAGTAGCAGGAAATACCAATATGATCAAGGTTGTTGAGGTTTAGGCAGGAGAGAGCCGAGAGAAAGATCGGTACAGGCGTCATTTCTCCGGATCTTGGGATCGGAAGGTGTGCTGACCCGCTTTGCGGCGGATCAGGCGGGGCCGGCGCAGACGAAACGAGTTGCCGCGCTGAAATCAGAAAACACAGACGGGGGAGAGTGTGATGGGCAGGATCATTTGCCTGATGGGAAAGAGCTCCACGGGAAAAGATACGATATATAAGCGGCTCCTGCAGAGGGAGGATCTGCATCTGCGCACGGTGGTTCCGTACACCACGCGCCCCATCCGCATGGGGGAGCGGGAGGGCGTGGAGTATCATTTCACGGATGAAAAGGGATTCCTCACCCTGCAGGCACAGGGAAAGATCATCGAGATGAGGGCTTATGAGACCTGCCAGGGGCTCTGGCGGTATTTTACGGTGGACGACGGCGGGATCGACCTGCAGGAAGCGGACTATCTGATCATTGGCACGCTGGAGGCATACCGGATGTTCCGGGAGTATTTTGGGGCTGAAAAGGTTTTGCCCGTGCTTGTGGAATTGGACGACGGCGTCCGCCTGCAGCGGGCTTTAAACCGGGAGCGGAAACAGCAGAAGCCCCGGTATGACGAGATGTGCCGTCGGTTTTTGGCGGACAGCGCGGACTTTTCAGAGGAAAAACTTTTGGAGACCGGAAATCCCAGGAGCTTTTATAACGACGACCTGGAGCACTGCCTGGAGGAGATTGCGGCGTACATAAAGAATTCCTGAATTTTGCCGATATGAGTATTGATACGGTATGGAATGAGGGAAGGACGGCATAACCCACGCAAAAAGGAGGTGAGTTCTTGGATATTAAAGTAAACGCGGCAGCGCAGGTTCAGCAGACGGAGCAGACGAAGCCGGTGCCGGAAGGGGACGGCAGTTTTAAGTTTACCCTGGCGAGCCACATCGAGGAAGCGGAACTGCAGACCCGCCTCAACACCCTTATGGAAGAGATCACCATGCAGGGGGATAAGCTGGCGAAGCGGCGCGATGTGAAAGATATGAAACATTACCGGGGACTCATCAAGGATTTCCTGAACGAGGTTGTCACGAGGTCCCACAATTTTTCCCGGGAAAATTTCCTGGATCGGCGGGGCCGGCACAGAGTGTACGGCATCATCCGCCTGGTGGACCAGACCCTGGATGAACTGGCCCAGGAACTGATGAAAGACGAACAGGACCACCTCGCGATCCTGGGCAAGATCGGAGAGATCCAGGGATTGTTATTGGACATCTTTACCTAACAGTTCAGCCAGCCGCTCAATCTGCAGGAAAAATCGTGCTTGCACGAATTTTTCCGCAGATAAAGCGGCTGAGGGAACGCCATTTAATGAGCAAAGGGAGCTGCAAAGCAGCGGAGAGCGCGAAGCGCGGCTTTGCGAATTGAAAAATGGCGTGAGCTGAACTGTTGGCAGGATTTCGGGAACGCCATTTAAATATTATTTACTGTACGGAAGGAGAAACGACATGGCGGGCTTTCAGGATATCATTGGTCAGGAGCAGATCAAGGAGCATTTGAGGAACGCGATCTCCACGGGAAAGATCTCCCATGCGTATATTATCAACGGGGAAAAGAGCTCCGGCAAGGAATTTATAGCGAAGGTGTTTGCAATGGCGATCCAGTGCGAAGAGCGCGGGAAGCAGACGGGGGCGTCCATCCCCTGTCAGAAGTGCGGTTCCTGCCGCAAGGCGCTCTCCGACAACCAGCCGGACATTATTAAAGTGACCCATGAAAAGGCGGGGACTATCAGTGTGGACGATATCCGCGCCCAGATCAGCGGAGATGTGGACTTTAAGCCCTACAGCAGTCCCTATAAGGTCTACATTATGAACGAGGCGGAGAAGATGACGCCCCAGGCCCAGAACGCTCTCTTAAAGACCCTGGAGGAGCCGCCGGAGTATGTCGTGATCCTCCTTCTTACCTCCAATGTGGAGGCCCTTCTTCCCACGATTCTCAGCAGATGCGTGGTTCTGAACATGAAACCCGTGCCGGACAATCTGGTGAGGCAGTATCTGATGAAGGAACTGCAGATCACGGACTATAAAGCCGAGGTCTGCGTGGCCTTTGCCCGGGGCAACATCGGAAAGGCAAAGCACCTCGCCACCAGCGAGGAGTTCGAGAACATCAAATCGGAAGTGCTGTCCCTGCTGAAATACATACAGGACATGGAACTGAATGAAATGATCGCGGCGGTGAAGCGGGCCAATGAGTATAAGCTGGAGATCAACGATTATCTGGACATCATTCTGATCTGGTATCGGGACGTCCTGCTGTTTAAGGCCACGAACGACGTGAACAGCCTGGTGTTCCGGGAAGAACTCTCCTCTCTCAGGAAGGTTGCGGCCCGCAGCAGCTATGAGGGGATCGAGAATGTGATCCG
>CANQCF010000093.1 GCA_947589505.1 uncultured Acetatifactor sp. | reverse complement strand
AATAAGCGTGGAACCGCTCGTCCTGCAGGTACTCCGGAAGGGTGCTCACCATCATCTCATAGTCGGAGGCGGGCCACCGATCCGCGCCCTCCATCTGGAACACATACTGCCCGTACTCCGCCTCGGGCAGTCCTCCCAGATTGCACGCCTTAAAGAGGTAGCCCAGATTGGGGTGCGTGAGATGTCTGGAATAATAGGACAGACTGTTATTGTGATAGGCCCGGCTCTGCAGGCCCTCCCGGTTAAAATATCCGGCCAGCGTATAGGGCATAAGGTTACTTGCGCTCTTTTTCATACTGAACTGACCGTCCGGGATCAGTCCCGTACAGTTGATATACTCTCCGTCACTGGTGCTGGTCTGCCACAGAGGCACATAATAATTGTCGAATACAAATCCGGTGTGGATCAGGTGATACAGAGTCGGCGTCAGATCCTCCCTCACCGCGTAAGGCGAAAAGCCCTCCGCCGTCAGAAAGATCAGATTATATCCTTCAAAGATCCCTGTGTATTCATTTGTCATGGTCGGCTCCTGATCCCGGATATATGCCGCAAGCCACTGCTGTTTCTTATTTTCCGCCGCTGCCTCCAGGCTCTCGTAATCGAGGGCAAAAGCGTGGGGGACGGGCACAAAGATCTCCGGTTCCTGCTGATCGGAACCGGCGCCTGCGGTACCGCCGTTTTCTTCCCCTAAGCCCGCATTATTTCCGGAGCCGGAACCTTCCCCTCCGCGGCCATCTCCCGCGGTTCCTCCGTTCGCTCCGCCGATATCCTCCGGGCCGTTGCCGTCCCCGGAGCCTTCCGCCTTCCCCTGTGCCGTACCGTCCCCGGGGCCTTCCGCCTTCCCCTGTGCCGCACCGCCCCCAGAGGTCCCGCCGGCGCTTTCCGGAAGTTTTCCCCCCGGCTCCGCCGGGCCAGCCGCCTGCATGGCGCCCTTCCCGGAGCCTGCCGAGGCCTTGATCCAGCCGCCCGCATCCGCCAGCAGTTCCCCGATCTTCAGCGCCGTATCCCTCTGCAGACATGCGTGGACCCCCAGATTCTCCGCCACTGTCAGCCCATCAAAAAATTCCGTGTAATCTTCGTAATAATTCGCTTTCAAAAGGCGTCCCGCCTCCAGATCCAACACCAGAGCAGCCAGAGAAGCCGTAATGGCGACAGCAGTCCTCATGACCTGGAGCGTTCCAAACTGGGGAAGCGTCCATTTTTTCTTATATATCAGGATACAGAGGACAACTCCCGGAAGCAGGAGCAGAAGAAGGACAGGGGATACCTCCAGGATCCCTGTCAGCGCCTCTCGCCAATAATTCGTGACCGCATCCTGTCCTCCCTGAATGGCAGCCTCCCAGAGCAGGGGCTGCTTAAAAATATGAAGATAGACTGTCTGGGCTCCCGTCCACACAATGGAAAACCAGACAAAGACCAGATAAACAATCTTTTTTGCCTTTCCCCGCAGGCATCCGACGATCATGGTCTCCAGGGAAGCCCAGGAGAGAACCACCAAAAGCACAAACAGCGGATTCCCCAGTGTAAAGCCGAATCCGCTGATATGATACACAACTTCCAGATAGAACAAAAGTCCCGCAAGACTTCCCCACAACAGCAGCATCGTGTTTTCTTCCTCTGTACCTTTCCGCGTCTGCAGACGGACTCCTGAAGAGCAGCCTTCAGCGCGTCATTTCTTCATCTTGGAGCGAAAGACCAGACTGGCAAGGTAGCCGAAAATTAACGCGGCCGAAGTCCCCACTGCTCCCGCCTTAAATCCTCCGGCGAAGAGCCCCAGGATCCCCTGCTGGTCCACCGCTTCTTTCACGCCTTTCATCAGGATATGCCCGAAGCCCAGAAGCGGCACGCTGGCGCCCGCCCCCGCAAATTCCAGAAACGGATCGTACAGGCCGAACGCGCTGATCACAGCCCCCGTAACTACCAGAAGCACCATGATCCGCCCCGGCATCAGCTTCGTCTTTTCCATCAGGATCTGAACCAGGGCGCAGATCAGCCCGCCCACCCAGAATGCGTTGATATAATCCATGCAGATACCCCCTGAAAATATTTTTCTTAGTATCTGCCTTATTTCCAAAAATATGTATTAAATCATGCGGCCGCGAAGAATTCGGCCTATTGTCATAAAGATCATCTTCCGCAGGCTTTTTCAATCCTTTCGACGATCTCCCGGATCGGCAGACCGCCGCACTCCACCGTCACATCGGCATACTTTTCATAGAGCGGCGCTCTCTCGTCGTAGAGATCCCGCAGAGTCTGTCCCGGCCTCACCGTGACGCCCCTGGCGTTCAGATCGCCCAGCCGTTCTTCAATCTCCGCATACGGCAGCTTCAGATACACCACCGACGCGATCCCGCCCAGGTGCCGCATAGCCTTCTCTCCATAGACGGCGCTTCCGCCGGTGGCGATCACGCAGCGGTCACAGTTCAGGCCGCTGTTGATCCACTCCTCGATCTCTAAAAAACCGTCTACGCCGTGTTCCTCGATCAACTCATGCAAAAGCTTTCCGTAAGTTTCCTGGATCACCAGGTCGCTGTCCAGGAACCGGTAACCCAGGCGCTTTGCCAGCACTACGCCGACGGTGCTCTTTCCGGCCCCCGGCATACCGATCAGCGCGATGTTTCCCATGCCCTCATCCATTCCTTTCGCTGCTCTCAGGCAGAAGATCCTCCCGGGATCCCGCTGTCCCCCTCTCAGACTTCGGCGATCACTTCCACCTCACAGAGAACATTCTTCGGCAGTGCCTTCACCGCAACACAGCTGCGGGCGGGTTTCTCCGTAAAATACTTTCCGTAAATCTCGTTAAAGGTTCCAAAATCGTTCATATCCGCCAGGAAACAGGTGGTCTTCACCACCCTTGTATAATCGGTTCCCGCCTCGGCCAGCAGGGCGCCGATGTTCTTCATCACACGCTCCGTCTGCGTCACGATATCCGTACCGTCGATCTGCCCGTTTTCGGGATTGATGGCGATCTGTCCCGATGCAAACAGCAGATTTCCGCTGATGATCCCCTGAGAATAGGGGCCGATAGCCGCCGGTGCCTTTTCCGTTGCAATTTTTCTCATAATCTTTTCCTCCCTGTCTTCTATTTTCAGCCTGATTCTTTGATTCCAACTTCCGTCTGTTTACCCATTACAGCAGCGTCCGCCGATCCCTGAAACCGGTTATTCCACCTCCGGCTCGTCAAATTCCACCGTGACATAGAATCCCCGAGAATTTTCCACAATTGCAGTGACTACGCCTTCTTTCGATTTCAGACGATTTCGAAAAGGAATGTTTGCGGACATGGCCAGGGACGGATCGATGGTATAGTAATAATTGCTCGGAAGCACACCTTCCGTCACCGTAATCTTCTGACCCTCCTGAAGCAGCCCCGGGCGCTCCATCTTAAACTCCATCCGGCGCATCTAAAAACACCTCCCTGTCCATTTGTTATTTTACCAGTCTCTCCGCTGAAATACAAGAGAAAAAAGTGTGTGTACGGCATTTTTGCAATTTACCCGATCTGAAGCATGATCCCCACCGTCACCTCGTCTCCCTTTTGTTCAAAGGACAGGTCGCCCATATACTTCCTCGCCACCCTGCGCATGTTTTTCAGACCGATCCCGTGCTCTGCGCCCTGCTTGACGGTGCGGGGAAGGCCGTCCCCCGGATCGATGCGCAGCTTTCCCGTGAAACTGTTGCTGATGATCAGCATAAAAACACTGTTTTTGCGAAACGCCTGGATCCTGATATAGGGATCTTTCCCGTTTACCGACTCCAGGCAATTATTCAGCGCATTATAAAGCAGCACGCTGACGTCAAAGGCGTCCAGGCCGGCGCCGTCCGGATAGCGGAAATCACATTCAAACCGGATCCCCCGCGTCCCAGCCTCCTTTTTCTTCTCCAGCAGGATCATGTCCGTGACCGGGTTCCCCGTCCGGATCTCCGGCGCGATCTCCCGCCATTCGTCTTTCAGCCTTGCCAGATATGCAGAGGCCTCGGCGCTGTTTCCCGCTGCCACCAGGCGCTCGATCGTCTGAATATGATCCCCCATGTCGTGCCGCAGGGAGCGGATGTCCCCATACAGTTTCTCCACCCCTTCTATGTGCGTTTTGATGTTGTCGATCTGACTTTCCAGAAGTTCCTGTCCCGCCTGTTCCTCCCGGGAAGTCTTCCAGCGCTGAAAGAGCACGATAATGACAAGGATTGCCAGTATGGAGATCAGATAATAGAAAAAGCTTATCAGGTCATAAATTTCCGCCAGCTCGTCTCTGAACTGATAAAAATGATAGGCCGCATACCCGGCCACCCCTGAGAGCGAGGGTACGACCAGCATCAAAAGCTCCCTGCTCCCCATATTTTCCCCTTTGCTCTCGTAGGCTCTGTTGATCGCCAGGACAGCCAAAAGCAGGATCCCTGTGCTAAACAATATGTCCAGGAGCCTGGCCGCCGCATACAGGCCATACTGGAGCCATGGCCTCGCCACTATTTCCGGGCAGATAAGAATCCTATCGGAAAAATGTTCATAGATCCTCGCCATGGAAGCGGACAGCCAGCGCAGGGAAAAGAACGTGACGGACAAAAATATCTTCTGACTGACATTCCTCCTGTCCTCCGCGCACATCACCGCGAACGCCGCCAGGGTGCCGATGGCATAGGCGAGGATATTATCGATCTGGGGCGGCATGACATACAAAACCGTCATTACCGCCCCGTACATAAAGCCCGTTCTGACCGCCGCGCCTTTCACCGGCAGATAGGGCGCTGCCAGGATCCCGAGACAGACGCCCGCAGCGACGAGCTGCAGAATAACCGACACATAGGACGTGACCGTCCAGCACATTTCCAACTGACTCACCGGATCTCCCTGCCTTTCCTCTGGTTGTATTTCAGATATTGTTTTACAAATTCAGGATAATTCTTCTTCGCGATGGGCGCCGTCCCGTTTTTCATGACGATGGATTCCGCGTCATATTTCTGTATATACGGAAAGTGGATCAGATAGGACCTGTGCGGCCTGAAAAAATCCTCCCCCGCTTTTTTCTCCAGATCGGACAGTTTTCCATAGTATTCCATGTCGCCGTTGACGGTGTGAATAACGACCTTGCGGTTGAATACTTCCGCATAGACGATATCCCGGAACAGGATTTTAGTATGGACGCCTCCCGCCTGTATCATCATATATCTTTCGTCCGTTTCCCTGCCCTTTATCTTCCGGCTCTCCGCTTCCTGCACCGCTTTTCCAAACACTTCCCGGAACCGATCATCCGACAGAGGCTTGACCAGATAATGGAACGCCCCCACGTCAAAGGCGTCAAAAACATATTCCGGGGCCGCCGTGATAAACAGTATCAGCGCATCCTTCCGTTCTCCGCGGAAAAGTCTCGCGGTCTCCATCCCGTCCATCTCCGGCATCTGGATGTCCAGGAGCAGAATGTCCGCCCTGGTTCCGCTCTCTAACAGCTCTTTCCCGGAAGAAAACTGTTCCGTCACAGCGGAGGGGAGCATTTCCTTTATTTTTTCTTCCAACAAATCCCGAATGGGCTTTTCATCGTCGCAGATCGCCACGCGCAGGAGTTCCCCCGCTAATAGCAGAGAATCGTCCGCCCTGTCCATGAAATTCTCCAACCGCTTCACATCCTTTCACCATTTTGGGCTCTTCATTCCTAGTTTTTCATTCTTAGCTCTTTATTCTTGGCTTTTCGTTCTTGGTTCTTCGCTCTTGGTTCTTCATTCAGACTCTTCGTTCTTGGCTCTTCATCTTTGATTTTCCATTGTCGATACCAGGGCCAAATAGTAAAACAGCAGAACAGACCCCTTCATTATATCGGAAAAATGGGGCACAGCTGATATAGGTTGTTGTAAACAAGCGTTCTTTTGTTGTAAAAAACACCCTCTTTTTACAGGATGTCCATAATTCAATTCTGAAACCAAAATCGAATTACAGCATCTTTCAGACAGGATTAGGACAACAAAAAAGTACGGAGATAGTACGAGAATAGAAGTTTTGCTTTTTATGATTTTTTATCTGCAAACAAGAAATTTATCCTTTGATCAAAAATATCTCTCTGCGATTTTTCATAAAACAAAAGCGTATAGCCCTTACTCTATACGCTTAGATGCCATGTTGTTATTTCATTATGATCGTGTCTGCTGTCATGTCAACGATCGAACATTGTCATTAAGAATGCTTCTATTTGCAGATTTATTTTAAGCCTTAGTTACTCATCAGCCTGCACCGGCAACCTACCGGATTGAACCGCCAGTTTTCTTTCCTGTGATTTTACACGTCGCTCCAATTTTTTGATGTCTTCTGATGGAGGAAGTTCTTCCGGTCTAATACCTCTCTGACCAAGCAGTTCACGAACTGAACAATTGTTCTGCACATGTTCACCGGTAATCGCCTGTTCGCCCTGTAAATCCTTTTCTTCTACGTTAAAGTTTGTAATTTCTGTTGCTAAGTTTTTAGCTGCTATCGTCACTGTAGGTAAAAAATCCGCAAGGGGACGATTATCCTTTACTCCCAAGCGCTCTTTCATTTCCTGCGTAGTATGTCCTCCGAATAACGCCTGATCTCCCCTGGAGCGGATTCGTCCAAAACCAGCATCATCAACTCCACGCTCATAAATATTTTGAGAAAGACGTTTCTCGGATTCCCGTAATCTGCCGCGGGCCTCTGTGCGTTCAATCAAAGAAATGCGTTCTTCAATCAACTCTTGCTTTCTGGTCTGCACAGCAAAATAGCTTTGTGCAAATGCAATTTCTTCCTTTTGCGGATCTCCGTTCTGAGCAATTAGATAACAGGCATACCGCGTCAACATATAATCTTTGACAGGTCTTTGCGCGCCTTTACCAGCAACGATCAATTTCGTGACCTCACGAAAATGATCAGACGCCATGATTCCACTTGTTTCACAGGACTCAATTGCGCGAGAAATCGCCTTATCAAAATTTTCCCAGCGTTCATAGCCAAGCAACGGCATCAGTTCCCGCGCATACCAAAATTCAACATTAGAGGATGTCTCGTTATGAATAATAAGGTCAAATTGCTGCTTGATCAGGCCCACTCTCTTTTTATCCATTATTTTTCCTCCGTATGATCTGACACAAATTCCAGAATTCATCCACGCTGCATTCCGGTCCCTAAGTGCATCAAATAATTGAAACCTGGCTTTTGCTGAAACTAAAGTATCGTCATATCCCACTTGACCGGCAGATAGAACCATCCTTTATAGACACAGCCATGTGTCCGTGTATGCGCATATTAAAATTACAAAAACTATATCACATTATCGTGACATTTTCAATACCCGGAAAGTCGTTTTGTAAAATAATGGAGGGGAAATTTGAACCAAAATTTGACATTTTCAATAGAGCCTGCTATAAATGATTTATACAGAACAGATATTATTCTGCACCCATGAGTCGCACTTTAATGGAGAGAAAATATGGCAACCGTTTATTATGATGATTCCCATCAAAAAATTGTGGAAAGCGGCATTTCTGCCATTAAAAATGTACTGTTTGGAAATGATACCGCCGAAATAAAATCCCTATTGCTCTGCCTTGATTTTTATTTGGATCCCTATTATCAGAACACGCTTCCCTACGAAAATGAAATATATGATTTATTACAGGAGCTTATCATAACCAGTCATGATGACGACATAATCTCAGATTGTATACAGCTTATCAGGGATTATTCCTGCACAGCTTTATCAATTCTGGAAGCCGGTTTTGATCAAATAAAAGAGAACTGGCAACCTGATGTCAGGCGTATTTTGCAGTGAAGCATGGTTCGCTCAAAGGATAAATCAGCCAATTTTTTTCTAAGGCAAAAACAGCGCCCTCACTTTGTATTCTGGTCATAAAACAGGTTTAGACCATAATCACAAAAAAGCACTTGTCAGAAAGGATTGAGATGGAAACAGCCATGTACGCAGTTTAGGGTACATGGCTGTGTTTCTATATTGAAATCGAATGCTATGTTATGCTTCAATAAGAAGATGCCGTTAGTTTGAAAGTTTCTGCCATAAAATAATTTCTCCTAAATATTTAATATGCTATTATTGTCCAAACTGATTTTTTGTCTTTTGTTGGATTTCATTCACCAGTTCATATACTGTAGTACATGGACACATCTCAGATGGCCTGTCTATGCCATCTTTTAAATACCCTTGGACTCGATTTTCAGCGATTTGAATTGCCTTTGATTCATCTCCAAAACGATTCAGCACAGAATAAATTTGCGAATTATCCTTATGATACTTTTGACCGGTTCGCTGTTCAAAAGTCTCTGAAAATTTCCTGCAGCACACCACTGAATCGATGTAAGAGTGCATCTTTCCAAAGTAGGCATCAAACCAAATTTCTATGCAAGGATTAGACCAGCCAACGCTGACGCCTTCTTGCTGTGCCTTTGCAATGATTTCATCGAAATTCGCAACTTTATCCCGATCAAATACGATCCACAGTTGGCCATATTGCGGTTCAAAAGCTGCCTGCTCCTTGCAGTTCTTAATCAAATCTTGCGTCTTTGCCCTAGAAACCTTGATGACAATACGCCCTTGTAGTTCTTTAGGGAGGGTATCCCGGAGGCCATACAGATAGTTTTCTTCAGTTTCCTTGGCATCAGTTACGATAAAGTAGTAACCGAGATCTGGGACTCTCGTCCTAAAGGCTTCTCTGGATTTCCTTTTTCCGTTTCTGTCTGATCTTGCCATATTCACTCCCCCTTAAACATATCAAAATATTTAAGGGTTGGAATTGCCCCATATTTTCCCAGAAGATAGTTTTTCTCGTAACTTTCGTCCTTTCGTATTTTTGCGCCATCATCATCTATAAAGTCTGCAAGAGAGTACAGAGTTGACACGCCAGATGAATTTTTCTCAGTGAACCATATCTCATCTCTGCGCAGCAGATTATTGGATAACTGCCAGGAATCGTGCGCTGTAAAAACTAACTGCGCATGATTTGGGTTGGTCTTCGGATTCAGAAACAGAATCAAAAATCCTCGAACAAGCAATGGATGCAGCCGTGCATTTAACTCATCAACAAAGAGAACACTTCCTGTATTTAATGTATCCTGCAAAACCGGATACAGTGCAAACATTTTCAAAGTTCCGTCAGACTCTTCTTGCAAAGGAATTGAGGCCGTTTCATCCGACCCTGTCACACGATGGATTGCATCTATCTTTACATGATCCATATCTTCACCGTCACTTTTAATGACTTCAGCATTAAAGCCGATAATGGATGGATCAAAAGCAGCAAAATAATCTAATACCTTCTTTTGGACCGCTTTGTCATCTGCAAATCCATGTGGAATCAATGATGAGAGGAATGCATTTTCAAATGGATTTCCGAAATTGGCAAAGTTAACATTATAAAACCACTCTCTGATCATTTTGAGCTTGGGAATTCGCTGTTTTGCACCAAGTGAAACAATGAGCGCCTCATCATAAAGAGATGCTTTTATAATGTCCTGCATTTTTCCCGGCAAACCGGATAGGTCAAGTTCATTTCCATTTCGATAAAATATAGGTTTGTATTCTCTTGCCGTTTTCGCTTTGGAATTAAGCCATTCTTCTACAACTCCATTTTGATTCAGCGTAAAACCATAATTATATGACTTGCAGCTATTTTCATCAGAAGTTATAAAATAAACCTCAAAAGAAGACTCCGCATTTTTGCTTGCAGCGTCAAATAAAAATAGATTCAGTTTGGGTTTTCTTGTTTTGGATTTTTTATCGTCAAGTTCTCCGCCATAAGCAAAGGACTCCAGAACATAATTTGTCATATAGCGAAACGCTTCGATTACATTGGACTTTCCGCTTGCATTTGCGCCATATATAGCAGCCGTTGGTAAAATCTTTTCTGCACCCACTTGAATCACTCGGTCGGAGTATTCCGTAATTTTGGTTGCCGAAAGATCAAGAATCGTATCATCCTTAAATGATTTAAAATTTTTAAATCGGAATTGAATGAGCATAGTCTACCCCTCCAACTCTCATTATACGCATTTTTTCATAAAAATCAACATGTATTTGAGAAAAGTTCTCAATTGTCAGTCTAATATTTGTCCATCATCCGTAAAACATACACTAACTCAATATGGAACAAACCATTTTAACAAACAGACAGTCTTCCAGGGACCCCAGGAAGTCACCATCGAGATGGATGTCTTCGAAAAAGCACAGGGGATCCGGCAACAGCAGCATCGCATAACTCGGGCAAGACGAAAACGGCGTGACCCAAGCCACGCCGTCCCATTGCAAATGCTAAGTTTCATCCATTCCGCCGCTTTCCATCCGCACATCCGCCTTTTACACTGCCTCTATCACTACCCCGTGGCAGATCCCCGGGACCGTGCGGCCTTCGTTAAAGCTGGTCTTTGACAGGAGGGCGCCGGTGGGCAGGAAGAGAACCCTCTTCCAGTTTTCCGCCTCCAGCTGTTTCAGGACATAGGCGGAGAGTGTCACCGCACAGCACCCGCAGCCGCTTCCGCCCGCATGGGTGTCCTGGCTTTCCGGGTCAAAGATCTCCATCCCGCAGTCCATGTGCTGAGTCGAGATATCGCACCCTCTCTCCCGGAGGATGTCCAGAAGGGCCACCTGGCCCACGCTTCCCAGATCCCCCGTGATGATCTTGTCGTAATCATCCGGTCCCCGGTT
>CANQCF010000092.1 GCA_947589505.1 uncultured Acetatifactor sp. | reverse complement strand
CCGTAAGTGTCAAATTCCACAGTCACCATATAGTCCCGGGGCTGCTTGGAGATGGCGCTGACCGTCCCCTCCCCGAACTTCACATGCCGCACCCGGTCCCCTACGCCGTACTCCGGGGCCTGGCTGCTGCCGATGCTGCCGCCTTTGGAGATGGCGGACAGTCCGTTCAGTCTGCTGGTTTCCCGGGCGATGAAGGGTTTCGCCTCCTGGGGCGTTTGGTTGTCTCTCGCATACGCGCGAGGGGCGTTTCCTCCCCAGGTATTTCCATAGGAAGAAGCTCCCTTTCTCTGAGATCCGAAGGATTTTCCGGGAAACCCTCCCACGGACAGGCCGAAGTCCGCCGGGCTGACCCGCCGAAACCCTTGGGGAACCTCTTCGTCCAGAAGTCCCGGCGGGATCTCCCGCACAAACCGGCTGACAGGGTTGTACTGGGTCTCCCCGCGGACCATGCGGCACTTGGCGCAGGTGATCACCAGCTCCTGCTTTGCCCGGGTGATTCCGACATAGGCAAGGCGTCTCTCTTCCTCCATGTCCGCCTCGTCGTCTGAATTGATGGTCATATAGCCCGGAAACAGGCCGTCCTCCATGCCCGCCAGGTACACTACCGGGAACTCCAGGCCCTTGGCGCTGTGCAGCGTCATCAGCAGCACCCTGTTGTCCCCGTCCTCCAGATTATCCAGGTCGGATACCAGCGCGACTTCCTCCAGAAAAGTGGAAAGCGAGACCTCGTCATGGGTCTCCTCATAGGCGACGGCCTTTGTGATCAGCTCGTCCACATTGGCCATCCTGTCCTCCGCGCTCTCCTCGTCCTGATCGTAGAGATAGTCCGCGTATTTCACCCGCTCCAGAATGGCCCGGATCAGGTCGGCGATGGAGAGAAAGGGGATCTCCGCCCGCAGCACATCGATCAGGTTGACAAACTCCCGGATCTTTATGGCAGTTTTCCCCAGTCCTGGAATCCCGTCCACTTCCCCCATGGCCTCATAGAGAGTCAGGCCGCGGGAGACCGCATAGGTCGCGATCTTCTCCAGGCTGGCGGCGCCGATCCCCCGTTTCGGGACATTGATGATCCTGCGCAGCGCGACCTCGTCCCTGCCGTTGTCCACTGTCTTTAAGTAGGCCAGGATATCCTTAACCTCCGCTCTGGAGTAAAAGTTTACCCCTCCCACCACGGAATAGGGGATCCCTTCCACCACCATCCGCTCCTCCAGGAGCCTCGCCTGAGCATTGGTGCGGTAGAGGATCGCCAGATCCTTATAAGAAAATCCGTCCTCACGGATCTTATGTACAATGTCGCGGACGAGATAATCCGCCTCCTCAAACCCGTTTTCCAGCTGTCGGAAACGGATCTTCTCCCCCTCGCCCTTCCCGGTCCAGAGGGCTTTCTGCTTCCGGCTCCGGTTGTTGCGGATCACGCCGTTTGCCGCGTCCAGGATATTCTGGGTGGACCGGTAGTTCTGTTCCAGCTTGACCACCTTGGCCTCGGGATAGTAGCTCTCAAAGTCCAGGATATTGCGGATGTTCGCCCCCCGGAACTTATAGATCGACTGGTCGTCGTCCCCTACCACGCAGAGGTTCCGGCTGCGGTCCGCCAGAAGCCGGATCAGCTCAAACTGCGCCGTATTGGTATCCTGGTACTCGTCCACCAGGATATAGCGGAACCGATCCTGATAGTAATTCAGGACCTCCGCCTGGGTCTTAAAGAGCTCCACGGTCTTCACGATGATATCGTCAAAATCCAGCGCGTTGCTGCGCTTTAAGGTCTCCTGATACTCCCGGTAGATCTTCGCGATCGTGATCTTCTTAAAATCTCCCATAGTGGAAAGTTCATAATCTCTCACGTCCACCAGGTTGTCCTTTGCCGAGGAGATGGCGGAGAGCATGGCCCTCTCGCTGAAAGCCTTGGGATCGATGTTGAGCCTCTTCAGGATGCCCTTCATCACTGTCTTCTGATCGTCCGCGTCATAAATTGTGAAATTATTATCAAACCCCAGCTTATCGATATAGCGCCTCAGGATCCTGACGCAGGTGGAGTGAAAAGTGCTCACCCAGATCTCATCCGCACCGAATCCAACCAGGCGGTCTACCCTATCCCGCATCTCCCCGGCGGCTTTGTTTGTAAAGGTGATCGCCAAAATATTCCACGGATTGACTCCCATCTCTTCTATTAAATAGACAATCCTGTGCGTCAAAACCCGGGTCTTGCCGGATCCCGCCCCCGCCAGGATCAGGAGCGGCCCCTCCGTATACATCACGGCTTCCCTTTGTTCATCATTCAGCGTATCGTAAAGACTCATAGTGTGTTTTCAAATCCTTCTCTTTCATAAACATTTGTTTGGTTTATTTGTCCACCCTATTACTGTATCAAATTTTGAAAGGGATCACAACCTTTTTTTCACCAGTTCAGCCAGCCGCCGGAATTTGGGCAAAATCGTGCTCGCACGAATTTTGCCCCAAATCCGGCGGCTGAGGGAGCGCCATTTAATGAGCAAAGATAGTCAAATTTTCTTCCTTTTTCTTTACAAACCGCGAAATTTCGACTAGACTATAAAAGGAGGCGCCAGCTTTTAACCGGAACAGCGGTAAATCTTACGCGGCGCCTGCGCGAGGAGATCATGGGAAAGAAAGCTACAAAAGCAGCAGACAATATGTATTATCTTGCCCGATGCGAAGCCGCTGCCGGCAACGAGGAATTATCCAGCCGCGAGAAGGCGGCGGAACTGCTCGGCATTGACCGGACCCGTCTGGCAAGGATCGAACTGGATGCCATCATGCCCTATCCCGAAGAGGTAAAGGCCATGGCGGAACTCTACAATACCCCGGAGCTCTGCAACTCATACTGCGCGAGGGAATGTCCTCTTGGAAAGGGAAATGTAAAAGAGGTCTCCATCGACGACTTTGACCGTCTCGCCCTGAAGGTTCTCGGCTCCCTGAAGGATATCGACTCCCTGCAGGCCTCCCTCATCGCCATCTCGGAGGACGGTGTGATCCAGGACAATGAGAGGCAGTCCTTTCAGGCGATCCTCGACTCCCTGGAAAAGATCAGTATGAATGCCAAGGCGCTTAAACTCTGGGCGGTCAAGAACATCAAGCTGAAGTAAAAAGAAAACCTTCCCCGCCAGGAAGGCTCTCTCTGTCAATCGTTTTTTATTCGGAAGGATCCTGTTCTTTTTGGGGGTCCTTCGGTTCTTTTTTGGAGTCTTTTTTAGATTCTTTTTTTGCGGCGGCCTTTTCCCCACCCTTTTTCCCGCCGTTCGGATCTGCAGTGGTATTCTGCTTTGCCATCTCATCGATCATCTTCTCGATCATGAGCTTTTTCACGTACACATCATAGCTGAGCATGCAGATAAAGGCAAACTTCTGGAGGAAATCCCTGCCGTCCTCCGGGGCATCCCGGAAGGTCTCCTCGGACTCCTTGTACTTACGGATGACGTCCTGCTTCATACTCTCGAACTGGGCCTTTTCCATCCGGATCACTTCGCTGTAAATGCTCTCCAGGTCAAAATCCTCCCCGCTCTGAAAATACCGGGAGGTGATCGGCGAGAGAAGCGCCTGGATATCCCCGATGGACAGAATCCCCTTGAAATAATAGATAAACAGCAGAAGGAGGATGTGTTCCTTGGAGTATTTCTTCTTTACCGGCGGCGGGATCAGATCGTTCTTCGCGTAATTGTTGATCATGGTCTTTGTCAGCGTCCGATCCTCCCCGGGATACCTGGATGTGGATTTCAGGCGGCGATCCATGAAACTGGTCACCTGATCCATATAAAGATCGATCCCCGGTATGTCCTCCGGTTCGATATATTTTATTCTGTCTAAGCTGGCCAATATGCTGCCAAGCAGATCTCCCGCATCAATCGTCATAAATCCTCCCATTAAACAGCGCTGTCTGCGCCATGTATTCACCCAAGTCCGAAGCAGATGCCCGCTGAAGATCCGGCTCCCCTTCTCCTTTTTGTCTTTCTCAAACCGTTTCTCATTCGGTCATCTATATTATAGGGTATTTAAAACTACATATCAAGTTTTTTCAAAAATATTTTTACCTGTTTATCCCCGGACTGCGAGATCTCTCTTTACTTTATGACTTTAGTATGCTAAAATACAGTTGTGTAAAGTTTTACTGTATCAAAGTAACATTTTCGGAGGTTGAATAGATTATGAATAAAAAGATAAAGACAGAAGCCGTGGATCAGCTCTTTGATGCGATCATGACATTAAAGGATCGAAGTGAATGTTATGCTTTTTTTGAAGATCTCTGCACGGTGAACGAACTGCTCTCGCTCTCCCAGCGCTTCGAAGTCGCGTCCATGCTGAAGGATCACCGGACTTATCTGGACATTGCGGAGAAAACAGGAGCATCCACCGCTACCATCAGCCGGGTAAACCGCTCGCTCAACTATGGCAACGACGGGTATGAACTGGTCTTCAATAGATTAAACAACTGAAAGTGACTGGGGCATCACGCCGTTCCCGGCTGATGCCCCTCCTTTTCCGCAAGGAGCATGTCCTTTACCGCGTCCAATCCGACGCCGTCCTCTTCCTCCCGGGGCCCGGTGCTGCACCTTCCCTGGAAAACTGCCTGCTCATCGATCAGGATCCTGCTTGTGGTAATGTCTCCCCGCACGACAGCGCCCGCCAGGATCTTTACTCTATCCTTTGCCGTGAGATCTCCTTTCACCTGCCCGCCGATCACCATGCTGTTTGCGACAACGTCCCCGAATATCCGGCCCTCAGGCCCAAGGATCAGGGATCCCGTGATAACGGTATCGCCCCGGACCACGCCGTCGATCCTCACACTTCCCGGGCTGCTGAAGCCGCCGTTCAGCTCCGCTCCTTTTCCAATAATTGTCGTCGCTCTCAAATCTGCATCTCTCTTGAACATTTTTCTCTCCACTACCCCTTTATATTGATGATATCCATGGGATTCACGTATTCTCCATTCAACATAATCTGGTAACCCAGCTCCGTATCCTTTTCTCCGATGACATAGAGAGTCGTCCCCTCAAAAACCACATCGCCTTGTTTCACCACGGGATCCGCCTGGTTGCGGTAAATCGTCACATACCCATTCCCATGGTCCACCCAGATATTGTGTCCATATTCCACGTCATCGTTCACGGCTATAACAGTCCCCTTCGCGGCAGCCACTACCATCACGCCCTCAGAGGTCACAATCTTCGCGTTAGGCTTCTCTCCATCAACTACTTCAAAAGAGGCGGCCGAGCCGTTTAACGGGAAGCCTGTGGGGAGATAAAAACTTGCAAGCTCCTCGTTCAGCTGCTTTTCACTCTCCACCTTTTCGTTCAGCGTCGTCGACAACAGCTGAACTTCGTCCTTCAACGTCTGAATCTCTTCCTGAAGTTCAAGCTTCTTGGCCTCCATCTCCTCTTTTACCTGCGTGTTTTCCTCCTGAAGCTGTTCCATCGCCCGAACCTGCGCGTTGCTCCGATCAATGGCTTCCTGCCAGATATTTTCCTCGTAGACAAAATAACCGATCAGAGCTCCAAAAGCCGCACACAGCAGAATCATCGCCAGTCCCACTATCCATGTGGGGATCCGAAACTGCTTTACGCCGGCGTCCTGAGCGTCTGAGGTCAGAATCAGGACATGATTTGTAATAGGTTTTCGCTTTTTTTCTTCCATTCCTACACCCCCGGTAACTCTCCTTTTATGTAACGGTTCGGCCCACGCCGTTTCGGGAACCGCGCCTGCCGGTTCAATCGTATTTTTGGTCTGTCAGATCTCCGTCCTGTGCTGCCCGCAGATCTCCAAAACTTTATCAAAAGAGAGTCCCCCTCCAAACAGGTCAAGAGCGCTTCCGATCGTGACGTTCAGCCTTCCTCTCCCCAGTACCTTCAGCTTTTCCAGATCTTCATAGGTGTGAACGCCCCCCGCGTACGTCACCGGGATGCCGTCATAATCTCCCAGCATTGCCGCCAGCCGTTCTTCTATCCCTTCCGCCTTCCCCTCCACATCCACCGCATGGATCAGGAACTCATCGCAATAAGCGGACAATTTCTCCAGCAGCTCCTCTGTGACCTTTTCCTTTGTCAATTTCTGCCAGCGGTCCGTCACCACAAAATAATCCCCGCCCACTCTGCGGCAGCTCATATCCAGGGTCAGCCGTTCCCTGCCCAGAATCTTTTTCAATTCCTCCAGCCGCTCATAGAGGATCCTGCCGTCCTGGAACACATAGGAGGTCACGATCACATGGGAGGCCCCCGCGTTCAGGAAATCCGCCGCGTTTCCCGCGTGGATCCCGCCTCCGATCTGGAGCCCGCCGGGATAAGCCTGTAACGCCTGAAACGCCTGCTCCTTATCCGCTTCATAATACTCGCTGGAAGCCGGATTCAAAAGGACAATATGCCCTCCCCGGAGTCCTGCGCCGCGGTAGAGCGCCGCGTAATAGTCCGCGTCCCTGGAGGCGACAAAATTCTCGTCCGCCAGATCGTCCCGGTCCTGAAGGCTGGAACCCACGATCTGTTTTACCTTCCCGTTGTGTATGTCGATACAAGGTCTGAATTCCATGCCGCGGCTATCCCTTCTTATTTGCGATCAATTTTGCGATCACTTTTACAATCAATTTTTGAATCAATTTTCAATCCATTCAAACAATTTCCAAATTGTGGCAGTTCTCTCACGCCATTCGAAAATCTTCCTGCCGCGCAATTTACATTCTCCACTACAAAACCATACCATATTTCCGAAAGCAGGGCAAGATTTTAACTGCATATTTTTTTCAAAATGCGCCATACTAGCATAAAAGCCTGTGTCCGCGCCACTGTCACAGGCTTGCTCTAAAAAAATCAAGTGGCGTAGAAATGAGGGAATCATGAAAAAGAATCATCTTTCTAAGAGCCTCAGGAAAGGCCTGATCCTGGGACTGACGCTGACATTCCTGTGTTTTGCAGGTGCCTGCGGTACCAAGGATAATAACAACAATTCCAGCGGTTCCGGAGATATGGCCGGAACCGGCTCCTCCGAGAGAGAATCCGGCGTCCTGGATCAGGGCGGTGCCAATCCGACGGACAACGATTCTCTTGTGAACACCCCCAGCGGGTCCGGCTCACAGGGAACCAACAACGGCACGGGCAGCAATAACGGTTCTCTCGGCAGCGATGCCAGCGATGCGATCGACGATATCGGCGATGCGGCCGGCGATCTGATCAACGGCGTAGAGAACGGCGTGGACGACCTCACCGGAAACGGCGGTTCTAACGGTACTGACGGCACTAACGGAACTACCACCGGCGCAGGCGGCGTAGGCAGCAATATCGGCACCAGCGGTTCTTCCTCCAGGAGCGGTATGGGTACCGGCACCGGAAACGGTTCTGGCACTGGTACCGGTACCGGAACCAGCGGTTACGGCGGAAGCGGCGTAAGCGGTATGGGCGGCGCCATGTAAAAAATCACTTTTCAGACAAAAAGGAGGCCATATTCCTGGCCTCCCTCTTGTCGTTTCTGATTTAGGATTTTGATTTTTTACATACTGGCGTCAATGACGTCCCCCATATTGTAATAGCCGGGGCCCTTTCCCGCCAGGAACTTCGCCGCCTGGACCGCGCCCTTTCCAAATACCGCCTTGGAATAAGCGGTGTGGGAAAATGTGATCACTTCGTCCGCGCCGGCAAAGATCACGTCATGGTCTCCCACGATGGTCCCGCCCCGGACCGCGCTGATGCCGATCTCCTTTGCGGGTCTCTTCTCCCGCCGTCCGCTCCTGTCATACACATACTCGTACTCGTTTCCGAACTCCTCGTTGATGCTGTCCGCAAGGGCAAGAGCCGTGCCGCTGGGGGCGTCCAGTTTCAGGTTATGATGTTTTTCCACGATCTCGATGTCAAATCCCGCCGGAGCCAGCACGCCGGCCGCCTCCTTCAGCATCTTCAGGAGGAGATTGATCCCCAGGGACATATTGGCAGATTTTAAGATCGCCACTTTTCCGGATGCCTCCTCCACCTTTGCAAGCTGCTGCTGGGACAATCCCGTCGTGCAGAGAACACAGGGAAGCTGCTTCTCCACGCAGTAATCCAGCATATCCTCCAGTCCCGTCACGCCGGAAAAATCGATCAGGCAGTCCGCCGGGATATCGCAGTCCCGGATATCCGCAAACACGGGATAGGGATTGTGCCCGTCGTCCCGGATATCGATGCCCGCCGCCATCTCGGTCTCGGGATCCGCGGCCACGATGCCGCTGATGCTCTGTCCCATCTTGCCGTTACACCCACGCATGATGATTCGTACCATTTTCATAACCTCTCTCTCGTATCTTTCGCCCGCTCTGTGACAGCACAGGTCTCATTGCCTGTTCCAGCGGTTTCCATCAGATCAACCCATAATTTTCCATCGCGGTCTTCAGCACCGCAACATTGCTCTCCTCCATCTCCGAGAGGGGCATCCGCAGGGGGCCTGCCTCAAATCCCAGCAGGGATACGGCCTTCTTCACGGGGATGGGATTCACCTCGCAGAACAGCGCGCCGCAGAGTTCCATCGCCTTGAGCTGAAGCCGGCAGCTCTCCTTCACATCCCCCTCGAAATACTTCGCGCAGATCTCGTGGGTCTGTCTGGGCGCCACATTGGAGAGAACCGAGATCACGCCCTTCCCGCCCAGGGACAAGATGGGAACGATCTGGTCGTCGTTTCCGGAATAAATGTCTACCGCCCCCTCCGCCAGAGCCGCGAGCTGGGCAACCTGACTGATATTGCCGCTGGCCTCCTTCACCCCGACGATGTTCTCCACATCCCTGCAGAGTCTCACGACCGTCTTCGGAAGAATATTGCAGCCCGTTCTCCCGGGGACATTATACAGGATCACGGGGATCTTTACGGAATCCGCGATCGCCTTAAAGTGCGCGTACAGGCCGTTCTGGGTGGCCTTGTTGTAATAGGGGCTCACCAGAAGCAGTCCGTCCACACCGTACTTTTCGGCCTCGGTGGAGAGATAGATCGCCGTCTCGGTGCAGTTGGATCCTGTTCCCGCCACGACGGGGATCCTGTGATTTACAACCTCGACGCAGTACCGGATCACATCCAGATGCTCCTCATGGGACAGGGTGGACGCTTCTCCCGTAGTACCGCATACAATGATGGCGTCGGTTCCGTTCTCGATCTGAAACTCCAGCAGTTTCTTAAACTCCTCATAGTTTACGCTGCCGTCCGCGTGCATGGGAGTGACGATCGCCACACCCGCTCCTGTAAAAATAGCCATGTTCTCCTCCTTCTCCCCGCAGGGTCAAAACCATTCCATGCTATCCATTATGATATGCAGAGGCATCCGTTTCTGCGACGGGGCAGGAGTTTTCCGACAGTTCCCGCTACTGTCCGCCAGTCCTCGCCGCAAACAAAAAGCCAGCGCACCGGCGCTGGCAGAATACTCAGATATTTCAGCATATCCTCCCGATAGCGCCCCATCCGTAAAACGAATGACAGTCATGCGGCTCTTAACCGCATGCCCAAGAAAAGATCCTCAGGAAACCTTTCCTTTCGGCGCTCTCCCCTTTCCTCTCCCCTCATCCGCGCCTGCCGCGTCAGGGATCGTACTCTTGAACAGCGCAACCTCTATCTGTAATATGACTGTATCATAACATTTCCCGCAGGAGATGTCAATGCAAAATTACTTTGAGCGATCTTTGCACACTAATACGCGAGCACTTCATGACCATCCTCAGTTACAAGCACCATGATCTCCCATTGAGCTGACGGCAGGCCATCTTTCGTATAAATCGTCCATCCATCCTCGTTATCCTTCACTACTGCCGCTTTCCCCATGTTTATCATCGGTTCAATGGTAAAAATCATTCCCGGAGCCATAATCGTTCCTTTTCCTGGTTTCTCTACGTAACTGACCCAGGGTTCTTCATGAAACTCCAATCCAACTCCATGACCTCCAATTTCTCTGACGACCGAATACCCATTCTTCTTTACGAATTGATTAATTGCATCTCCCATATCTCCTAATGGTTTCCAGGGAATTACTTGTTTCAATCCAACTTCCAGACTTTCTTCCGCAACCTGAACCAACCTTTCTACTTCCGGCTTAACATCTCCTATCATGAACATCCTCGCCGAATCTGAGAAGAAACCATTATAAATTGTTGATGCATCAACAGTGATAATATCTCCACTCCGAAGTATTTGGTTTTTGGATGGTATGCCATGACAAACCACGTCATTAATTGAAGTACAAACACTTTTAGGGTATCCCTCATAATTCAAAGTGGCTGCAATTGCTCCAAGCTGTTTCGTTTTTTCTGCCACAAGACGATCTATATCCTCTGTTGACATGCCCTCTTGGATATGTTCAGAAACATAATCAAGAATCTCAATATTGCGTTTTGCGCTTTCTCTAATCGCCTCTATCTGCTGCTGATTCTTTATCATATCACGCGTTGGTATTTCATATCTCTCACGTTTCTTCATCGCGAGCATATTATCAAATCCCATATGACATTTTTTATATTTTTGTTGGCTTCCACACCAGCAGGCATCATTTGGATAAATTTTCATCATTTTCTTTTCTCTCAACTTATAAACTCATTCATGCATCCATTAAACTCTTTTAAAGATCTCAACCCTTATAATAATAGCGTATTATAGCAGAGCACATCCGTCTTTGCAATAAAAACGTTGTCCCATGCACAAAAAGTCCCACCCAAGTTTGCCACTTGTCAGTTGATCCCAAATAAATTTTTTCCTCATTTTGCAAGGTTTTCCTTGCTTTTTTTGTG
>CANQCF010000091.1 GCA_947589505.1 uncultured Acetatifactor sp. | reverse complement strand
TTGTTCGGGAAAATATCGGCGTCTTTCGGATACTCCCCGCTGATGGGAAGACAGAAATTCTGGGTCAGCAGTCCCGTCTTCTGATCCACATCGTAGAGAACTACCGAGTTATCCCCCGCATTGGAACTCAAAAGATATTTGTAATCCGCCGAAAAGCTCAGCGCGCTGGCCGCATTATTGCTGCCCCGGGGCATGGATGTGGTCTCGATGGTCTGGATCTTTTCGAAAACCGGGCTGCCCTGTCTGCGCTCATAGTGATAAACATCGATAAAGCATTTCCACTCGTGGACGATATAGATAAACTTTCCGTCCTTGGAAATCTTGATATGACGGGGCGCGGATCCAAGCTCGCTCCTTAAGATGTCCGCCAGCTTCACCGTCCCCCTCTCTGCGTCGAATTCATAGACGTTGATGTGGTCCATGCCCTCATCCGCAACCAGAAGATACTTGTTGTCGTGGGTCATGCGGGCGCAGTTGATATGGGGCCGGAAGTTTCTCTCGATCCCGCTTCCCATACCCTTATGGTACACCTCGTCCGTGATCTCTCCGATACTTCCGTCCTCGTGCAGTTTCAGAACGGTGAGCTTTCCGTCGTGATAGCCCGCCACAAAGAGAAAACGGTCGGTATAGTCGCTGGACACATAACATCCCCGCATGCCGTTGATGGACGCAAAGTTGATGAACTCCAGTATGCCGTCCGGCAGGATTTTAAAGCTCTCCACCCCCATGTCCGTGATGGAATACAGATACTTGCCGTTATGGGAGACGCTGACATAGGAGCTGTTGGTGATCTCCACCTTCGCTTTCTCAGTAAAGCGTCCCTTGTCCATATCCACGTCGTAAATCTTGATCCCATGCTTGTCCCCCTGGGTATAAGTGGAGACGTAAGCCACATATTTATCCTTGCTCTTTGCCATCTCTGTCCAACCTCCTTAAGATATCACCCGCGGCAGTTTATCTGCCGCCTAACTTTCCCGGGGCAGATCAGCCGGCCGCCTGGAAGACACTTTCTTCCCGGGACCCGGCGTCTGCGCCGCGGCGGACCATGTCTCCCTTCCACCCTGCGGACGGCAGACCGCGGACCGCTTCTTTTTCTTAGATTATATTATCACAAAAACAGACAATGTAAAACACTTTTTTGCGGCTTTTCCCGCGGCAGCTCCGACCGCCGCCGCATCCCGCCGTTCTTCGACAAAGATTTCATTGACTTTACTAAAAAAAATGTTTATTATTTAAGGCAGTATATCTTCTTTTTTCCGGGAGGGTGAAACGGTATGGCGAAGACACTTGTTAACTTGGAAAAAATCTCAAAATCTTACGACGGGCACCTGGTTCTGGACGAACTGGACCTGACAATCCACGAGAATGAATTTGTGACGCTGCTGGGCCCATCGGGCTGCGGAAAGACCACGACCCTGCGGATACTGGGCGGTTTTGAACGCCCCGACAAAGGACGGGTGGTCTTCGACGGCATGGATATCACAAATCTTCCCGCCAATAAGAGAAACCTGAACACCGTCTTTCAGAAGTACGCCCTCTTTCCCCACATGAGCGTGGCGGAGAACATTGC
The DNA here is from genome assembly GCA_947589505.1 of uncultured Acetatifactor sp. GTDB lineage: Bacteria > Bacillota > Clostridia > Lachnospirales > Lachnospiraceae > Acetatifactor. The sequence goes on along the minus strand of CANQCF010000091.1, from coordinate 9,211 downwards.
CTTCGGCTTAAAGATCAAAAACAAGCCGAAGTCCTATATCGACGACAAGATCAAATATGCGTTAAAGCTGGTGAACCTGGACGGTTATGAAGACCGCCGTCCCAACTCTTTAAGCGGCGGCCAGCAGCAGCGGATCGCCATCGCCAGGGCCATCGTGAACGAGCCCCGGCTCCTTCTCCTGGACGAACCCCTGGGCGCGCTTGACTTAAAGCTCCGCCAGGATATGCAGTACGAGCTGATCCGTTTAAAGAACGAGCTGGGCATCACCTTCATCTATGTGACCCACGATCAGGAGGAAGCCCTCACCATGTCCGATACCATTGTGGTCATGAACCAGGGCTATATCCAGCAGATCGGCACCCCCGAGAGCATCTACAACGAGCCTGAAAACGCTTTCGTTGCAGACTTTATCGGGGACTCCAACATCCTGGGCGGCACCATGATCCACGACCGCCTTGTGGAGATTTTGGGGGCGAAGTTTGACTGCGTGGACGAGGGATTCGGGGAAAACAAGCCCGTGGACGTAGTGATCCGTCCGGAGGACGTGAAGCTCGTCGCCCCCGGCGAAGGTCTCATAGAAGGCGTGGTCTCCCACCTGATCTTTAAGGGTGTCCATTATGAGATGGAGGTACAGGCCGGAGGCTTCGAATGGCTTGTGCAGTCCACCCACATGCGGCCCGTCGGCACAAAGGTCAGCATCAAAGTGGAGCCTTCCAACATTCAGATCATGAACAAGCCCGCTTCCGAGGACGAGGAAGCGGTTCACCTGGAGGTATAGACATGCGCGATTCCAGAAAGCTGCTCTCCGCCCCCTTTCTCTTCTGGGCGGCACTGTTCATCATCATCCCGCTCTGCATGGTCTTCTACTACGGACTGACCGATAAGACCGGGGCCTTTACCTTAGATAATGTGCTTGCCATCGCATCCCCGGAACACCGCAAGGCCTTCTGGGAGGCGATCAAGCTGTCCGTGGTCAGCACGGTGATCTGCCTGCTTCTGGCATACCCTCTGGCCATGATCCTGGCCGGCATGAAGGGGAACCACGATTCCTTTATCATCCTGATCTTCATCCTGCCCATGTGGATGAATTTTCTGCTCCGCACACTGGCGTGGCAGACCCTGCTGGAAAAGACCGGCGTGATCAACAGCATTCTCGCCGTCCTGCACCTGCCCGCGCTGAAGATCATCAACACCCCGGCGGCCATCGTGCTGGGCATGGTCTACAATTTTCTGCCCTTTATGGTGCTGCCCATCTACAACGTGCTGGTGAAGATCGATTCCAATCTGATCAGCGCCGCAAAGGATCTGGGGGCAAACGGAGCCCAGACTTTTCTCCGTGTGACGCTCCCTCTGAGCACCGCCGGCGTGATCAGCGGCATCACGATGGTCTTCGTCCCGGCCCTGACCACCTTCGTCATCTCTCAATTATTAGGGGGCAGCAAGATCCTGCTCATCGGCAACATCATTGAACAGGAGTTCACACAGACAAATAACTGGCACCTGGGGAGCGGGCTCTCCATCGTGCTGATGCTCTTCATTATTCTGAACATGGTCCTCAGCGTCGTCACGGACAAGGATGGGGAGGTGAATGCACTGTGAAAAAACTATATATCAGCCTGATCTTTCTCTTTCTGTACGCTCCCATCTTCACCCTGATCGTGCTCAGTTTCAACGCCAGCAAGACCCGGGCGAAATGGGGAGGCTTTACCTTAAAGTGGTACTTCAGCCTCTTTGAAAACGAAGCCATCCTGCAGGCGCTCTGGAACACCCTGCTCCTGGCGGCCCTCTCCGCCCTGATCGCCACGGTGATCGGCCTGGTGGCCTGTATCGCCATGCAGAGCATGAAAAAGAAGACCCGGGCCCTGATCCTGGGGATCGCCAACATCCCCATGCTGAACGCGGAGATCGTAACGGGCATCTCCTTTATGCTGCTGTTCATCAGCCTGGGCGTGACCTTCGGCTTCGGCACGATCCTGCTGGCCCACATCACCTTTAACATTCCCTATGTGATCCTCAGCATCCAGCCCCGCATGAAACAGCTGAACACCAGCACCTACGAGGCTGCCCTGGATCTGGGGGCAAACAGTCTCCAGGCATTTTTCAGGATCGTATTCCCGGACATCCTGCCCGGGATCCTGAGCGGCTTCCTGATGGCCTTTACCATGTCATTGGACGACTTTATCATCACCCACTTCACCAAGGGGCCCGGCGTGGACACGCTCTCTACGAAGATCTACACGGAGGTCCGAAAAGGGATCAAACCGGAGATGTACTCCCTCTCCACCCTGATCTTCGCGGCGGTCTTTATCCTGATGCTCCTGGTGAACCACACGCCCCGTAAGAAGGAGAAATCATGACCCCTTCGGGGCCGTCCGGCGGCGTAAAAACAGCCCCGGAAACGCAATCCAAAAAAATTTTCAATTTCCTCTGTTCAAACGGAAACATTTGATTTATAATGCAATACGTCATGTAAAGTTTTGCGTTCCCGCGGCGGCGCCGAAAAAGCCTGTTGGGGTGGTTTTTTCGGGCGGTATGTTCTTAAAAAGCCTTCCACGTGCCGCCGGGGAATCGGGGAATTTACATGGCGTTTACTTGTAGGCAATGCATCATTAATGGAGGAAGAGAAAGAAGAAATGAAAAAATCACTTGTTTTGCTGCTCTGCGGAGCTCTGACTGCCGGCATGCTCTCCGGCTGCGGTTCTGACCCTGCTGCGGGTAACAATTCCGGCGATAACGCAAAGAACGATAAGGTTTATGTCTACAACTGGGGCGAATACATCGAACCAGAGACCTTAAAGATGTTTGAGGAAGAGACGGGCATCACCGTGGTCTACGACGAATTTGAGACCAACGAGATCATGTACCCGAAGGTGGAGGCCGGCGCTTCCGCTTACGACGTGGTCTGTCCTTCCGACTACATGATCGAGAAAATGATCCAGAACGATCTTCTTCAGGAGATCGACTGGGACAAAATCCCCAACGCGAAGAAAAATATCGGCGCCCAGTATTTCGAGCAGTCCGAGGGCTTTGACCCCGGCAATAAATATTCCGTACCCTACTGCTGGGGAACGGTGGGCATCCTCTACAATAAAACCATGGTAGACGAACCTGTGACCAGTTGGTCCATCCTCTGGGATGAGAAGTATGCGGACAATATCCTGATGCAGCGCTCCGTGAGGGACATCCTCATGATCCCGCTGAAGCTCAACGGTTACTCCGCAAACACCTTAAACGAGGAGGAGCTGGAGGTTGCAAAGCAGGCTCTGATCGATCAGGCCCCCCTGGTGCAAGCCTACGTCATTGACGAGGTTCGGGATAAGATGATCGGCGGAGAGGCTGCCCTGGGCGTGATCTATTCCGGCGAGGCGATCTACACCCAGAGGGAGAACCCGGATCTGGAGTACGTGATCCCCGAGGAGGGCTCCAATGTATGGATCGACAGCTGGGTCATCCCCAAGAACGCTCCCAGCAAGGAAAACGCCGAGAAGTTCATCGACTTTATGTGCCGTCCCGACATCGCCCTGATGAACTTTGAGTATATCACCTACTCCACCCCCAACGAGGCAGCAAGGGAACTCATCGAGGACGAAGAGATCCGGAACTCCGAGATTGCTTTCCCGGACCTGAGCCAGCATCCGAACATGGAGGTCTTCAACTACCTTGGCGAGGAAGGCGATGAGCTCTACAACCAGATCTATAAGGAGATCTTCTCCAACTAAATCTTTTTGCAGCAGATTAAAAATGACCCGGCCGTTCCCTTTCAGGGACAGCCGGGTTTTTCCTGTTTTCTCAGTTGTTGCTGCAGCCGCAGTCGCCGTCATTTCCGCCGTAGGAGGGAAAATCCTCCCTGGAGCGGCGGTTCTGCGCATCGTTACAGCCGCAGTTTCCGTTCTGTGCGGAAGAATTGCCGCAGCCGCAGTCGTTCTGCGGGGAATTGTTATTGCAGCCGCAGTCATTCTGCAGGGAAGCCCTGCCGTAACCGCGCCCGTTGTTCTGTCCTGCGGTACCGTTGCAGCCGCATCCGTCATAGTCGTCGTAAGAATTGCCGCATCCGCTGTTTCCGGATCTGCCGGCGTTATTACAGCCGCAGCCGTTATTACAGAAGAGAAGTAAGAGAATGATCCATGAACAACACATAGTCGAAACCTTTACCGGTTTTTATGATATTCTATTCCCCTCTCCCCGGGATGTTCCCTACTCTGAGGAAATTTTTTATCCTTTCTTTTTTACCAGTTCCCGCTTCATCCTGGAAAAGGTCTCCTTCTCCCCCTCTTTTGCCAGCATCTCCAGATACTTCAATAATTTTTCCCGGGTTTCCGGATGGATCGGCGCATTCTGCGTCCCCTGATAATAATATTCCAGGGGACAGGAATCCGTATAGTCCGCCCCCTTGTAGACCTTGCTCGCCGCGATCCTATCCATGATCATCTCCGCGATATAGCGGTCCGGCATCGGAACGGGAGCCATTCCCCCCGGAATCTCATGGGTGCTGTAATCGATCCAGTACTCATAGTGATGCCTGTTCCTGCCCTTGTGGTGCAGCCAGGCGCTGGAATAGCCAATCGCCTCCCTCTCCGCATTATTGGGGCTGCGGTTTCCCTGAAAATACCGGACGCCCACGAGAAATTCCGAGGGACTGAACTTGGACATATCATGAAAAATTCCCTGTCTGTACAGGCCAACCTGAAAGCATCCCTGCGCCACCAGTCTCTTATGCCGCAGAACTGTGCAAAAGTGTCCCCAAAATTTGCCCATGACGGCAAATCTCCTTCCTGTTATGATTGCAGATACCTGAATTCCTTCCGCTCTCTTCTGCCGGTTTTCGGATGTGCAGAGGGAGATTCTACGGCGGCAGGCTCTTTTTCTTCACTGATATACAGCGCTATCGTCCTGGGCGTTATCTTGACCACATCAGTCAATTCCTTCTCCCCGGTCTGCATCTCCTCACTGGTGCTGAACGAGAGCTTCCATCTTTTTCCTTTGGCCAGCCTGGGCAGCGCAAGCTCCTGCGGTTCCTGGTGCATATTCATGGCGAGGTACAGAAATTCCCCGTCCTTTTTTCCATACAGGCCGCAGTACATCACCCCCAGCTTTCGGCTGTATCCCTCCAGCTGCGGCCTCCACGCCGTCTGTCCGTGAAAGGACAGGTCCGGATAGCCGCAGGAGATCGTATCCATCATCTTTGCCTCCTCCGCAGGGTGCAGGATCGGCAAACTGCGCCGCAGTTCCACTAGACTTCTGAAAAATGCCAGAAGTTCCGAATGCCTCTCCTGATCCCTCCAGTCTAGCCATGTCACACTGTTATCCTGGCAGTAGGGGTTATTGTTGCCCTTCTGGGAATTTCCAAACTCATCCCCCATAAAAATTCTGGGAGTGGACTGGCTGAAGAAAAGCAGGCAATAAGCGTTCTTCAGCTGCTGAAGGCGAAGTTTCAGGATTTTCTTCTTCCTGGAACTTCCCTCTTCCCCACAGTTCCAGCTGCAGTTATAATTGGAACCGTCGCGGTTTTCCTCCCGGTTTGCCTCGTTGTGTTTATAATCATACGAAACCATGTCCATCAGGGTAAACCCCCAATAGTCGCTGAGATAATGGATTTGCCCCATGCGGGCCGGTATCGCCCGCAAATGATACATGACAGCCGGGACGCAGTTTTCATCCCCCCTCAAAAAGCGCCTGATATCGTAAAGGTAATCGTCTCTGACCAGGGCCAGGGTCTTTCTGGCGGGAACATCATACTTCCCATACACGACCTCGTCGCTGCACTGGTAATACCAGATCTTTGTATCCGCCAGCTCGGGATCCCCTGCGATCTGCTCCACCGGGAGAGCTTCCCCGATCAGATGAAAGCCGTCCACATGGTATTCCTCCACCCAGAAGCGCAGGACAGCCGGAATCTCCATGGGATTGTATTCCTTCGGAAAATAGAACTGCAGCACCGCTTCCATACCGCTGCGATGCAGTTCCCGGATCATGGTCTTACAGTCTTCCGCCGGATCTCCCTGGGCGTAATCCGCCTTGGGTGCATAGTAAAACCCCAGGGTATAACCCCAGTAATTCAACAGCGGTTCCGCCTCCGGCAATTCCGGTTCTTCCGGCAGTCTCTCCTCTAAATTTGCAGCCCCGACCGCCTTTTTTCTGTTGTAAGGCCTTTCCACAAATTCATACAAGGGCTGAAATTCCAAGGTGGTCACCCCGATAGACTTCAGATATGGGATTTTTTCCACCACGCCTCCAAAAGTCCCCCTGGCAGCTGCCTGGGAAGACAGATGCCTGGTAAAGCCCCTCACGTGGAGACAATAGACGATGCTGTCATGATATGGGATCCGGGGATTCTCCGTCCCCTGCCAGTCAAAGGCGCGATCCTCCAGAACCGTATAGATATCCTGCGGGCTTTTCAAAGCCCCGTATTTTTTTCGACTGTAAAAGGACTTTCCAAGGGGATCCGGCCTGCGTTCGTCCCCCTCGTAAAACTGATAAAGGCATCCGCTTTCCGGCACTTCCGCGCAAAGCCTGTACTTCTTTCCGATTCGATCCGCCGCTGAAAACGCCGCCCGGCCGCTTTCCCTTCCGGTCTTCCTGTCATAAAAAACAATACCGCAATCCTCAGCCGATGACACAAAGGTGAATTGATATGTCTTGCCCATGATGATACTCCTTATCGCAATTCACTTTCCTCACTTGATTTTTTCACAGATTATATATATTATAATAGCAAACGCCTAAAATCACAAGTAAAACAGTGCAGCCAGCCGCCGCTTCCTGCGCAAATGCCGCCGCAAAGCGGTGCAGAAGCGCGCAAAAACAGCCGGAACTTCGCAGATCGCGCGGGCCTGACTGCCGCATCATAAGGAGAACGCTATGGATAAATACGCAAAAAGAGAACTGAGGGCAGCCGAGGCCGACGAGGAAATGACTGTTTCCATCGACCTGGAGGACGGCTCAACCGTAAACTGCGCCGTGGTAACCATCTTCGACGTCGGCGAACAGGATTACATTGCGCTTCTGCCGCTGGACGAAAAGGGCGAAAACCAGGACGGGGAGGTATGGCTCTACCGCTACCGGGAGAATCCTGAAGATCCCAATGAAGAACCCCTGATTGACTACATCGATGACGACGACGAATATGAAAGGGTCAGCGATGCCTTTGACGAGATCCTGGACAATGCGGAATTTGATGAAATGCTCTGATCTCCCGACGTCTAATGTGTTCTCAATGCCCTGCGGTTCCCCCTGCCGATATCTAAAGGACATTCAGGAATCGGGATCTCTCCATCGGATGATCCTTTGTACCGGTGAGATAGAGAAGATCGATCCGGTCTTTTGCCCGGGTCATGGCCACATAGAAGATCCTTCTCTCCTCTTCCACAGAATCTGTCTCCGGCATCTGACCGTAGGGATAGATCCTTTCATTACAGTCCGGGATGACCACATGCCGGAATTCCAGGCCCTTTGAAGCGTGTACCGTCATTAATTTTATCCGGCTGTTTCCTGCGCTTTCCCGGGTACCCTGTCCCTGATAATCCCTCTGTTCCTCCAGCCAGTCCTGCAGATTGTGAAATTCTTTTGCCTCCTCCCCCAGCCAGTCCAGAAGTTCCAGCTGTTCTTCCAGCTCCCTTCGGTTATCCGCGTATCTCTCCTGAAGCCAGCGGTCATAACCTATGACCCGCCTGACATACTGCAGGCCCAGATAGGGCGGCATTTTCTCCATAGCGCACAAATGTCTTCTCAGAACTTGAATCCTTTCCATCACCGGCAGGCTCCGTCTTTGATAACACGCCTCCAAAGATTCCAAAGGATCCCCCGAATCTTTTATCCCTCTCAGAGCTTCCCTGTCCACATACCGGGAGGGTTTGTTGACAATTCTGTAAACCAGCTCCGGATCCCGCTCGCCAGCTCCCAGGCGCAGGTATGCCATAATGTCCAAAACTACGTCCGCAAGATAGGGATTGCGCGCTTTCTCCCGCATTTCAAACGGAATCCCCGCCCTCTGCAGCCTGACGGCAAACCTCTGCATCAGCCGGTTGGTTCGGAAAAGAACCGCGCAGTCTTCCGCGCTCTCGCAAAGTTTCAGAAGAAACGCGTTTTCCTCCTTTTGATCCGTAAATCCCAGTATCCTTACCCTTTCTTTTTCAAGTGTCCCGTCTCCCGGTTCCGTCCTGTTATCGGTTTTCGAAAATCCGTCATCCTCTCTCCCGGCCTTCAGCTCCTTATGAAACCGGCATTGGTTCTCTCCGATCACCTTAAGGGACGCCCTGACGATCTCCCCCAGGCTTCGGTAATTCGTGTCCAGGAGGATCCTCTCCGCCCCATAATCCTCTAAAAACCTCTGCATGCACGCCGGAGAAGAACCCCGGAAACCGTAAATCGCCTGATCGTCGTCCCCCACGGCAAAGATGGAATACGGCTCTCCGGAGAGAAGCCGGATCACCTCATACTGTATGGGATTGATGTCCTGAAACTCATCGATCAGGATCTGGGGAAACCTCTCCTGCCAGTACGCCCGTATCCCTTCATTTTCAGCCAGGAGCGTTCTGCAGTCCAAAAGCATATCGTCGAAATCCATTTTACCATGAGTTGTCCTCGTCCTCTCGTACTGTTCATAAATTCGAAGAAAGGAATCCTGAAAATCCGTGGGGACCTTTTGCAGCGTCTTTTTCAGATCCCCTGTATTTTTGAAAAACCCGATAGCGGACAGAAGATCCCCGGCGTAATAAGTCTTTTCCTGACCGTTCATTTCAGGCATGACGGAAGAAAGCGCCGACAGCAGGATTTTTTTCTTGTCCGTCTCGCCTAAGATCTGGTTTTCTTTGATTCCCTTGGATTGTCTTAAGATTTGATAAAAGATAGAATGAAAAGTTCCAAAATTGACGGTTTGAAGAATTTGTTGAGGAATGTCGCCGCTGTCCCGAAGGAAGCGGTCCCGCATGGAGAGGGCGGCCTCCCGGGTAAAGGTGATCACCAGGATCTTTTCCGGGGGAACCGCCTTTTCCAGCAGAAGATACCGGATGCGCCGGGTGATGGTCAGGGTCTTTCCGGATCCGGGGCCTGCCAGAACCAACAGGGGCCCCGGTCCGTCAAATGTGACCGCAGCCCGCTGGGAAGCGTTCAAGTCGTTTCCCGCTTTCCCAGCGGCATTTATCTTCTGATCAGGCATTTTCCAGAAGCTCGATCCCTTTCCGTATTCTCTTTAAGGTCTCCTCTTTCCCCAGCA
>CANQCF010000090.1 GCA_947589505.1 uncultured Acetatifactor sp. | reverse complement strand
AGGTGGAAGGAGTAAAGTATTTTCTCCTTCACCTTTTTTTCTGTGAGTCTCTCCAGCGCCTCCTGATAATACTCCAGCTGGGTTTCATAGCGGTTCCACAGGGCCTCCATATTCGGGATCACGTCCGTCTTGTAATCCAGAAGGACGATCTCCCCCTCCTCTATAAAGTAGACGTCGATAATTCCCTGTACCAGGACTTTTTCTTCCTCCGGGAAGGTCTCGCTGAGCCGTGACGCGGGAATCGCAAGGACAAAGGGCTGTTCCCGGTAAAGCGCGCCCTCCCGGTCCGCCCTCCACATCCGGTAACCGATCTTCGCCTTCAAGAACCGGCAGATCCGCTCCATCCGAAGTGCCTTGTAATATTCCTCCTGCAGGCGGAATTCCTCTTTCTGTCTCTCAAAGAAATTCTCCAGGGACTCTTTCAGCTTCCCCTCATCCAAACTTTGTGCGTACGCCTCATAGCTCTCCGGGAAAGAGGGAAACTGCGCGCCCAAAACCTCCTGCAGATCCAGGATCTCCATGGCCCTGTGGTAGGCGTTTCCCCGCACCGCCCCGGTGACCTCCTCCGTCTCCCTGCGAAACCGCGGCACATAGACAGGAGTTTCCTTTTCTTCAAAGGCGTGGAACGCCGCCTCGTCCTTCTCCGACATGGCCCGGATCTTCAGCTCCGACACAGTGGTTTTCGTATAGAGGTCCTTCAAAACCGCATAAGAGTACCGAAAGGCAAAGCGCTCCTGTAAGATTTCCAGGCGCTCCGGCTGCGCCAGGGAGGGGGCAAGTTCCAGATGTGCCCTGTCCTCTCCCAGTTCCAACTGTTCTTCCAACTGGTTTGCCGCCAGGGTTTCATCCCCCGCCACCCGGATGGTCAGCCCCGTCCTTTTCAGGATGGGAATCAGAAAGTCCAGATAGCCCTGGGCGTTGATAAAATCCGAAAAAGAGAGTCTCTCCTGTTCTCCTATCCCATCCGCGAGGATCGTTGCCTCTATCTTCTCCGCCGAGGCTGTGAGGATCAGCTTTTCCTTTGCACGGGTCAGGGCGACATACAGCAGCCTGAGTTCCTCCGAAAGGATATCCTCCCTGAGTTTCTTCGCTATGGCGTTCTTTCGGAGCGTCCTGCACCGAAACCGCTTTACGGGATCCACATAATCCATGCCGATCCCCAGATCCATGTCCAGGAGCACCGGCTGTTTTACGTCCTTCATATTGAAATTCTTGCCGATGCCCGACACAAACACCACGGGGTATTCCAGGCCCTTGCTCTTGTGGATGCTCAGGATCCGCACCACATCCGCATTCTCCTCCAGGGTATCCGCCTCTCCGTAATCCTCGTCATACTTCTCCATCTGTTCCATATACCGCAGGAAGTGGAATAGTCCAAAATAACTGGTCTTCTCGAAATCAGCGGCCTTCACAAGAAGCATCTCTATATTGGCGCGGCGCTTTCCGCCTCCCGGCAGTGCCGTCACATAATTCAGATAATCGTGATCCTCCACGATCCGCTGGATCAGGACCCGCACCGGAAAATGCGCGGTCATATTTCGATAACGATCCAGCCGCTCTATAAAGGCTGCTGCCTTCTCGCCCCCATAGGACTGCAGGGCCTCATACAGCGTACCCTCCCTGACTGTCCCCCGGATCCGGGCAATCTCATCCTCAGTAAAACCGCCGAATACAGAGCGCAGTACGCCGTAGAGGGGGATATCCTGCAGGGGATTGTCCACCACCCTGAGGAAATTCAGAAGTTCCTGCACCTCCGCCGCGCTGAAATACCCGCTCTTGGAACTGACATAAGCAGGGATCCCCTGTTCTTCCAAAACGGCCTGGAACTCCTCGCCCCAGCCCGCCAGGGAGCGGAGCAGGATCACGATATCGCGATAGTGTACCGGCCGCAGTTCCCCGGTCTCTTTATCCGTGACGCGGCCCTCCCGGAGAAGTTCCCGGATCCGCTGCGCCACAGCCAGGGCCTCCATCTGCCTGGCATTCTGCTCCGCCGTCCCATCCGGTTTTTCCGTCAGAATCAGCTCACTCTCAAAACCGGCGCCCCCAAAATATTCTGCCCCCGGATAGAGCGCGGCCCGCTTGTCATAGTCGATCCCGCCGATCCTGCGGCTCATCAGTCTCGAAAACACCGCGTTTACCGTATTGATCACAGTCTCCCGGCTCCGGAAATTCTGGACAAGATCAATCTTGCGTCTCTCCCCCTTCTCCTGATAAGAATCATATTTTTCCAGAAAGAGCTCCGGCCTTGCGAGACGGAAGCGATAAATGCTCTGCTTCACATCCCCCACCATGAACCGATTGAAGCGTCCGTCTTCCTCCCCGGAGACCGCCTGAAGAAGGTACTCCTGTACCAAATTGCTGTCCTGGTATTCGTCGATCAATATTTCCCGGAAATAGTCCCGGTACTGCCTTGCCACCCGGCTGGGACGGATTTCTCCGTCCTTCCGCTCCAAAAGGATCTCCAGGGCGTAGTGCTCCATATCCGTAAAATCAATGATCTTCCTCTCCTGCTTTTTTTCCTTCATGCGGCGGTCGAAATCCAGCGCAAGATCCACCAAAGTCTCCGCCGCCCGGGCGCAGACCTGGCCCTGCCGAACCACATCCTCCGGGGAGACGAAAAAAAACTGATCCTCCAGTTCTCCCAGGGCCTTCTTGACGCTGTCCCGTACGGCCTTTGTCCCCTCCCGCTTTCCGGAATCCACATTCGGATCCTTTTTCCCGGGAAGGCGGTCGAAGGTCATGGTTCTGATCCCGTCCTGAATCCTCTCCCAGTTTTTCAGCCCAACCTGCCCGTAGTCTGTAAACGCTCTCCTGTCAGGACACGCCTCTCCGGATCCCGTGCTTTCTTTCTTCCGGTTCGGCTCCGGAAGCTCTCCTGTCTGCCGGGGCTCCTCGCTCTCGTAGGATTCTTCCGCCAGCTTCCCAGCCTCCCGAAGCCTCTCTCCATCCCTGGCCAACTCCCGGAGTTTTTCCGTCTCCGCCTCCAAAAGGGGTATATACATATATGGGCCTTCCGGCTCCCGGGCCATGTCCAGGGCCGTCTGGGACAGTTCCGCACAGTCCGCCAGCACTTTCGCCACGTAATCCGTCAGGTAAAAAAATACTCTCGTCCTGCAGAATTCTTCCGGGGTGGAGGCCGCATAATCTTCCTTTCTCCGGGCCAGCCATTCCTCCGGCCAGGGGAAGCTTGCCGCATAGCGGGAAAGGCTGCAGATATGCTCCTCCAGCACCGTATCCCTCCCCTTGTAACAGAAGGTCTCCACACAGTTTATGAAGGATGCCTCCTTTTTTTCATAGGCTTCCTCGATCAGTTCATCCAGAGTCTCCTGCTGCAGGAGCTTGATCTCTCTTTCATCCGCTACCCGGAAGGCGGGATCCAGTCCGATCTCGTTAAAATGGTTCTTTACCAAAAAAAGGCAAAAACTGTCTATGGTGGTGATCTGAGCGTTGTGCAGAAGGGTGGACTGGCGCTGCAGATGCTCCGACTCCGGATGTTCCAGAAGTTCCTTGCTGAGCCTCTGCCCGATCCTCTCCCGCATCTCCGCGGCAGCCGCGTTGGTAAACGTCACCACTAAAAGCCTGTCGATATCCACAGGATGTTCTTCATCGCTGACCATCCTGACAATGCGCTCCGTAAGGGTCGCCGTCTTTCCGCTCCCGGCGGCCGCCGACACCAGGATATTCGCGCCCCGCAGCTCAATGACCTGCTGCTGATCCGTTGTAAAATCTATTCCCATGCTCACTGTTCCTCTTTCATCCGCTTTATGGCTTCCTTTTTCTCGATCTCCTCCAGTCTCCGCTTCTTACAGCCCGGAATTCCCGGATCAAAGCCGCAGACCTTTCCGTAGGGACAATAGGTACAGGAATCATTAACCCCGAGCTGGCAGGGATCCGGCGTAATGTTTCCCTCCAGGATCTCCCTGCCGAGACTTTTTACCTTCTCATTCACAAAACCGGAGACCTCCCGAAGCTCCTCCTCTTTCAGAACACCGGAACCTGCCGTGTATGATCCGTCTTTTTTCCTGTCCACAGGGATCACGTCCGACTTTTGTGAAAAAGAGCCGTCCAGAAGTCCCAACACTGTCGGCGAGTCGTTGACGATGCCTTTCGTCCGAAGGCTTCTTAGAATCTGCCTGTTCAATTCTTCCGGTGCGGGCTCCGCCTCTCCTTCCACCATGGGATCCTCCACATGATAGTACAGCAGTGCCGCGGGAACGACCTCCTTCTCCGGGTGCCTCCCCTGCTCCCGCTCCAGAGCCGCATTCATATAGACTGCGAGCTGCAGTTGCAGCCCGTAATAAACCGCCGCGAGGTCAAAGTCCCGATCCCCGGATTTGTAATCCACCACCTTGACATAGACATGGCCCTCATCCTCCACCGTGTCCACCCGGTCAATCCGGCCTCGGAGCGTCATTATTTCCTTCTGATCAGTCGCTGTGCCGGGCCCGCTCAGATCCTGCGTCTGCCGGAAAGTGGTCTCATATACCCGGGGAATAAAAGCCCCCCGCTTCAGCTGCTCCTGCATGGTCATCGCCGTCCTGATCAGGATCCGCTCCATGCGGCTAACCTGGTATTCGTTCCGGTAACTGGCGCTGAAGACACTGTTCCCGTAGTCGGCGGTTTCTTCCGTCAGGGCCTTTTTCACCGCCTTCCGGGCGAACTCCAAGTCAAAGTCGAGCCAGGTCTTTTTTTCTTCCTCCAACAAAACGGCAAATCGATTTAAGACGTCATGATAGATATTCCCCAGGTCCACCGCCTGATAGCCGTACTCCTTCCTCTCCTGCAAGGCCAGACCATATTGCAGAAAGTGCCGGCAGGCGCAGCCCGCAAAGGTCTCCAGGCGGGTCACGCTGTTATTCAGCTCCCTCCCGTAGAGCAGCCGGGAAACCTCCCTGGGAAGAGTGATTCCCTGCCAGCGCCGAAAGGCAGCCTCTGTGTATCTGTCCCTCACGGCTTTCAGCTCCGGCTCCCCATAGGCGCTGTAAATCGTAAAGAAGGTCTTTTTCTCCTGCTCTGAGAGCTGTCCCTGGACAAATCTGCGCAGATCCGCCGCCAGGTAGTCCCGCCCCTCCACGGGGGTCAGGATCTGTTCCAAGGAGTCCCTGTTCTGAGGGATCTCCGTCCTCAGCTCCCGGTACATCTTCTTTAGGGTATCAATTAAATAGGCAGGGCGCAGGGCCTTTCCGTCGCTCCCCTGACGGGAATAGGAGAGGATCAGCCTTCGGGAAGGCTTTGTCATGTTCAGATAGAGATAAAAGCGCTGGATGAACATTTTCTGCCGGGGCGTGGGAGCCAGCGTCACCTCCGAATCCTTTAAGAACTCCCTCTCCATGTCGGAGATGATGCCTCCCTTGGACGTGTTCCGGGGAATGTTCCCGTCGTTCACTCCCAGGAAAAACAGCGTGTCCACCGGCTTAAAACGCGTTCTCTCCATATCTCCCGCAAGAACGCGGTCCACATTCTGAGGGATGATGCCCACCTGAATCTCCCCAAAACCGGCCTCCACAATATCCGCAAACTCCTGCCGCGAGATCTCTTCCTCCCCGAGGAGCTGATAGATCTGATCCAGAAGATCCATCACCAGCCGGTAGATCTGGGCGTACTCCCTTGCCTTCGCCGTATCCCCGGCCTTTTCAAAAGCGTCCGCCTGCTCCGCCAGTTTTTTCTGGGCCTGGGTTCTCACCAGGAAATCATAGAGCCTGTTCACATGGGCCGACGCCGTATCCCTGTCCTTTCCCCGCAGGTCCTCCACCTGTCCCAGGAAGGTCTCCCGGGTGCGGTTTAAGTCTTCCAGCTCCGCCTCGTCAACAGGATCCATGCGCTTCGTCCTCCGGGAAAACACTCTCGAATACGCCCGGTTTCCCCGGATCCCTGTCTCCAGGATATAGTTTTCAAAGCGGTCGATCTCCTCCCGGGGAATCCCGGTCAGCCCGCTCCGCAGATAGTGCATCACCGACTCATAGTTAAAATTTCGTGTAAAAAGACTCAGGGCGCTCTGAATGAACTCCGTCAAGGGGTTCAGCGAGATCCCCCGGGTACGGTCGATAAAACAGGGAATCTCCAGTTTTTCAAACTCGGACTCTATGTAGGGGGCATAACCCTCCAGATCGCCGCAGATCAACGCCATATCCCGGAACTGCAGCCCTTCCTCCCGGATCAGCTCCTGGATCCGCAGCGCCGTCTGGTGCACCTCCTGAGCGGGATTGGAAGCCTCAAACAGCCGGATCTGATCCTGCTCTCCCGAAAAGCATCCCCCTCCGTAACGGAAGAGATTCTCTTGCAAAAAAGAGAGCGCGTCTGTCGAAGGGCCCTCCCCGCCGGCGGCTTCCCCCGGCGCGGCCAACGTCCGGGACGCCTGCGCGGTTCCAGCCTGCGATGTGCCCGAAGCTGCCGTCTCTTCCTGAGCCATTTGCGATTCCCGGAGTGGTTTCGGTGCTCCGATCCGGAATGCGTCCGACGGTGCATTTTTCCCTGCGCCCAGGAAGATGTCTTCCCGCCGATCCCGCTCCACGTTCTTTTCCTTTGCAAGCCGCTCCAGGTCGTTCACCGTCTTTTTCGTCAGATAAAAGAGTTTCTGCTCCCCATCTAGGCGGTAGGGAGAATCCTCCCGTCCGCAGACCAGGGTCAGTATCGTCTCCTTCGAGAGCTCCATCAGATCCCCGATGAGCCGGTTCTGGATCGGGGTAAATCCCGTAAAGCCGTCAAAGACGATGACGCTCCCCCGGATCATCTTTGACTTCCCCAGGTTTTTGCGCAGAATCTCCAGGGTTTCCTCCGCCGTCACGAAATGATCCCGAATGTACTCCGTAAAACTCTCATAGATCGTCTGCAGATCCCGCAGCTTTCCGGACAGCGAAGCCCTCTCCCTGGAAAACTCCGTCAGCTTATCTATGTCCTTGGGCGCGATACCATACTGCATAAACTCAGAGACCGCCCCTTTCACCTCATGGATATAACCCTGCCGGTGCAGAAAACCGCCCAGAACCGGCAGACGATCCTTCAAGCCGGCCGCCACCTTCTGGATGATCAGGCTCTTTCCCGTATCGTCCAGCGTCGGAACCTCCCGGCTCCCCACCTCCTCCAGAATCCTGCGGCTGAGACGTCCAAAACTCAGGACATCGATGTTCAGGATGCCGCCCCGGGGATGAATGCTGCACAATTCCTTCTGGGTCTGCATGGTAAACTGATCCGGCACGATGATCAGAAAATTCTGTTCCGGACACTCCAGGGAGCGCCGTACGATATCCGAATACACCTGTTTGCTGAGGGCCCCGTCCGAAGGACCGAAATAAAATCTGAGACTCATATCTATTCTCCGCTCCTGTGAAACATTCCCGATGTCCGGCCGCCATACACTCCTACGAATGGCCTGTCCTTTGTTCCGGGAATGTCCTGCCTGTTGTCCCGCATTTACCTTGCGCTAAGCCTGTGGGAAGTCTGCGTTCTGCCCCGCAGATGTCCTGCGCCCTGCTCCGCGAATGTCCTGCGTTCTGCCCTGCAGATGTCCTGCGCCCTGCCCCGCGTTTTCCGCCTGCGTCAGGCCGCCCGCTCTTACAGATCAATATCCAATTCCACCGGACAGTGATCCGAACCCATGACTGCAGTATGAATCTTCGCGTCCTTCATCTTCTCTTTCAGTTTTTCAGAGACCACAAAATAGTCAATGCGCCATCCGGCATTCTTCTCCCTGGCTTTAAACATATAGGACCACCAGGAATACACATCCTTCAGATCCGGGTAAAAATACCGGAAGCTGTCCACAAAGCCGCTCTGCATCACTTTTGTAAAGCAGGCCCGCTCCTGGTCGGTAAAGCCCGCATTCTGATGATTCGTCTTCGGATTCTTTAAGTCGATCTCCTCATGGGCCACATTCAGATCCCCGCAGTAGATCACCGGCTTTTTCTGCTCCAACGTACAGATATAGTTTAAGAAAGCCGCCTCCCACTGCATCCGATAATCCAGCCTGGCCAGCTCCCTCTGGGAGTTTGGCGTATAGACCGTCACGAGATAGTGATCCTCAAATTCCGCCGTAATCACCCGCCCCTCGTGATCGTGCTCCTCAATGCCGATCCCGTAGGTCACGTTTACGGGTTCTTTTTTCGTAAACAGCGCCGTCCCGGAATACCCTTTCTTTTCCGCATAGTTCCAGTACTGAAAATACCCCGGGAGCTCCAGATCGTGCTGATCCGCCTGAAGCTTTGTCTCCTGCAGGCAGAAAGCATCCGCATCCGCCTCCCGAAAGAAATCCAGAAAGCCTTTCTGCAGACACGCCCTAAGTCCGTTTACATTCCACGAGATCAGTTTCATACCGTTTTCTCCTCTCTGTTCCTCATCCGCCGCCCCGGACGGCGTCATTTCGCTCCCACGGCCGACCTCTGTACATATCCTGCCTGTTCCAAAAACCGTTCCACCGTCTCTCGTTCAAGACCGATCTCTGTACACATCCTGCCTGCTCCGAAAACCATTCCGCGGATCCCATTTCTGATCAAACGCTGCACATGTTCTTTCCCGAACAAACAGCCGCGCAGCCTCCCGTCACAGCGCCATCTTATAAATATCCAGCATTTCTTCATAGCCCAGCTTTTTATAGCCCTCCAGGATCACAGTCTTTCCCCGGCTGCATTTCTCCGCCAGGGGCTCCAGATCCTCCGGTTTTACCCCCAGCTCCCGGAGACTCGTCGGCATACCGATGGAACGGTAATACGCCTCCTGAAGATCGATGGCTTTTTCCACCGTTTTCTCCGGATGTTCAAAATCAATGTCCAGGTTCCAGACGTTGTGGGCGTACTGCAAAAACCGGGGCACGCTGCTTTTATAGACATATCTGGCCCAGCTGCACCAGAGGGCGGCAAGTCCCGCGCCGTGGGCGATCCGGGGATACATGGCGGAAAGCTCGTGTTCCAGCTGATGCACCACCAGCTTGCAGGACCGTCCGCACTGGGTCAGTCCGTTATGCGCCAGGGAGGAAGCCCACATCATGTTGGCCCGGGCCGTGTAGTCGCTGGGGGTTGCAATAGCGTCCTTCCCGGCCTTCATGGCGCTTCTGATCACCGCCTCCGCGATGCCGTCTGTGAGATAAGTGTCCTCTCCCGGGCAGAAATACCGCTCGATGGTGTGCATGGCGATATCCACCACCCCGCAGGCCGTCTGATAGGCGTCCACCGTGTATGTCAGCTCCGGGTTCTCGATGGCAAAATTCATGCGGTTATAAGGACTCCCATACCCCCTCTTGATGCCGCTCTTTCGATCCGAGATCACGCAGGAGTCGGACATCTCCGAACCTGCCGCCGCCAGGGTGAGTATCGCTCCCTTGGGAAGGGTCCCGGCAGGCCGGGCTTTCCCAAGGGTAAAGTCCCAGACATCCACCTCCGGGTTCGCCGCGCCGTTGGCGATATCCTTCGCGGAATCCAGTACGGAACCGCCGCCCACCGCCAGGATAAAATCCACATTTTCCCTCCGGCAGAGCGCGATGCCCTCCCGCACTTTTTCAATCTCCGGGTTCGGCACGACGCCGCCCAGGAGCACATACCCGATCCCCTGCTCCTCCAAAAGTCCCCGCACTTTATCGATCAAACCGCTCTTTACCGCACTGCTGCTGCCGTAGTGGATCAGCACTTTCTTTGCACCGTATTCCGCAAGGATCTCGCCGACCCGGTTTTCCTGTCCCCTGCCAAAATACACCCGCGTTGGTGTGTCGTAGATAAAATCATCCATTTTCTTTTCCCTTACTTTCCCTTATTTGCTCTTGCCTTTCCTCGCTTGCCCTGCCTGTCTTCGTCTTCCCCTATTTCGCCCTAGTCTCCCCTTATTTATTGCCGCTTTCCTTTACTCGCTCTGCTTTCTCTTGCTTGCTCTTATTTTCCCTTGTTTTCTCCGCCTGTCTTCGTCTTCCCCTATTTCGCCTTCATTTCCTTTACTTATCTCCGACTTCCTTTACTCGTTCTGCTTTCTCTTACTCACTCTTGTTTTCTCTTGTTTTCTTTGCCTGTTTTCACCTTCCACTACTTTGCCCTTATTTCCTTTCCTTATTTCCAACTTCCTTTACTCACTCTTGTCTTCCCTCATTTTCCGTCGGTGATCAGCCCCAGGCTTAAAAACACCGGATAGAGATACGACGCGCCAAACACACCCAGTTTCTTTGGCCCCGTCACCACCCAGTCCAGTTCCCTGGCTCTTCGAAAAGCCATGTCCACCGTACTCTTTGTAATGCTCTTTTCCTTTCTGCTGATAAAGAGCTCCCCGCCCTTCACGACATAGGAAAATTCCAGTCCCTTGGCCGTCTGAAAGGAATCGCCGGCAAACAGGCCGATCACTTCCCAAAGCCTGTCCTCGCTGGGGTCATCCCGAAGTTCCTTTACCGCCTTTTCCCTTTCGCCGCTCATCCTTTGTTCCTCCCCTGGCCCTCCGGCTTTCCGCCTCGGAAGGGCCCTTCCGTGTCTGTTGTATAGAAAAATATAATTTATCTGAAATCAGGTTTTCCAAATATCCGATCAACCGGGCACGAAACCTCCCGCAGTCACGAGCCCAATCCTTCCGCCTCGACAAGCGCATCGCCGCCATGGATCCCGTCTTTATCGCACCAACGAACGGTTCGCCGCCGCAAATTCCGTCCTACCGCTCCGACGAGCGTATCGCCGCCTCAAATTCATCTAAATCCCGATAGCCATACAGTTTCGCGGTATTCTCCATGATCTGGTGGGCCAGGTTTTCTCCCCGCCGGGCGGCGCCGGCCACATATCTCCCGTAGAGCTGCAGCATTTTATCGGAATACACGCTGATCTC
>CANQCF010000089.1 GCA_947589505.1 uncultured Acetatifactor sp. | reverse complement strand
TCTTTTTTATCAACGCAAAATCAGTATCTATATCAAAATCCTCTTTTCCCAGAAGTTCTTTTAATTCTTCCAGGAAAGCGACGACTTCTCTTTTTTTCGATTGTATACTAAGAAAAATGTCAATCACCTCTCTTAATTATATTTGCTATCAATTGATAGTATATACATCAATTGATAGTTTGTCAAGAATTTTTTAAGATCGACAATCCTTGTTCATCAGAAACATTTCCCTGTGGCTCCGTCTGGCTGCAGATACATCAATCAGTTCACGCGCCCATTCCACAGCCCTTAGCTGGTCTTCCAGACGTTCACTTAATATTACATGTTCTTCCATCACGCCACACCTCCTATCGGTTCTCATAGTTGATACCTACATTATAACAGTTTTTCAGGAAATAATCTGCCGCTTCCTGTAAATCTTTTATGTTTTTTGACTTATTGTTTAAATCAACTGCTTCATTCGACAAAATAAAAACACTTTTAAACATCAAAAGAGGGGCGGAGTTGCTTCTCTGCCCCTTCTTCTTTTATACGCATCGTTTCAGTTATCGCAAGCAAATTCTATGATTTCTTTTGTCCGCGCCTTTTCTTACTTTCGGCCGCCAGCAGGAAACTGGTAACAACAAATACCGACATAGCCAGACAGAAGATCCCGCTCTGGAGCCCCTCCATTTCGCCGCCCGTCTTAGGACTGGTCACATTTTCCGTCGGAGCAGTGGAAACCGTCTTATCAGCTCCGTTTGTTAACGATTCAGAAGAATTCTGATTAGAACCTTGACCTGAACTCTCGCTGGTAGTCTCCTCCGCAAATACAAATGTACTGAATCGGGTAATGGTAAATGTCAGCGTGCCATCTCCGTTGTTTTTCGGATTGACCGTTTCATAGCTGCCGTCCTCATGATAATGCAGTATCACCAGTCGGTTTATGTCCAACCCTTCCGGTATCGGAAGCGTGATCGTGATCGGTATCTCCAGCTCATGAACGGATTCTCCGTTTCTTTTCAGCTCAATATCCAGCTGCACACTCTTCTTGGAATAAGTTCCAGGGACAATTTCCTTCTTCTCCGGAACAGAAACTTCAAGCTGCAGAGTATCTCCCTCAGCCGCGTTTAAGCCTGCTCCGACCATGGAGATATCTTCTGCCTTCACATAGGCTTCCGCTCCTTCGGAGACAGCAGGTTTTTCTACCTGGATTCCCTGCTCTTCTACATAGGCTTCTTCCAAAGCGCTCATTGCCTGAAGCGTATCCTCGTCTGTCTGCATGGCTAATTTCAGAGATTCCTTCTCTATAGTATCCTTTACCTGCTGCAGCGCTTCCTCATTTGTAGCTGCATTGCCTATTGCATCGCTAAGCTTATCCTTGACAGACTGCGTTCCTACCTCGGTATCATAATACTGTGAAAATTCTCCAAATTCTCCATTCGCGATCTCATCCAAATTGTTGCTGATCGCTCTTATACGGATACGATATTTTCCAGCGCCATACTCTTCTATTGCAAAACTCAAGTTTTCCCTCATAATTTCAACTGAATCATCATATGCATTCATGATGGTAGAACAACAACATGTTTCCGTATTACTTCCTGATGCAGTATAATAAATTTCAATTAAATATGCCCCGGCACCTGGAACTGTTTTATGCAGGAAAACTCCCTCTTCACTTTCACTGGGGTAAGCGACAGTTGTTCCAAGAACTTTATCCGGCTTTACATAGACCCTTTCCTCACTCCACTCAGACCAGGCACTGCTGGCAAATGCACTGTCACCAAAAGCCATAGCACGTACCCGAAACTTATATGTCCCACTTTCGTCGATATTCATGGTAGTTGTCTCATTCGACGTATTTTTTGAACTCCACTCCTCAATTGGATATGCCCCCCATGCATGACAATAATATTCCCCATTCCTATATATTTCTATCTCATAGTACCCTTCTCCATAATACCTCTCATCATCGCCCACACCAGTATAATTAGCCTCGAAGTTCTTTCCCCAGCTGAGTTCCGTAGGCGTCGGAAGCGCAATCTTTCCTAAAAACACAAATGTGCTGAGACTGGAAACCATAAATGTTACCGTACCGTCTCCATTGTCCTTCTTGTCCAGGGTCTCATACGTACCATCTGCATTGTAATGACGGATTACCAAGGTTTCCGGAGATAATCCGCCCGGAATGGGCATCGTTACTGCAACCGGGATATCCAGTTCATGAACGGACTCCCCGTTCCTCTTTAGCTGAATATCCAACTGCACGTTCTCTTTGTAAGGACTATCGGACACATCCTCCTTTTTTTCCGGTACAGAAATTTCAAGCTGTACCGTATCCCCTTTTTCTGCATTCAGCCCAACCCCGGCCGCAGAGAGATCCTCGGCTTTGAGATAAGAACCGGCCTCTGCGGAAACAGTGGGATTCAACGACCGGATTCCCTGTTCTTCTACATATTCTCCTTCAAGAGAATATACTTTCTGATATACGCTATTGTCAGACTGCATAGCCTTTTTTAAGGCGTCCTTATCAATACTGCTCTTCACCTGCTGCAGCGCCTCGGCCTTTGTTTCAGCTTTGTCCACAATTTCCGTCAGCCTCTCTCTAACGGATCCTGTACTATTATACGTGAAATATGTTGCAAAATCTCCGAATTCCCCGTTTGCAATCTCATCCAGCGCGCCACTGAGAGCCCTTACGCGAAAACGATATCTACCATTTCCATACCGCTCGATATCTGAATTAAAATCATATGTCTGCAATTCACCGACTGTACCAAATGCTCCTGGATATCCGCTCATTACGCATAGTTCACTATCGCCGTCATTCGGTAGGAAATAGAGCTCCCATTCATATCCTGCCGCATTCTGTACTGTTTCATATGAGAAAATGCCATCTCCGCTACAGAATGGAACTATTGTTTCCAAAGCCCTGTCCGGCCTCACATAAGTTTTTTCAGAACTCCACTCAGACCACTCACTGTCAACATAAACCGTGCTGTCGTATGGCGCTATACTACGCACCCGAAACTTATAAGTCCCATTTGCATTTATCCAACGATAGAGCTGAATTTCTGCTTCTTTATTTTCCTCAATAGACAACCAAACATTTTGAAATTCCAGCTCATCCTTATAGATCTGAATTTGATATTCCTTTTGATTTTCTCCCTTTTTCCATTTAGCGATATAGTTCTCTCCCCATTCGGGTTCCGTAGGCGCATCCAGTTGGATCTTCTCTGCAGTCTCCGGCTCCTGTTCTTCTTCCGGCACGATCTCAGATTCCCGCTCCCCTTCCGGTACAGTTTCGGTCTCCTGCTCACTTTCCGGCGCGGTCTCAGTCCCCTGCTCACTTTCCGGCGCGGTTTCAGTCTCCTGCTCACTTTCCGGTGCGGCCTCGGTCCCCTGCTCACTTTCCGGCGCGGTTTCAGTCTCCTGCTCACTTTCCGGTGCGGCCTCGGTCTCTGTTTCCTGGGTCTCCTGAGCGGCCTGCACATAAGGAATCGGTCCATTCATAGGAACCAGGCTGATCGCGACCGCTAACAAGATAGCTGTCAATGCTCTTTTCTTCATTTTCATCCTCCCATTCACTAGTAATACGACTTTCCTATCATCAGTACACCGTTATGATACAAAAACAAGAACTGTTTTGCTGTTCCTACACACAAAAGTGGTAATCACTACTCTTCCTGCACTTTCACATTTGCTATTTTCGTACCATAGATATAATGCCTCTGCAATTTATGTCAACATAATATCATCTGTAGTTTGAGTTGTCAATATTTTATTCGCTTACAGCTAATAATAACAATCTTTAGATTATTTATTAGAAAACTGTACATGTATAAAATAAGAGCATAAAAAGAAAGGATCTTTTGTGGATGACAATTTCGACTTTAAGACAAACCATCGGAAAGAGAGTGCACGAACTCAGAATACAAAACCATTGCACACAGGCGGAATTTGCAGAACGCATTGATATCTCTGTTAATTTCTTATCGGAAATAGAAAACGGCAAAAAGGGCATGTCCCAGGAGACGATATGCAAGATATGCAGAACCTTTGATGTCTCTGCGGATTATCTTCTTTTTGGGACAGCGTCTGCACCTAATGATCCCAAAACAAACATCGACGAATTGATTTCCTTGGCAAACACATTGTCCCAAAAGGAATTGGACCTGGTTATAGAATATTTCTCTTCTCTCAAAAAGTTGAAAAGCATTGCTCCATAAGTTCCGGCAAATCACATGACGCTGTCAAAGCGCTCCTGCTTCTGCGCCGTTTTTCTTGTATTCTCTCACATTCTTACTGATCTTTACACGCCTTGAAGCGAAAGAAATTTCCAACAACAGTTCCTTTCCGCCGCCCGAAAACCCGGACTGATCCATGATCCGAATATGAAAAGAAAGATTATAGTTGGAAAATTTTCCGTTTTCCCTGCATATCCGCCCCACAAACTGCGACATATATAATAGAAGCACAAAAGATTCCGCTCCGGAAAGGAAGAAAGACCTTATGGAAGACAATGAGATCATCCGTCTGTATCATGAACGGGATGAAAATGCGATCGCCCAGACCGACCTCGCCCACGGCGCTTTCTGCAGGGGACTGGCGTTTCATCTTCTGTCCAACAGGGAAGATGTGGAGGAATGTGTGAACGACACCTGGATGGCCGCCTGGACGCGGATGCCGCCGGACTGGCCCATGTCCCTGCGGGCTTTCCTGGGGCGCATCACCAGGAACCTCTCCATCAGCCGTTTCCGAAAGAACAAAGCGATAAAGCGGCACGCCGGGATCGAAGTCATGCTCTCCGAGCTGGAGGAGTGTGTCCCGGACAGCGCGGTGGAACTGCAGATCGAACAGAAACTTCTCTCCGAGATCATCAGCCGCTGGCTGGACAGTCTGGACGGAGAGGACCGCGCGCTCTTTATCAGGCGGTACTGGTACGCGGATACGGTCAGAGAGCTGGCCGGGGAGTGCGGCGTCACCGCCAATCAGATGGCCAAGAGGATGCAAAGGCTTAGGGAGAGCCTGCGGCAGGCATTGCAAAGAGAGGGCGTGGAAGTTTAACACAGAGAAAGGACGAAATCATATGAATGGAGAAGATCTTTACAATGGCGTGACGGAGATCCGGGACGACCAGATCGCGGAGGCCCAAAACCTCCCCGGGCGAAAGACCGCCCGCAAAAAGGCAAAGCTGCCCCACGGGAGGCGGTGGCTGGCACCTGCGGCCGCTGTTCTCGCCGTCGTCATGATCGCCGGATTTTTCCTGAATCTTCGGAACGGTTCTCTCAACGCTTACGCCGTGTCCACAGCGGAGTACCCGAAACAGGCAAAATATTCTGCGGTCAACGATACCCCCGTGCTGGAGGCCCGACAGGAACGGTACCGTTTTGCTGAAATCTATGCCGGGACCATGGAAAACTTTACATCGGCCGTACTGCCCGGACTACTCTCCGGCGCGGGGACCGAGAACCGGATCTGCTCTCCCGTCAACGTCTACATGGCGCTCTCCATGCTGGCGGAGCTGACGGAGGGTGAGACCCAGGGGCAGCTTCTGACGCTCCTGGACTGCGATACCCTGGAAACCGTGCGCACCCGGGCAAATGCGCTGTGGAACGCCAATTATGTAGACGACGGCACCGTGACCAGTATCCCCGCCAACTCCCTCTGGCTCAGCGAGAATCTGGAATTTGTCCAGAAGACCCTGGACACCCTGTCCGATACCTATTACGCCTCCTCCTATCAGGGCAAAATGGGGACGAAAAAATTTGACGGCGCGATGCAGAGCTGGATCAATCAGAATACCCGGGGACGCCTGAAGGAGCAGTCCTCCCGTCTCGAGATGGACCCGGAGACCATCCTCGCCCTGGTGTCCACGTTATATTACCGGGCAAAGTGGAGCCATGAGTTTCAGAAGGGCCAAACTTCCCCTGAAGTGTTCCATGCCCCGGACGGGGACCGGACCGTGGATTTCATGCACGAAACTTCGGACAGCACTTATTACTGGGGGGAGACATTTTCCGCCGCTTCCAAATATCTGAGAAACAGCGGCAATATGTGGTTTATCCTTCCCGACGAGGGCGTGAGCGTGGACCAGCTTCTCACGGACGGCACGGCCGCGGACTTTCTCAACACCGTGACGTCTTCCTCGGCGGAACGAAATTGGGAAGATTCCAAATATCTGGAGATCCACCTTTCCCTGCCAAAATTCGACGTATCCAGCGATCTGGATCTGACGGAATCCCTGAAAGCCCTGGGGGTGACGGATGTATTTGATCCCAATACGGCGGACTTCTCCCCTATGCTGGAAGAAGCTTCCCTGGAAAATCTTCCCCTGCCGCCTTATATCTCCTATGTCAAACACGCGGCAAGGGTGACCATCGACGAGGAAGGCTGCGAAGCGGCCTCCTATGTGGTACTGCCTGCAGCCGGCGCCGGAGCGCCGCCGGACGATGAAGTGGATTTTATCCTGAACAGGCCCTTCCTGTTCGCCGTTACAGGTCCAAACGGCGCGCTCCTGTTCGTGGGGATCGTAAATCAACCCTGATCACCCGATCCACTGCAGTTTCAGCTCATAGAGATAATTGCCCGCCGGGATCCGGTACGCGGGGTGGATGTTCCTGGTCCACCCCGTGTCGCCGCCCAGGCCCGCGTGTCTGCCGTCCACGGTCAGGCTGCGCCCCTGCTTTCCCCCAACCCGGCACAGCGAAAGTCCCCCCCTGTTTCTGATAAAGGATCTGCGGGCCCTGACCGTTTTGGAAATCCTATGGAAATCTGTGCCATACTGTGTTACTATTGTCCTATCACAACACAGGGAGCGAAACAATGTACAGCGTTGAGATCAGATCGAAAGAAAAATTGTTTGACGTATCGGAAACCCTCTACGGACTGTTCTTTGAGGACATCAACAGAGCGGGGGACGGCGGACTTTACGCCGAACTCCTGAGGAACAGGGCTTTTGACGAGGGAGTCCTTCCCGAAGGGTGCAAATATGACCCGCAGGAAAAAGTCATTCTTTCACCTACGGGCTGGCGTTCCTCTTTCGACTGCTGGGAACAGGAAGGCATCGTCGGCTGGGAGACACGGGGCGGCGCGGAAATATGCCTGACCGAAAAAGACACCCTGAACTCCAACAGAAGACGGGCCCTGCAGGTCCATTTCCACGGCGGAGAACTTCTAAATTCCGGCTTTTGGGGGATCCCTCTGGAAAAGGGGAGCCAATATCGCTTTTACATGTTCGCAAAGTCCGATACCCCGGTATCCGTGCGCGTTTCTCTGGCTTCTGAAAAAGGGGAACGATACGCGGAGCACACCTTTACGGTGGCCGGGGATTACACAAAATATGAGTGCATGTTCACAAGCGACGCTGCCGACCACAGCGCCAGACTGGTCCTTTCTTCCCGGGAGGACTGCAATGTTCTGCTGGGTTTTACCTCCCTGTTTCCAAAAGACACCTTTATGGGCAGGGAAAACGGCCTGCGCAGATCCCTGGCGGAGAGACTTCTGGCGCTGAAACCCGCTTTCCTTCGGTTTCCCGGCGGCTGTATCGTCGAGGGCTTTACAAAAGAGACCGCTTATCGGTTCCGGGATACCATCGGTCCTGTCTGGGAGCGGAAACCGCATTGGCTGCTCTGGTCCTATATGACTACCAACGGCCTGGGCTTTCACGAATACCTGCAGTTCTGCGAGGATGCGGGGATCGACGCCATGTACGTCTTTAACTGCGGCATGACCTGTCAGGGAAGATGCCCGGATTATTTTGAGGAAGACCTGATCCGGGAATTTTATGAGGATACTGTCCAGGCGATCCTGTACGCCACCGCACCCGCAGATACCGAGTGGGGCAGAAGGCGTGCCGAAAACGGTCACCCGGATCCCTTTCATGTCCTGAAATACATCGAGATCGGCAACGAGAACTGGGGCGTCCAGTACGATACGCGCTACCGGTTCTTCTATGAAAAACTGAAAGAACAGTTTCCCCAGCTTCACTATATTTCCACGGATCACACAGAGCGGGCCGGCCTGAAAACCGAAATGGTGGACGAACATTTTTATTCCAGCCCCGTCTTTTTTGCAGCGAACACCGGGATGTATGATTCCCTGGATCGGGACGGCGTCGATATCTATTGCGGGGAATATGCCTCCACCATCGGCTGCAAGGAGGGCACTCTTTACGGCGCGCTGGGGGAAGCAGCCTTCCTGACCGGGATCGAGCGCAACCAGGACAAGGTAAAGATGACGAGTTACGCGCCCCTCTTTCAAAACGTAAATCACGTCTCCTGGGAGCCCGATCTGATCGTCTTTAACAATCACGTAGATTACGGGATCCCCAGCTATCACCTGTTGAAAATGTTTGCGGAAAACCGGGGCAGCTATGTCTGCGGGCACAACATTGTCACCGAAAGCAGCCGGCGCAGGGAAAGCGGCTGTTTCCGGGGCATGGACAATGTATGTGTCCAGGGAGACCGGTTTACAACGGTATGGGAGGGAGATTCTCTGCACATCCGTTTCTGGGATAAGGGCACGGACGGAGAAGATCAGGATCACTACGACTGGATCGCGGAGAACGGCAGGAGCCAGGTCGTTCACTTTAACGGCTGGTCCAGAGAGACGATCTGTGAGAAAATTCCCTGCCGCCTTTCCCAGCGGAACACTGCAGAGATCATTACCGATAGAGACAGCTTCCAGATCATTCTGAACGGAGTGCTCCTGCACAGCCGCACTCTGGAACCCCTCCCCCACCTCACGGGCGTCTGTACGGTGGACAGCGCAAGCGGAGAGATCATCACCAAGCTGGTCAACTTTTCCGATAAAGCGATCCCTGTCAGGATCTCCTGCGACAGGGAGACAGAGGACTGCGCCGATATCACGGTCCTTACCGGGGAAAGCCTTGACGCCCGCAACAGCTTCGAAAATCCTGAAGCGGTTTCCCCCTTTGCGGAGAGAATAGAGATTCCGGCGGACCATACCCTCCAGATCAGGCCCCGGTCAATAAACGTGATCCGGCAAAAGATCCGGAAGTAAAGCCGGCTTCGCACAGAGAGCAACGGGACGAAGATGCAAATTTTCCCTTGACAATCAATCCATTTTTTTATATTATCTTTTATGTTACCGCATCAGTTCCGCTGCCCGCAGGACTGCTGCCCTATCACAATACGGCGCGTGGCTCAGCTTGGTAGAGCGCTGCGTTCGGGACGCAGAGGTCGCGTGTTCGAATCACGTCGCGCCGACGAGAGAAATATGTTTTTCCCACAAAAAAAGCACGGCATGACCGTGCTTTTTCATATCATTCGTATAAGCATTTGCTTTATGCTGTTACAAATATCTGTTCAACACCTCTCCTAATATCAGCAAACCACTTAACAATTTTTCGGCGCGCTCCTGTGCAGCAATTTCAAAATCCTCAAATGCCGGCAGCCCAAAGTCCCCTATTCTGTTTGCGCGGACGGCGGAATATGCTTCTTCAGCATCCTTACATGGAACGGAACCGAGACGATGACGGTCAGCAGGTCGGCGATGGCCTGGGTCAGCTGGATGCCGGTCAATCCGATGCAGGCGGGCAGGATCAGGATCAGGGGGATAAAGAAGATCCCCTGGCGGCAGGAGGCCAGGAAGGTGGCAGGAGCCACAAAACCCAGCGACTGGTAGAGCTGGTTGACAAAGGTGGAATAGCCAAGGAACGGAAGCGACATGCTCAGATACCGCAGCATCCGGCCCCCGATCGCGATAACCTCCGTATCTCCCCGGCGGAACAGTCCGATGATCTGGCCGGAAAAGAAAAACAGGACGGCCGCCGCGGTCACGCCGTAGAGCGTGCCGAGAAAGATCGCGGCATTGAACGCTTTTCTCACGCGGTCGTAGCGCTTTGCGCCGAAATTGTATCCGGCCACCGGCTGAAAGCCCTGGCCCACCCCGATCAGCATACTGCGGAGCAGCATATAAATCTTGTTGGCAATGCTGACCGCGGACATGGCGGCGTCGCCGTAGGGACGGACAGCGATATTCAGAAGGGTCGTGGCGACGCTCCCGAGACTCTGCCGGAAGACGGTGGGCAGTCCCACACGGAAGATCAGCAGATAATCTTTCGGTTTCCGGCTGGTCCGAAGGGGGCGGAGCTCCACGATGGATTTTTTCGTGACAAAGAAGGACAGCAGAATCAAAAAGGAAAAGATCTGGCTGATCATAGTGGCGATGGCGGCTCCGGCCACTCCCATCTGCAGCCCGAAGATAAACAGGGCGTCCAGTCCGATGTTGAGGATCCCTCCGCTGCATAGGCCGATCATGGAGAAGGAAGCCCTTCCCTCCGCCCTCAGAATATTGTTCAGCACAAAGGACGAGCAGAAGACCGGCGCTCCGACCAGGATCCAGAAACCGTAATCGCAGGCCAGGGGCAGCGCCGTATCCGTAGCGCCGAAGAGATGCATGAGGAATGGCAGGTCGGCCAGCCCCAGGATCATGAGGAGCAGCCCCATCAGGAAGGCGGCCACGAATCCGGAGGTGCCGTAGAGATCGGCTTCCTCCTTTTTCTGCTCTCCCAGCCTCCGGGAGATCAGGCTCTGGGCCCCCATGCCGAAGCCGTAGCCCACCGCCTGGATGATGGACTGGATAGAATAGACCACACCCACCGCGCTGGTGGCGGAGTTTCCAAGGGAAGATACAAAATAGGTGTCCGCTAAATTGTAAATGGATGTGATGAGCATGCTGAACATGGTCGGAACGGACAATTTCAGAACCAGTCCGAAGACCGGCGACTCCGTCATCCGCCTGTATTCTTCCTCGTCTTTTTTATTTTCGACTGTAACTGCCATAAAATGCCTCGC
>CANQCF010000088.1 GCA_947589505.1 uncultured Acetatifactor sp. | reverse complement strand
GGGAACCGCCCATGGTTCCGATTGCGGTACGGCAAGCACCGGCCAAAACTACTTTCTTTGCCATTCGTTTTTCCTCCGTTTTATTAGTTGTTTTTCATGATTGTTATTTTTTTATCATTCTTCACTTTCTCCATTGTATCATAGGCTCGTAGCTTTTGCAATGCCTGATTTATTAATTTTCCAGTTCAGCCAGCCGCCGTGGTTCGGGCAAAAATTGTGCTCGCACAAATTTTTGCCGAACACGCGCGGCTGAGGGAGCGCCATCTTATGAGCAAAGACAGCTGCGAAGCAGCGGTAAGCGCCGCAGGCGCGGCTTTGCGAATGGCGCGGGCTGAACTGGTCACCCCAGGGACGCATCCGCCCTTCTATGCGCAAGACATTCGCAAAGCAGCGGTAAGCGCCGCAGGCGCGCCTTTGCGAATGGCGCGGGCTGAACTGTATTAAAAAATATCATCTATAATCGCGCCTTTTTTCAGGTTGGGCTGGATGAATTTTTCATAGGCGTACTTCCAGACCTGCGGCGCTCCTTTTGAAGTCTTCCGGTTCCTGGTGAGGATCTGTCCCAGCTTGACTTTATGCTCCTTCCAGGATTTCCCCAGGGTGACGTCGTTCTGCATGATGGGCTGGATATTGTCCATGGAGTGGGCGAACCTTGCCTCCGGTGTCTCCCACTTTTCAAATTCATCCCAGAGGGCCCTGAGTTCCTCCCTCTGATCATCCGGCAGCAGCCCGAAGAGACGATCCGCCGCCTTGACCTCCCGGTCCCGTTTCGTCTTCTGCCCCTCCTCGTCGTAAGCGTAGGTGTCCCCCGCATCGATCTCCACCAAATCGTGGATCAGGAGCATCATCATGGTCTTTGCCAGATCCACCTCCCCGTCGGCGTACTCTTTCATAAGGTAGGCCATGACCGCCAGGTGCCAGGAGTGCTCCGCGTCATTTTCCTTCCGCTCGCCCCCTGTCAGGTAGGTCTGCCGCTGAATAAATTTCTCCTTGTCGATCTCCCGCAAAAACGCAAACTGCTGATCCATTCTGGACATCTCACCATCTCCTTACCTTGTGCCAGACTCCTTTTATGCCCCAAAAGCTGCCGCCCTTCCAGGCGGCGCATCTGTGCTGTCAAATGAGTACGCCTTTCCTAAATCTTATGTAACGATTCAGACGGGCCGCCCGTGCCCTTTGCTGCCGCAGCTGCCCGTCAGGGGGGGCATGCGCCGGCAAAAAACTGCTGCAAGAGCAAAATTCCGACAGCGCCCGTCTGCTCTCCGTCACAGCGACGGAAAAGGAGCGCTGCTTTTCAGCAATGCTCCTCAATTTTTTATGCCGGAATATCCTGTCTTATGCCAAACCATTTTCCGCCGGACTTTCTTCCCGGTCAGTTCTCCGGTTCGATCAGGCCGTAGGTATCGCCCTTCCTCTTATACACCACGTTCACCTGATTCGTCTCTGCATTGCAAAATACAAAGAAGCTGTGTCCCAGAAGTTCCATCTGGATGCAGGCGTCCTCCGGATACATGGGCTTGATATCAAATTTCTTCGTGCGGACGATCTTGATCTCCTCTTCATCCGCATAATCGTTTTCCACATACATCTGGCTGAAATCGCCGGCCTCCTGCTGCTTATCCACGATCTTTGTCTTGTATTTCTTCAGCTGTCTCTCAATAATCTCTTCCACAAGGTCGATGGAGACATACATGTCGTTGCTCACCTGCTCGGAACGGATGATATTCCCCTTGACGGGGATCGTCACCTCTATCTTCTGGCGGTCCTTCTCCACGCTCAGCGTCACGTTCACCTGGGTGTCGGGGTTGAAATACTTATCTAACTTGCCGATCTTGTCCTCCACTGCCGCCTTTAATCCGGGCGTCACCTCGATGTTTCTGCCAACGATAATACATTTCATAAATCGATCATCCCCTTCGCTGCAATATTTTCAATTCCAGACTGACGCCGGCACTGCTCTGATCGGTCGTTTCCCCCATCCAGGCCTGTCCCTCTGTAATTGTATGCTCATTATACCATAATTTTCCATCATTTTGCAACAATTTAGAGTTTTTTTTTGAGCTTTTTGACTTTATTTTTGTCAACAGAAATCTTTCAAATTCTGTTTTTTTCTTAAATTTTTGGTAAACCTGTCCAAAACTTTTGTTCACCCAAAAACAGATGTTCCCGAACGTGTTTTTATGCGAAAACATGTGGATATTGTGCATAACTTGGTGCATAAATCGTTTTTCCCCTTTTTCCGGGTTCCAAAAATGTGGATAACTTTATTTTCTTCCACCGTCTTTCTCTTCAAAAAAATAGAATTATTTTATTTTTTTGGTCATTTTGTATATATTTATTCCTGATTGAATTTTTCCCCCGCCGGAAATAGTCCGAAACTTTAGTAACTTGAATTTCCATAAATTTTATCCACAATCACCTGCTCTTATCCGTACTCCGGTAAACAAATGGCATTTTACTTAAGAGGCATTTTTCCGGTTCCGATTGCGAAGCACGGAAAACGCAAGCTGCGAACCTTCAGAGCAAAATATCCGGAACCACATAAGAAGGAATGTTCCGGCGCAGAACGATAAAAATAATTTGACGAGACGCGTTTGTACATGGCCTCGGTATCGGATAAAGGAAAGCGGCTCCACATCTCCCAGCGGCTCCTGATTGAGATAGGATTGGCCGTATTCAGGCTGCGGTCGGATGCCTTCCGGTGTCATAAGAAT
Source organism: uncultured Acetatifactor sp. (assembly GCA_947589505.1). GTDB lineage: Bacteria > Bacillota > Clostridia > Lachnospirales > Lachnospiraceae > Acetatifactor. The sequence goes on along the minus strand of CANQCF010000088.1, from coordinate 8,156 downwards.
ATAAATTCCACTTTCATTATCGCGAACGGATACCTTCAGCCTGTATTGTCTGCCCGGCGTCAAACGCCAATCCGTAAGAAGCATATTGTTGACACTGTTCTGAAAGGTTTCAATGGGCACGGTATATTCCGCCTTGAGAGCATCTCCGTCGTACACTTCCAGAATAATCTCTCCGGATAAGGAATCCCTTGTATGATAACAAAAGCTGAAGCTCTTAATGGCTTCTATGGAAGGAGTAAATTCCACTTCTAAGGCATCGCCTTCGGAAAGAAGCAGCTCCGTGTTTTCTCCCGCACTTATGGACATCAAGTCTTCCTTCGCAAGTTTTGACGCAAAATAACCAAGTATCAAACATAAACCCAGCACCAGGCTTCTTTTGAGATAGGAAGCCCTTTTATGGCCGGTTGGATTCTTTTCCCCTGTCACGCTGCAGACAAAAAGCATAAAGCCAAGCAGGGAGGCATCATAAATTCGATAGGTAAACAAATGATGTGCGGCGGTATGTGTATTCACAATATAATACCATGCAGGCCCCATCAAAGTAACCGCGGCAAATATAGTACTCTCAGCCTGAAATTTCAGATTTCCCCGCATAAATCTGTAAACGAATATACCCATCCAGACAGATAAAATGATAATAAATACCGGGAAAAGATAATGCCGGAAATTATTGTACAGAGTATCTATACGCGTATAATGCTGGTGAAGCATTTTGTAGGAATCTTCGAGATCGTTAATATAAAGAAATACTCTGGAAAGCCCGTCTTGGAATATATTGCCGCCTAATGTGACGGCATGGATCACCCACTTCATGACAAAAAATCCACCATACCCAAAGAGAAAGGAAAGGCCGCTTCCGAACAAAAGCTTTAATTGCGCCTTTCTATCCAATCTGGAACCTGCCGCTGTGATCAGCCAGCAGAACGGAAACGCATAACTTAACAGGGGATAGGTCAGAAAGTCAAAATAACAGGTCGCTATGCCAAGAAATAAGAATAAATAATACCTTCTGTTTTTTTGCAGGATATACTCTGTTTTCAACAAGCAGACCAGACTTCCCAGCATGGAAATATAAAAGACAGGCGTATACTGCAGGGACGCTGCGGTTGCGGAAGGTGTCAGGAAGATGCAGGAGCAGAAGAACGCCAGAGCATATTTCTTGTTGGCAGTCACCTTCAGCACACCATATCCTGTCACCCCCATGAGAAAGAGCTGCAGGAAGCTGTTGATCAACAGAAAATCCCAATAATCCACAAAGAAAAACAACGGGCGAAGAATCGAGATATAGCCATGCCAGTATCTTCCGTAATTCTGAACGGAAACCGCTCGTTCCAGCAAAGTTCCCTTGCTTTCATCAAAGACATTATTTAATATAATTTTATCGGTCGTATCATCTAATATACCGGGCTCATAAGTACAAAAATAACTCTCATATTGAGTATATCGATTATTGACCAAGGGTGCCCATCCCATCTGCGCTGCATGAGAAAGGGAGGACTCTTTTATGGTTTCATTGACCGGCAGGGCATAAGCAAGGATCATGAAAAGAAGTCCCAATACGCCCATTCCAAACAAAATTCCGATATATTTTACACAAAACAGAAATAAGGTTTTACAAAAAGAACCAATCTTTGAAGATGCCCTGGTATTTTCCCGCATATTTGATAACCGTCCCTTTCTGCACTAAATATACGAACATCCATGTCTGTGCGGAGTATCCCGATGCTCCCCGACAGTCTGACGCAGTCGATCCGTACTGAAATGCCTGTATTTTTTCATTTTTATCAACTGTATTAACACAAAAAGCGCCCCGGCCGCAACTGGTACCTGCCTTAAGTTTCCGCAGTTTTATCCACAGCAGCCTGCAATTATCCATGCAGTGAGAAACAACTTTTGAAAACTAAAAGACAGCGAATCCTTTTTTTGCAGAGCGATAAGCACCCTTAAGAGGTATTTTCCGGCTGCGATTGCAAAGCACGAAAACTCAAGTCAAGAAGGTCCTTCTCCTATCTCCCGGCCAAGTAGGCTCCGGCGCTCACAGCCGCGTTCGCTCCGTCCGCTACGGCGGTGACCACCTGCCGGATGGGCTTCCTGCGCACATCCCCCGCCGCAAAGATCCCCGGGCAGGAGGTAACGCAGTCCTCCCCCGCCAGCACATACCCCGCCGGATCGCACTCCGCCAGGCCCTGTACCAGCTCGCTGTCCGGGTGGATCCCCACCGCTATAAACACGCCGTCCAGGGGCAGTTCCCTCTGGGAACCGTCCTTTCCGTTCTCCAGAAGGACGCCTTCCACGCTGTCCTCCCCCCGGATCCCTTTTACCGTATGGCTGTATAGAATCTCTATATTTTCCTTGCTCTTCACTTCCTCCTGCAGGATCTTCGCTCCCCGCAGTTCGTCCCTGCGGTGGATCAGATAGACCTTCTCACAGATCCCGGACAGATAGATGGCGTCCTCCAGGGCGACGTCTCCGCCCCCGATCACCGCCGTGGTCTTTCCCCTAAAGAAAGCGCCGTCGCAGGTCGCGCAGTAAGAGACGCCCATACCGGAAAGTTCTTCCTCCCCGGGAACTCCCAAGATCGCGTGATGGCCCCCCGCCGCCAGGATCACGCTGACCGCCTCCAGCTCCTCCTTCTCCGTGCGGACGATCTTATATCCGCCCCTGTCCAGGATTTCCAGGGCCTCCCCCTCCCGGAAGGCAATCTCCAGCTTGTCCGCGTGCTGCCTGAACGCCGTCCCCATATCGAAGCCGTTGATCCCGGGAAGACCCAAATAATTGTCCACCTCGTAGGTGTTCAGGATCTGGCCCCCGCTCATGGGATTTTTCTCCAGGACCAAAAGATCCAGTCCCGCCCTCTTTGCGTAAACCGCCGCCGAAAGCCCCGCGGGCCCCGAACCGATGATGATCAGATCGTACATACTGCCTCCTGTTCTGTTTCTTTCCTGATTGTTGTGGTATTTTTCCTTCTATTTTGTTCCGTCGCGTGAATCGCAATCCCGCTCACACGGTTTTCAGCGCCGCTTGCCGGCTCTGCGCGGTCTTTTTAGCTTCGCAGAATTGTTTTCTCCTCTGCTTCACAGCATTCTCAGCTGCCAACCGAACTCCCGCTTTACTTTGCCGGAAAATATGCTATGATAAGGACAGACATTCACGGAAAAGAGAAGCGCCGTCTCCTTCCGCCTCCTTTTCCGCCCGTTTATCATACTGCCAATTAAGGAGCGTTTTTATGACCGAACACGATCCCCTTTCCAAAAACCGCCGACCGCGGGCCCTGATCACCGGCGTCTCCCGAGGAATCGGCCTTGCCGCTGCAGAGGTCTTCGCCGAAGCGGGCTTTGACCTGACACTCACCTGCTCTCAGAGTTTCCCGAAACTTTCACAGATATCCGTGGGACTCCAGGAAAAATATGCTGTCTCCTGCACCGCCGTCCAGGCGGACGCGGGTGATCCCGGCCAGACGGACCGGATCTTTCAGAATTTAGACCGGCTGGACGTCCTGATCAACAACGCCGGCATATCCTACGTGGGACTCCTGCACGAGATGTCTCCCGAAGAATGGCGGCGGGTGATGTCCGTAAATCTGGATTCCTGCTTCTATACCGCAAGGCGGGCCATTCCCCTGATGCTGAAAAACCATCAGGGCCGCATCATCAATATTTCCTCCGTCTGGGGAAATGTGGGGGCCTCCATGGAAACTGCCTACTCCGCCTCCAAAGGAGGCGTAAACGCCTTTACAAAAGCGCTGGCAAAGGAGCTGGCCCCCAGCGGCATCCAGGTAAACGCCATCGCCTGCGGCGTCATGGATACCTCCATGAACGCCTGCTTCTCCAAAGAAGATTTAGAGGCGCTGCGGAGCGAAATTCCCGCCGACCGCCTGGGGGATCCAAAGGAAGCGGCAAGACTCGCCCTGCAGCTGGCCCAGGCGCCTGAATACCTGACAGGCCAGATCATCACCCTGGACGGCGGGTGGACTTAAAGAGTCTGCTGAACAGCCCCGGCCCCTGGCTGCCTGACAGGTCAGGTCATCACCCTGGACGGCGGGTGGACTTAAAGAGTCTGCTGAACAGCCCCGGCCCCCGGCTGCCTGACAGATCAGGTCATCACCCTGGACGGCGGGTGGACTAAAAAAGCCCGCCGGACTCTTGTTCTGAACAGCCTCCGACCCGAAAATCCGGCCTCAGGATTCAGGTATCTCCGCCAAATATCTTCTGAAAAAAGTCAGGTATCCGTCTTCCACCGCGACCTGATCCAAATCCTTCTGTTCCAGGTCGTAATAATACTTTCCTGTCCGAATATTCAGGGAGATCCGATCCAGCGGGAAACCCGGCCGGCAGGGTCTCTCATGGGGCACGGAAGTGATGAGAAAATATTCGCTGGCGATGCTGTCGTCCATGAGCGAATACTCCTTCCCCGGCCCCGTCACCAGGCAAATGGCGTTCCGGTATCTGGCCCGGAGATCCCCGTACCGTTTTGCAAGTCCGGTGTAATACTCCTCCATCTCCTCATCCGTATATCTTCTCCCGTTGATGTTCCTGACATGCACGCCGGGCTGAAGCTCCTCCGGGACATTGTCAAAATACAATCCAGAATCACAGGAAAACACCGGTTCCCCGATCTCCCGATAATACGCTTCCGCCTTTTTCCTCGCATTTTCCAGGAGCGTCTTTCCGTCTTCCTCTATGCTCCGGATCCGCTCCCAGGCTTCTTCCGAAAGTTCCCCCCGGATATCGTTTAAGCTCAGGATCTCCAGGGGAAGAGGTGCAAGCCGCCTTCGCATGGCGCTCAGCTTCGCCGGATTTCCCGTCCCGTATATCAGCCGCGTCCTCCCGCCGGAGGCAACTTGCTTTCGCTGAAAATCCACTGTTCTTTCGTCCTTTCTCGCCCCAGTCCGATTGCGGGCCAGGCCTTATCTCTCGATCTGCGATGTGTCCGATCTGGGCAGGGCATTCTTCCAACACCCTACAATTTGTTCCGCCCCAGGCAAGACATTTTTTTCGCCATCCCCCGCCGGTGTCTGCCAGGCCGCCCGTCGGTCCCCACCTCGGCAAAACGTTCTTCCGCCGTTCTTCGATTTGTCCCGCCCTGGGCAAAACATTCTTCCGCCGCTCTCCGATAGTGTTTGCCCGGCTGCTCGTCAGTTCCCACCTCTGCAAAACATCCTTCCGCCGTTCCCCGCCGGTGTCCGCTCGGCCGCCCGTCAGTCCCCGCCCCGGGATCACCGCTTGTTCGACCTTCTCCAGATCTTTCTCGCCTGGGCCTCCCGGATCAGCATATCCCGGAAATCCGGGTGGGCGATGGAGATCAGTGCCTCCGCCCTCTCCCAGGTGGACCGCCCCTCCAGATTGATCACGCCGTACTCCGTGGCCAGGAAATACACCTGACTCCTGGGAGAAGTGATGATATCCCCGTTGAACTGCGGCAGGATCCGGGAATGTTTCTGACCGCTTCGGTCCGTGTGGACGGAGCTCATGCAGATAAAGGCCTTCCCGCCGTGGGAGGCGGAGGCGCCGATCAGAAAGTCCAGCTGTCCGCCGGTGCCGCTGATCTGCCGCATGCCGGAACCCTCAGCCGCCACCTGTCCGTAGAGATCCACCGCCACGCAGCTGTTGATGGACACCATATTGTCAATCTGGGCGATCACGCTGGGGCGGTTCACATATTCCAGCGGATACGCCGCCACCCCCGGGTTGTCGTCCAGCCATTCATAGAGTTCATTGGAGCCGATAGCGCAGCCGAAAACGCCCTTTCCCCGATCCAGTTTCTTGTATTTATTGGTCAGTTTGCCCGCCTTATACAATTCCAAAAAAGCGTCCGAACAGAGTTCCGTGTGCATACCCAAGTCCCTTAGATCCGACTGGGAAATGATCTCCCCCACCGCGTTCGGCATGCTCCCGATTCCCAGCTGAAGGGTGGCACCGTCCACGATATAGGGAATCAGAAGTTCCGCGATCCTGCGGTCCACCTCACGTGGCGGCGCCGGCTTTGCGTCCTCAAAGGGCTCGTGATGGCCCTCCACTACATAATCCACCTCCGAGATATGGATACACTCATCGTATCCGCCCCGGACCTTCGGCATGTTTTCATTGACTTCTACAATGACAATATCGGCCATCCGACAGATCGGCGCTGCAACACCGGTGTTCACCGAAAAATGAAAATACCCATGCTTGTCCATGGGCGATACGCTGACCATGACCACATTCACGTCCAGAAAATACTCGTAATACGCGGCGTTATTGTGGAAGACCATGGGTATATAATAACATTTTCCTTCGTCGCAGAGCTTTCTCTCATAAGCGGAACAATGCCAGCTGTGATAGATGAAATGCTCCTGGGACGGATCGCACTCCGCGGCGCAGATGGGCCCGGCGATCAGATTTCCCCGGATCTTCACGTCCGTCAGCTCGTCCCGGCGCGCTGCAAGGGCCTGATCCAGCAGAACCGGTTTCCCAAGGGAACTGGTGTAGTCAATCCAGTCGCCGTCCTTCACCACCTTCACCGCTTCCTCCGGCGTGCGGAGCTTTTCCCTGTATTCCGAAGCGAAGTCCAAACCCATAAGCGATCCCCCCAACTCTTCCAGGCCTATTGTCCTGCCGCATCCTCCCCCGGCTCCTCCTGAGAAGCTTCCTGCGGCCCTTCCATCATATCTTTCTCACCGGGCTTCGCTGCTTTTTTCTCGGCCGTCTCAGCCAATATTTCCCCGTTCCCCAGGGTATGCTGGATCACTTCCGCCTGTTTCTCTTCATCCAGTTTCATCAAGGCGATCCTCTGGGTCAAAATCGCCAGTTTCCGCTCCAGGACAGAAATCTTCACCGTATCTGAAAATTGTTTGATGATCAGTGCAAAAATCAGGATCAGAAAGACAAAGTTCGTGGGCGACTGCAGTCCCACATAGCGTATCACTTCATAGACCTTGGTAGGAAGAAGGCTCATGAGGACCAGGATCAGGCTGGCAACCGTCCAAAAGAGCGCGTGCTTGATCTGAAGCTGGTTCTTCCGGATCTCTCCGACAAAATAGATCATAGTGCCGACTGCCCCGACGATCAGCATAATTCTCAACTGGATTGGCATTCTGCTCCCCTCCTCCCATCAGATCTTGATTTTCTTCCTAAAATGCTGGACCATTAAAATCGATACTCCCATCTTCAGCATATACAAAATGCTCTTCAGCGGATTCAGATAACTCTCTCCCGCAGTCCTCTCCCGCATTTCCACCTGAATTTCCGATATTTTTGCGCCGCAGCTCATCAGATAAGCGATGGAATCCGGTTCCGGCTCAATATTCATCTGCGTTGTAAACGCCCGGATCAGTTTTCTGTCATACATCCGAAATCCGCTGGTGGGATCGTAAATTTTCTTTCCCGTGGTGAGACGGATCGCCAGAGAGATCAGATTGCTGCCAAACATTCGAACGGTCTTCGGTTTTTTATGCGGAGGGCAGAACCTTCCCCCGATCACAATGTCGTAACCCCTCTCCAGCTCCTCCAGCATTTTCACGATATATTCCGGGCGGTGCTGGCTGTCGCCGTCAAACTGCACCACCGCATCATATCCGTGCTGTTCCGCATAGCGCATCCCCGCCTGCACGGCGTCGGACAATCCCAGATTTACCGGAAGATCCAGCACGTGGAAATGATTTCTGCGGCAGATCTTACCCGTCCTGTCAACGCTTCCGTCGTTCACAACAAGATAATCAAACTGCGGACAGATCTCCATCAGTTCGGACACCGTGTTGAATATATTTTTTTCCTCATTGAAAGCCGGAATCACGATCAACAGTTTCATATTGACATTCTTCTCTCTATCTATACACTGCACATCCTGACAGGTACAGTAACCTTGCCTCCCTGCGGCGCCGGTCTCTCTCCGCAGGGAAGCACCCTCCGCAGCACCGGAGCCCGCCGCGGCGATCCTCACATATTCTTTTTCCGACATGCCGCCACACCAAGATACCAGTATATATTCAGTATACTATGTTAGCGGATGCAATGCAAGAATGAACCGCCGTTTTTCACTCGTCCTCACCCGCTCACTGGAGTTTTGGATTAAGCCCGCATTTTTCCTGCGAAATCAGACATCGCCTCAGAAATCCTGATCTGCTGGGGGCAGACCTTCTCGCAGGAACGACAGCCGATGCAGGCGGACGGATGCTTCTC
>CANQCF010000087.1 GCA_947589505.1 uncultured Acetatifactor sp. | reverse complement strand
ACTTTGCGGACAACATATCCTTATATTTCTGTACCAGCATACACATTCTTCCTTTCTGAACTGCGGTTTCACACCGGTCGTTCACATCCTTAATACTATTACAATACCATTGTAACATACTTTTTTAAAATCACAATCCCTTTCGCCAGTTCAGCCAGCCGCCGCATTCTCCTCCATCCGGCGCATCTGCCTTAAAAACTGCAGTGCAAAGGGCAGAGCCACAAACATGGTGAGGACATCCGCGATCCCCTGGGAGACCTGGACGCCTGTCAGCCCGTACAACTCGGACAGTATGATCAGCGTCGGCAGGAAGAACAGACCGCTGCGGAGCAGGGACATCACCGTGGCGATCCCCACTTTCCCGACACTCTGGAACAGCATGTTGGTACAGACGGCGAAGGGCTGGAACATCTGGCCGATAAACTGCGCCGTCAGGGCCAGGGATCCGATCTCCACCACCAGGGGATCATCCCGGAAGATCCTGACCAGAGGCTCCGTAAACCACAGCCCTCCCAGGGCCACCGCCCCAAGGAAGACCTCTCCCACCAGGAAGGTGAAGAGAAACGCCTTCCGCACCCTGCCGTACTTCTTCGCGCCGTAATTAAAGGCACACACCGGCTGGAAGCCCTGGCCGATCCCCAGGGAAGTGGCAAAGGTAAAGAAGCAGATCCTGTTCACAATGGACATGGCCGCCACCGCCGCGTCCCCGTACAGGCCCGCCCGGTCGTTGAGCATCATTGTGGATATGCTGGTCAAACCCTGACGCACCAGACTGGGGAAGCCTGTCTTGCAGACCAGCAGCAGATCCTCCAGTTTTCTGGAAACATTCTTCAAAGCGATCTTTCCGGAAGTCTTGCCCCGCAAAAACATGGAGAGCAGGATCAAAAAACTCACCGTCTGGGAGACCGCCGTAGAGATACCCGCACCGGTAACCCCCATATCCAGCTTACTCATCAGAAGCCAGTCCCCGAAAATATTCAGCAGCCCGCCGGACCCCAGGCCCACCATGGCGAAAACGGCCTGTCCCTCAAAGCGGAGTACATTGTTCAGCACACAGCTGCTGCACATAAAGGGCGCCGCCAGCAGGATATAAAAGGCGTACTCCCTGGCGTATGGCAGAATTGTCTCCGTGCTGCCCAGAAGCCGCATCAGGGGATCCAGAAACAGAAGCCCCAGCCCCGTGATCAGTGCTCCCGTAAGAAGCGCCGCGAAAAATCCCGTGGAACTGTATTTCGAAGCCTTGGCCGGGTTCTTCTCCCCCAGCGCCCTGGAGCTCACGCTTCCCGCACCCTGCCCGTACATAAATCCAAAGGCCTGGATAATGGCCATCAGCCCGAATACCACCCCAACCGCTCCGGAGGCGCTGGTGCCGTACTCGCCTACGAAAAAAGTGTCCGCCATATTGTAAACGCTGGTCAACAGCATACTGATGGTAGTGGGAATCCCCAGCCTGATCACCAGTCTTGGGATCGGCGTCTCCGTCATCATCTCATACTGCCTCTTTTGCTGATCCAGCCTTTCCTGTCTTTCTGTTTCTTTCTGTCCTTCCATTCTGTCCTGTCCTTTCTGTCCGTTCAATCCTGCCCATCCTCGCCGGTCTCTCGGGTTACTCTGCCAGTCCTGCTTGTCCTTTTTGACCGCCCTGTCCGTTCCACACAGTCGGCGCATCCGCCCGGCCCGTGACCCGCCGCTTTCCCCCTCCTTCCGGTGTTCCCAGGCAGTTCCCCGTCACCGTATTTCTTCCATATCTTCTATATCTTACCACATTTAAAACAGGATTTCACTAACATTTTGCAGCCGTTCGACAAACTGTTTGATAAACCGTTCAATGAGAATGCGCCGACATGGAGCATCCTCTTTGTGATTTTCAGGAAAGCATGAATAATCAACAATGTTTCACATTAAGGCTGTTTAAGATTTCTTTAACATACTTTAAGATTTCTTTAACCTTCTTGAATGTTCTTTTCTTTTCCCTTATCATAAAGTCAGAGCTTTATAAAGCGTGTTTTACGCGGCTGAAAATTTGGGAGGTGTCGTCTATGAAAATTAATCATGGATCCGTTTCTTTTCCTTCTCTCCTATGGATACTGATACTGTCGCTGGTTTTGTCCGCCTGCAGCTTTCCTCTGGGACAGGGTTCCGGCGCGGGAGACCCAGTCCCGGGAAACAAACAAAACGCGAATCATCCGGGAAATACGGATGTTACGGCTGAAGAAGATTTCGAAGCAAAACTGTTTTTCAAGGGTTCCTTTCCCATCGAACTCACCGGACCTGACAGCGGATACCTGGCGAGGAATGTTTACGGCGACGTCTATAACGGCAGCCTGTATCTGCTGGCGGAATATAGAATAGAAAATGCTGATCCGGTTTGCTGGCTGTATGTTGTTGACGGGGATACGGGAAAAGCTGAGAAAAAGGAACTCACCCTGCCGGAAGCGGACAACTGTCATATCACTTCTCTGGATCTGCTGCCGGACGGCACTCTGTCGCTTTGCAGGTACAATGCGGCCTCCGAAGAAAAGTCCCTGATCAAACTGGATCGCCAGGGCAGCGTCCTCTCCCAGGAAATTTTTCCGGATGCGGAGCGATATCCCTGGAACCCGGAGTCCGATTCCGAGGACAGCCAGGGCGTTTTTGACGATCTCACCGTTGGAACTGTTATCGCACAGCCTGACTCGAATGCCGGGACGTTGACGCTGCGGCTCTTTGATCCGGAAAACGGCGCCTTGGAAAAACTGGCATCCCTGCAGGGGAACTTTCTCACCGGTCTCTGCGCAGATGGGGAAGACGCTTTCTGCTGCGCCATCGACGGAAAAATTCTCCGCTATGACAGAAAAAAGGACGTCTCTGAACCTCTGCTGAACCTGTACGATAACGGTATCTTTCAGAGTACATTTTTTGAAAACTGTCTCTTTTTTAACGAAGCAAAGGATCTCGTCGTCTGCGCCATGAACGAGAACACACCCACCCTGTATCTCTTTTCGGATGAGGAGACGACTGCCGAAAGCGAGATCCTGCTGGCGGAGATCTTTCCTCAGTTTACTCAGGAGATCAATCGGCTTGCCGCACGTTTTTCCAAGACGCACACCCAGACCCCTATCCGGACCGAAAAGATCTCGGAGGAAGACGCCGAGCGTCTTTATATTGACATGGCCACAGGGAAGGAAGGTCCGGAGATCCTTTTTCTGCCGGAAGAAGATTATCTTACCCTGAGGGAACAGGGCCTTTTGATGGATCTCACGGAACTTATCCCGGAGGAGACGAAAGAACAGATCTTCCCCGCCGTTCTCCAGCTCGGCACTTATAATGACAAGCTCACCGGCATTGCGCCGTGGACCATTTTTTCCTCCATGGTTGCTTCCGAAAAGGTCTGCCCGGAGGGTTCCTGGAGCCTGGAAAATTTTTGGAAACAGGTGGAGAAACAGGAAGACTCCCCGCTGCCCCTTCTCTTTGCAGGAGAGCAGCCCGGTTATTACGCCCTGTTTTATGAGGTCTTCTTCTGGGATCCATCCCGGTTCATCGATGTGGAAAAAGGGACCTGTGACTTTGACAATGACGATTTCCGCAGGATTCTGGAATTTTGCAAGAAATACGGCGTTTCAGAGACGACCATGGATGTTGACGCCGCGGAAATGCTGCAGAGCGGCCAAAGCCTTGCCGACGTTGTGACAAGTGCCATCGGTCTCTATAGCTTTACCAACGCTCTGCGGGAATACGGCGACGATTTCCACATCACAGGACTTCCCGCAGATTCTGCATCAAAGATGAATTCCCTCGCCAAATCAAGCGCCGGATATCTGGCCGTGAGCGCCGGTGCGGTCCACATTGACGAGATCCGGGCCTTTCTGACAGAGTTCCTGAGTTTCGACTGTCAGAGCGAACTTCGAAGCCCCATGATTCCCCTGCGCAAAGACGTGGTCCAGGCCATCCCGCTGCCGGAAGAGTATGCGGAAGGCTTGTCTGAAGCAGAGAAAGAAAAACTCCTCCTTCACTGGGAACAGATGAAGGAAGAGTATATCCGAATGGCGGAGAACAGCGTCCCCTACCAGGGGCAAGTCTGGGGCACCATCCTTGGGCCGGAACTGTCAGACTACTTTAACGGTGTCAAAGATCTGGATGAAACGATCCGCGTCATCACGAACCGGATCCAGCTTTATCTGGATGAAAACAAGTGACAATCATTCCGTTTCCGCCCCGGAGCCTTCCATCTCCGAAGCCGCAGTTCCGTCTGTCTCCTCCGATTCCGCCTCCTCATCATACAGATCCTCAACGGGACGCTGAAATCTCGAGACCACAGTCGCTGGCACCATATAGACCGTATTGTCATCGGGAAGACTCACATAATAATCCCCCGTCACGGTGTTTTTATCCCCTATATACCAGGTATAACTCTTTTCGGTCGTCTCCACCGTGACGGTGGCTTGGGGCTGCTCCAGCCCGTACTGCTCCAAGCCTGTCACATTTTCGATCTTCCTCTCAGCGGTGAGCGGCGCCACTTCCCCCGCCATCACCGAGAGCATATACTGCCTCAGCTTCCGGGAATGGTCTCCGGCATCATACCAGGTATCCCCATCCAGTTCAAAGGTGATCGTCTCCCCCTCGTAGGTATAGGACATGACCCTCACATCCTCCTCAGCAGGGTTGATCACCGTGATGGCTTCTTCCTCCTCCGCCGGCTTTTGAGCCTGCACCTGATTAAAATATCTGATCCCCAGAAAGACTCCCGCCAAGGCCAGCAGCACCACGGCCAGAGCAAGGATCTGAACTCTCTGTCTCTTCATCTCTGCATCCTCCTTTTCCTGCCATACAAGTTTCCGTCCTTAATAGCGGCGCCTCCGGAACCAGACGATAAAACCGCCTATCACGAACGCCAGCGGCAGGACGATCACTGTCAGCACCCCGTATAGGACCGCCTGGGACTGGGGAATGGTAAGGTATGTGACGGAATAATCCTTCGCGGGGATGGAAATATTGACCTCATGGTCGATAAAGCCGCTGAACGTATTGGTGAACAGTATCAGGTTCGCACCTCCCACCATACTGTTGGCATCATCCGTGAACATCTGTGCGCAGCCGTACGCCACAAGCGTCGCCTTTGTCTCCTCGTCCAGCTCCCGCACAGCCTCTACGCCGATAGAGAAGGGGCCGTCCGCATCGTCCTGGCTCTTATCAAAGTCCTCCATATTGTCCATCGCGTCCGCCTTGGCAAAAGCCTTGTCTGATGTGGTTAGAAAACTTTGGAAAGAAAGGCTTTCATCCCCATCCCCTTCCGTGAGGATACCCTGTGCATATGGTGCAAAGACATAGTATTTGTTATACAGCCCTGACGTATAGGTACATGACAGCTGATCCGGCAACAGGTAATAGGGATTCCTGTAATAATACCCCTCGTCTTTTTCCACCACAAGACCCTCCGCCAGATCCAGCCCCATATAATCCAGAACAGCGTCCAGATTTGGTGTCGCGCCTTCGGCGTATCCGGCGATGAACACCACGTTTCCTCCCTGTTGCAGATAATCCAGAACCTTATCCCTGTCGTCCGCAGAGAGATCCGCGCTGGGGGCATAGATGACGAGACACGCCGCGTCCTCCGGCACCACATCGCTGTCCATGAGGTTGATTGTCTCATAGTTCACATTCTCTTTCTTCAGGGCGTCTGTAAAGCTGCTGCTGAACCCGGCCTCCCCGTGTCCCTCCGTCAGGTACAGCTTCGGCATATCGTCAGACAGCACATAGTCCAGCGCGCTGGTAATCTGCCCTTCACCGTCATAGCCAGTAGGTGTAGTGGTATACCCTCCGGTGTAATAATCATAGTCGTAAGAAGCCTCATAAATATCGTTGTAGTCGATCACCCGGTTCCGCTTTTCGCTGACGACGATCAGGCTGTTCATAGAAATACTGTCCGTGTACTGCGTATAAAATCTGGGATTCACGGCAGGATCCACATACTCCACCGCGATATGATCCGAAAGATCGTCATATCTCTCCAGCGTCTGGGCCAGCGTCTCGTCCTGACTGTCCTCGGAGGCGATCACATAGATCGTCACATCCTGATCCATGTTCTTTACAAAATCCACGGTCTGTTCTGTGAGGGAATACAGTTTTTCCTGAGTGATATCCAGGTTGATCCAGGAGGAAGGCATTTCGTCCAGTATCAGGTTCACCGCAACAACCACTGCCGCCATCAGCACGATAGCACCCGTACTGTATGCGCCGGAACTCAGGTTCTTCACAGAGATGCTGTAACGCCTCTTCTGGATCGCCTGCGCCGTCAGGAACAGCGCCATTACCGTCAGCAGGAAATAATAGACCACGGACTTCAGGTTCAAAGTTCCGTTCATCATCTCCTCAAAAGGCGTGTACATATCCAGACAGCCCAGGATCTTCGTCAGAAAATTACCCGTCTCCGAAATCAGACTGCACAGGGACGGCATCATATACCCCGCAAACAGAGTGAGAAACGAAATGACTGCCGCAATGACCTGACTCTCCGTCAGGGCCGAAAGAAATTCACCGATGGCAATGCTGGCCATGCCATAGAGAAAGAATCCAAGGACAGCCAGATAGGATTCCGGCAGGGGGACCTCGCCAAACCTGCTCATGATCAGAGGATAGACGCAGACTACCGCCACCGGTATCGCATAGATCGTCAAAAGCGCCAGAAATTTCCCAACTACAATAGCGCCCACGGAGACAGGGGCCGTCAGGATCAGCTGGTCCGTCCTGCTCCTCCTCTCTTCCGCCAGGATCCGCATGCTCAGCACCGGAACGGCGATCAGGAACAGAAACGTCACGCTGGACACCGCATAGGAAATATAGGGATACCCGCTCAAAAGGTTATATACAAAGAAATAGAGGCTGACAAAAAACAGAATCGCCGCAATGAACAGGGGCCCGATAAAGGAATGAAAATAGGATTTCAGCTCTTTCTTATAGATTGCAAACATTTCACTGTACCTCCCCTTCCTTCTCGTTTTCGGAAACCGCATCCGGATTCTCAGATCCGCTCTGCAGTGCCTGCGGTTCTCTCTGCATATCTGATCCCGCACTCTCTGACGGAACTCCGCCTTCCCGTGCTTTCCCGTCCGTTTTCTCAGTTTCCGCAGAACGACCGCCTTCCGCCTCCTCCGCGCCGGAAGCTTTCATCTGCTCGTCCGCTCCCTCTTCCTCCGCCTTCTTTTTTCTGGTGAAAAGAGGTCTCCTGCGGTCCTTTTTCTCCGGTTCCACATGTTCCGTCAGCTCCAAGAAAATGTCCTCCAGCGATCTTGTGCGGAGCGTCATTTCCAGGATCGGGAGCTTTGCCTCAGCAAGCGCGTAAAAGACCGCCTCCCGGACGTCCGCATCTTCCCGGCATGTCACCTTTAACTTAGAGCAGCCCTGATCCCCGGAGCCCTCCTGCTCCGCGGTCTCCACACCGTCTATCTTCTCCAAGATCGTCCGAATACTCTCATAAGCGCCCTTTACCGTCAGCTCCAGTTCCCGGGATCCCTCCATCAGCTTCTGAAGCCCTTCCGGGGAATCGCTGGCGACCAGCTTCCCATGGGCGATGATCATGATATGGTCGCAGATAGCGCTGACTTCCGAGAGGATATGGGAACTCAGGATAACCGTGTGATCCTCCCCCAGCTTTCGGATCAGTTCCCGCATTTCTATAATTTGCTTCGGGTCCAGACCCACGGAAGGCTCATCCAGGATCAAAACCTCCGGGTCCCCCAGGATAGCCTGGGCCAGACCCACCCGCTGCCGGTAACCCTTGGACAGATTCTTAATGAGACGCCTGCCCTTATCCGTAATGCCAGTGAGTTCCATGGCCTTCTGCGTCTGCGCTTTCCGGTCCTTCTTCGGTACTTTCTTGAGCTCCGACGCAAACAGCAGATATTCCTCCACCGTCATATCCATGTACAGGGGCGGGATCTCCGGCAGATATCCAACTTTTTTCTTCGCTCCCTCCGGCTCCTTCCGAATATCCTTACCGTCGATCACGACAGTGCCCTCAGTGGCCGCAAGATAACCGGTGATAATATTCATTGTGGTGGATTTACCCGCCCCGTTGGGACCTAAAAAACCGTAGATCTGCCCCTTTTCCACACGGAAAGAGAGGTGATCCACGGCCGTCTGATCCCCATACCTTTTAGTGAGATTTGTAACTTCGATCATCCTTTTAATACCTTTCCCGATTGGTTCTCTGTTTCGTTGCCAATAGGGTTCGCTTACCCGCAGGACTCCTGCTTTTGGGCGAACGAACGGCAACCCTGTTTCTTCCAATCTGTCTCTTTCGTATTCTAAGGATGGTTTGTCAAGTTTTCATGTAAACTGTGTGTAGATTCTGTGAACAAGAACCTCCCCTCTGACGGACCTCTTTACCCAAGCTCCGCGATCTTTTCCGCCGCTTCCCTCACATACTCCGGAAGCTTTTTCTCCGCGACCCCCATCACCCTGGCGGAGCACTTATTCATCGGTATCAAAAACACCGGCGCCTCACCGGAGGACACCGCCTCCGCCATCTTCGGCGTGATCTCCCCCAGCATGGCGTTTGCCATCAGGATCCCCATGGGGCCGCAGACCGCATCCACCCTGCGGCTGTTATAGACCACCGCGTTTTCCCCGGTGGCCCCCAGGCTCGTGCCCCCCTTCATCATATTGGCGGTAGCCGCGGCGTTTGTTCCTACGGCGATGATCTCCGCCTCCGGTATCCTCTCCCGCAGGGCTTCCACCAGACTTCTGCCGACGCCCCCGCCCTGACCGTCCATGACCATGATCCTCATTTCTCTCTCCTCCTGTTATTCCTGCCACTCATTTTCTTTTCTTGTGATTCCCGCTGCCGCAGTTTTCCCGCTTCGGTTGTTCCTTCCCCTCATTTTCTTTCCTCGCGTTTCCTGCTACCTCGGTTTTTCCGCTCCTGTTGTTTCTGCCACTCATTTTCTTCTCTTGTGATTCCCGCTGCCGCAGTTTTTCCGCTTCGGTTGTTCCTTCCCCTCATTTTCTTTCCTCGCGTTTCCTGCTGCCTCGGTTTTTCCGCTCCTGTTGTTTCTGCCACTCATTTTCTTCCCTTGTGATTCCCGCTGCCGCAGTTTCTTCTCCTGCTATCACTGTCGTCTCTGTGCCCGCGCCTGCATCCCTTGCCCCAGTCATATTCCCTCACAGCAGGATCTCCGCCTGTTCCCGGATTCCGTACGCCGCAAAATACCTTTCCTCCAGGGGGATCCATCTCTCCCGGAACTGTCCCAGCATCTCCTCCCCGTTCCGCGCCAGGATCCGCCTTTCCTGCTCCTCGCTCTCCACATCGCAGAACACCCGCAGATCCATATACTCTCCGAACTCTGGATGACAGCTGTAGGCCCCCTCAACGATCCGCAGTTCTCCGCCGGGCACCAACCGCTCCTCCCCCAGGGCCATTTCCCCACAGTCAAACACGCTGTAAGAGAAGGGTTCCCGTTTTCTCAAAAAGTGCAGTACTTCCTCCGCAAACCTCTCATAATGCACATTCCCTCCGGGCTCCGCAAGCCGCTCCGAAGTCCGCAGCTCCCCCGGCAGGAAAAAATCGTCCATGTGGATCACAGCAGCGCCGGTCACCCTCTGAAGCTGATCCGCCAGTGTGGTCTTCCCGGAAGCACTCCGGCCGTCCAATACCGCCACCAGCACCGTACCGCTCCCCCTGTCAGCCCGGAGCTCTGCCAGTTTCCGCAAAACCGGAAAGATCCGCAGAAACCTCCTGCAGACCAGCCTGTAAGCAGGTTTTTCCGCAGCGCGATAGCTCTCACTGTGATGAACGGCATGGGGATTGTCCATGGGATATGCCGCCAGATATTCCTTCCACTGCAGAAGGGTAGTCGCACCGCCTGCAGTCCCCTCCGTGTCCGTCTCCTCTTTTTCCGCCTGTCCCGGGGCAACTGACCCGGCAGTCGTCTGCCCCTCTCTTAAAATATCCGTCACCAGTTCTGTCAGCTCCCGGAACCGTCTTTCCCCCGCCTTCGGCGGATTTTCCGCCGTCTGCAGGAACATCCGAAGCAGCCATTCCTCCGGCAGCCCTTCCCTTTTCCATGCTCCCAGATTGACCCGCACCGTCTCCTCTGAAATTTCCTCATAAAGAGGTTCTGACCCCGCGGGCGTCTTTTCAAACTCTTCCCGCAGATAGTTTTGCGCTGCTGCCGGGTCCAGCGCCAGGTGCTCCGCGCCAAAAGCCGCCTGAAAACAAAGCTTCATCCAATCCTGGGCTTCCATCGACGGATGCCTGCTTTTCTGCCTGCAAAACAACTCCCTCTGTGTCATCCTGACGCTCCCTTTCTTTTTCATAACAACAACTCTTTCGTGCTGCAACGCCCTCTTTGTTGTGCTTTCTTTGTTGTTGCCGTGTTGTCTTTGTTATCGCTAGGTTATCTCTGTTGTGGCTGCGTTTTTTTGTTGTTGCTATGCTTTCTTTGTATTTGCCGCACTTCCTTTGCTGTCGCCACGCACTTTTTTGTTACAGCGCTATCTTTTCCATAATGTGGCTTTCTCTTCTGCAGCGATCCATCCCGCCGCCCAGTATTCGGAAAATCCAGCCTTGACATTCTTCCCGCTTTCCGCTAAGATAAATTTAGTCATCTCGGATTCTCCCAGGAAGGGATCTGCGCTCAGAAGAACGCCGCCGAAGGCTCACAGTTCCACATTTTTCACACGCAGCTCATCACAAAATCAGGATACAGATCGCCATGAAGGCTTTCACACCCCTTAGAAAAGGGGCGGAACATTCATGGTTTTTTTGCGTTCCGAAAAAACGGCATTTTTGCAGAAAGAGGTCAAACATGAAAAATCAATCCATGGTAAAGTTAGTTACAACCGCGGTCTGCATCGCGCTCTGCGTGGTGCTGCCCCTGGCATTCCACCTGATTCCCGACGGCGGAACTCTGTTTTCCCCCATGCACCTGCCGGTGCTGCTCTGCGGCCTGGTCTGCGGATGGCAGTACGGCCTGGCATGCGGCATCATAGGCCCTCTGCTCTCCAGCCTGATCACCCAGATGCCCGGCATGGCTTATCTGCCCGTCATGATGGT
>CANQCF010000086.1 GCA_947589505.1 uncultured Acetatifactor sp. | reverse complement strand
TCGGAGGTATTCAAAGGACTGAATCAAAAAACAGGTGATTTGATCAGCATTATTGTTTCCCATTGTCTTGCAGGAGCAGCGACTGCGGACAAAGTCCTATTTCTTAATAATGGGAAGCTGGCAGGATTAGGAACGCATAAAGAATTAATGGAATCAATTGAAGAGTACAGGGAATTTTATAATCTTCAAAGGAAGCATTATGTGTGATGCTTACTGAAAGTTTTTACTGAAACTCAGTAAAAAGTATTGATTTGTTTGCACTTTTTTGGCATACTAAGAAAGAGGTGACAAACAATGATCATAAGACCGTATTATTTAAATCAATTGAAAACCTACCGTGATGTTCCTCTTGTAAAGATCCTTGCGGGTATCAGGCGCTGTGGAAAATCCACGATTTTGGAAATGCTGCGGGACGACTTGATAAAAAGCGGTATCCCTGAAGACCATGTGGTCTGTATGCGTTATACCTCGGAGGATTTTGACGGGGGTATGACGGATAAGGATATGTATGACGGTATCAAAAAGAAAATGACTGATGACAGGCGTTATTACCTCCTGTTGGATGAAGTGCAGGAGGTCGCCGGATGGGAGAAGGCCGTCAATAGTCTTCTGGAAAACAGAAATTCGGATATCTATGTGACCGGCTCCAATTCCAAGCTGATGTCCGGTGAAATTTCCACATATCTGACGGGGCGGTATGTTTCTATACCGGTGTTTCCGCTTTCTTTTTCTGAATATATGGATTTTAAGAAGGAGAGTGGGCGTACTCCGAGAGATCTGCTGAACGAATACATCCGTATGGGCGGGTTCCCGATCGTTGCGCTGGGCAATTTTGACGAGAATGCGGCGTATCAGATTGTGGAAGGGATTTATCACTCTGTGATCACCAGCGATATTACAAAACGGCATAATATCACAAATTATGACTTGTTTAACCGTGTCGTAAAGTATATCGTTGAAAATGTGGGGAAAACATTTTCCGCAAACGCGATCGTGAAATTCCTGAAAAGCGAAGGGCGCTCTCTTTCGGTGGAAGCGGTTTATAATTATCTGGAATGGCTGGAGAAAGCCTTTGTGATCTATCGCTGTCAGCGTTACGACCTGCAGGGTAAGACGGTTTTAAAAACTCAGGAGAAGTTTTATCTTGCAGACCCGTCTCTCAAATATTGTGTGATGGGGTTTCAACCGCAGGCCGTTGCCGCAATGCTGGAGAACATCGTATATTTTGAGCTTCGAAGAAAGGGTTATGAGGTCTATATCGGAAAAAACGAAACAAAGGAAATCGATTTTACGGCGGTACGCCGCGATGAGCGCATCTACGTGCAGGTCTGCCGGAATCTGCCGGAGCAGTCCGATCGGGAAGTCGCTAATCTCCTTGCGATCAGAGATCACTACCCTAAATATGTCGTGACGCTGGATGAACTGGCGGCGGGAAATATCAACGGTGTAAAGATCGTGGCGTTGGAGGATTTCCTGCTGGCGGAGGATTACTGAGTTTTAGACAAAGATATCCCTGTGTTCTAATCTGCCGCCGATCCTGATAGAATATCTAAAGGACTCTTGGGAGAGTTTATGAGCGGTCATATTCTGGAATGGATCAAAAGCGCGCAGGAGTTCGTCTGGGGGCCGCCGCTGTTGGGGCTTCTTTTGGGGACGGGAGTGTATCTCATGATTTTACTGCGGGGACTTCCCTGCAGGAAGCTGATCCCCGCGGTGCGGCTGGCATTGGGAAGGCCCTCGAAAAAGGAAAAAAGTAAATCCCCCGGCATCTCCGCTTTTTCCTCTCTGGCGACGGAGCTGGCAGCCACCATCGGGACGGGCAATATCGTGGGGGTGGTCGGGGCTATGACTCTGGGCGGCCCGGGGGCATTGGTGTGGATGGTGCTGTCCAGTGTTCTGGGGCTCGCCACAAAACTTGTGGAGAGCACTCTTTCCGTGCAGTATCGAAAGATCGGCAGGGACGGGCTGCCTTCAGGCGGTCCTATGATCACCCTGTCGTCGGCCTTTCCCTGGAAGCGGACGGGAAAGATCCTGGCGTGGGTGTACGCTCTCTTCGCCACACTCTGCGCCTTTGGCATGGGCAATATGGTACAGGCAAATTCCATCGCCGTCTCGTTAGAAGCATCTCTTGGGATCGACAGGGCGAAAGCGGGGCTGTTCCTCTCCATCCTTACGATCCTGGTCATTCTGGGAGGAATAAGGGTCATCTCCGGTGTTTCCACATTTCTGGTGCCCTTTATGGGGGCGGTATATCTTATGGGGTGCCTGGGGATCATCCTTGCAAATCTGGAAAATCTCATCCCTGCAGTCCAGGGCATCTTTCTGGCGGCGTTTCACCCCCAGGCGCTGTCCGGCGGGATCTTTGGATCAGTTGCCGCAAGCTGGGTGGACAGTCTGAAGTGGGGTGTGTCCCGGGGAGTGTTCTCCAATGAGGCGGGACTGGGAGCTGCCGGGATCAGCGCTGCGGCAACGAAGGAGGCGGAACCTGTGCGGCAGGGTTTTATCAGCATGACGGGAGTTTTCTTTGACACAATGGTGATCTGCGTCCTGACGGGGCTTGCCTTTGCCTGCAGCGGTGTGCCGGGGATGCTGGAGGCGGGCGGAGTCACGCTTCGAAACGGCGCTGTCGTGGAAGGTGCGGACGGGGCGGGTCTGATGATCGCGGCCTTTGAGACGGCCTTTGGAAATGTGGGCGGGATCTTTCTCAGCGCGTGCATCACGCTCTTTGCCTTCGCCACAATCCTTGGCTGGGCCTACCAGGGAGAGCAGGCTTTTCTGTATCTCTGCGGCGGAAAGTGGAACTGGCTCTTTCGAATGGGCTACGGACTGGCCGTGCTTCCGGGGGCGGTCTTTACGCTGGAAGCGGTGTGGGGTGTCTCCGATGTCTGCAACGGTCTTCTGGCTGTGCCGAATCTGATCTGCGTTCTGGTGATGGCGCCGGGGATCTGTGAAAAGATCAGGCGGTTTGGGGAGAGGGAATTGTAAGGCCCCTGTTCTTTTTATTTGACAGTCGCAGGGAAATAGTGTAATCTGATTGCAGTCGGCTCGTTTGCCGCATCGATTACGAAAGGTCCGGTCAGTTATGTACAGTGATGTGAATTTTGATCAGATAAATCTTTTGGAAGCGCCGCCCGCCGGCGAGCCCGACAGACAGTATTACTTTATTGCGAAGTGCAGGCAGTGGGTGCGGGATTTTGAGCGGGAGCAGGGGCGGCGCCCCAGGGCTTGCGTGGTCAATTTTGGCTGTCAGATGAATGCCAGGGACGCCGAAAAGCTCTCCGGGATCCTGGGCAGCGCGGGTTATGAGATCACAGAGGATGAGAACGCGGACTTTGTCATCTACAATACCTGTACGGTGCGGGATAACGCGAATCAGAAGGTGTACGGCAGGCTTGGCGTCTTAAACGGTTTCAAGCGTCAGAATCCCCTTATGAAAGTTGCGCTCTGCGGCTGTATGACCCAGGAGGCCCAGACAGTGGCGAAGCTGAAGGAGAGTTATCCCTTTGTGGATCTGATCTTCGGCACTCATAATTTATACAGGTTTGCGGAACTGCTCTGTGAGATGTATGGGAGCGGCGGGAGAGTTGTGGATATCTGGGAGGGGACGGACCGGATCGTGGAGGATCTTCCTGTGGAGAGGAAGTATCCGTTTAAGTCCGGGATCAACATTATGTTCGGCTGCGACAATTTCTGCAGCTATTGTATCGTCCCCTATGTGAGGGGCAGGGAGCGGAGCCGGGAGCCCCGGGAGATCCTGCGGGAGATAGAAAATCTGGCCGGACAGGGCGTTGTGGAAGTCATGCTCCTAGGACAGAATGTAAACTCTTATGGAAAGAACCTGGAAAACGGCATTTCCTTTGCGGAGCTTTTGAGAGAAGTGGAGAGGATCGAGGGGATCAAGAGGATCCGCTTTATGACCTCCCATCCAAAGGATCTCTCTGACGAGCTGATCCAGGTCATAAAGGAGTCCAAAAAGATCTGCCGGCATCTGCATCTTCCCCTGCAGTCGGGGTCGGACCGGATCTTAAAGGCCATGAACCGCCGCTATACAAAGGAACAGTACCTTGCCCTCGCTGAAAAGATCCGCCGGGAGATTCCGGATATGGCGATTACCACGGATATCATCGTGGGATTTCCGGGGGAGACGCCGGAGGATGTGCAGGAGACCATCGATGTGATCCGGAAGGTGCAGTACGACAACGCTTTCACGTTTATTTATTCCAAGCGGACGGGAACCGCCGCGGCCTCTATGGAACCTGTGCCGGAGGAGGTCGTCCGGCAGGGGTTTGATGAAGTGTTAAAATGCGTGCAGGATACCGCGCGGACGCGAATCGCAAGGTATCAGGGAATGACGATGGAAGCTCTGGTCGAGGAGGTCAATGAGGGCCAGAACTCTCCGGAGGCCCTGCGGGAGCTGGGTGCAGGGGAAGGACAGGTCCTTCTCACCGGACGGCTGTCAAACAACACGATCGTGCATTTTCCCGGGAGTCGGGAGCAGGTGGGGACTTTTGTCAATGTGTATCTGAAGGAGTGCCGGGGATTTTATTATCTGGGAGTAACAGTTTAGCCAGTCGACACGGATTCTGGGAAAAATCATGCTTGCATGAATTTTTCCGGAAATAGGCGGCTGAAGGAAACACCGTTTTATAAGCAAAAAGAGGCATAAAAGCGCGCAGGTATGTCTTAGTGAAAGGCGTTGGCTTGAAAAAATAAAGAGCAAATGAGGAGGGGTTATGCAGGAAAAGAAGAGGAGTGCGTTTGGAGGATCGCTGGGGTTTGTCCTGGCTGCGGCGGGCAGTGCGGTGGGGCTGGGAAATATCTGGAGGTTTCCCTATCTGGCCGCGAAGGACGGAGGAGGCGTCTTTCTGTTTGTGTATGTTTTATTGGCGCTGAGTTTTGGTTTTACGCTTCTGACAACGGAGATTTCCATCGGCAGGAAGACGAAGCAGAGTCCCCTGACCGCGTACGGGAAACTGAAAAAGAGCTGGGGATTTCTGGGAGTTCTGGCCTGTATCGTCCCAGTGATCATCATGCCCTATTACTGTGTGATCGGCGGGTGGGTGCTGAAGTATTTTCTGATGTTCCTCACGGGCCAGGGCTTTGCCACTGCCGAGGAAGGATACTTTACCGGTTTTATCACCTCACAGTATGAGCCCGTGATCATGATGGGGTTCTTCCTTGGCGTGGCGGCGCTGATCGTGTTCGGCGGCGTGAACAAAGGGATCGAGAATTCTTCCAAAGTGATCATGCCGATCCTTCTTATCATGATCATCGGGGTCTCGGGCTTTGCGCTGACTATCTCCCATACGGATGAACAGGGCGTGGTGCGCACCGGCCTGGAGGGCATGAAGATTTATGTGATCCCGAATTTTGAGGGAATGACGATAGGAAAGCTCTTTACCGTGATCATGGACGCCCTGGGGCAGCTCTTTTTCAGTCTGTCCGTTGCAATGGGAATCATGGTGGCGTACGGCTCTTATGTCAAGGACGACGCCAGTCTGGTGAAGTCCATCAATCAAATCGAGATCTTTGACACGGCGGTGGCGTTCCTGGCGGGGGCCATGATCATTCCGGCGGTGTACACCTTTATGGGAAAAGAGGGGATGGCGGCTTCCGGCCCCAGTCTGATGTTCATCTCCCTGCCGAAGGTCTTCCGCGCCATGGGAGGGATCGGAAACCTTTTAGGCTGTGTGTTCTTTGCCATGGTGCTGTTTGCCGCCATCACCAGTGCGGTGTCCGTCATGGAGGCGGTGGTGTCCAGCTTTATGGACGCCTTTCACCTTTCCCGTGCGAAGGCCGGCGGGATCGAGACGGCAATCGCCGCCGTGGTGGGCGTGATCGTCTGCCTTGGCTATAACGTCCTGTATTTTGAGGCGAAGCTCCCGGGCGGTTCGACCGGCCAGATCCTGGATATCATGGATTACGCCAGCAACAGCTGCATCATGCCCTGCGTAGCCCTCCTGACCTGTATCCTGGTGGGCTGGGTGCTGAAGCCGAAGATGGTCTTTGACGAGGTGGAAAAGAACGGCGGCCGGATGGGAAGAAAGAGACTTTATACAATCATGCTGAAATTCGTGGCGCCGGTCATGCTGGCTCTGATCCTGCTGCAGGCACTGGGGATCTTGAAGATCAGCTAAAAAGATAAGAAAAACGGAGAAATACCATGGAAAAGTTAAAACCAAAGCTTTTTTCGGTGATGAAGACATACACCGTGGAGCAGTTTATCAAGGATGTGGTGGCAGGCGTCATCGTGGCGATCATTGCACTGCCCCTGTCCATTGCGCTGGCCATCGCCTCCGGCGTGGGGCCGGAAGCGGGAATCTACACGGCAATCGTGGCCGGATTTCTCGTAGCCTTCCTGGGGGGAAGTCGGGTGCAGATCGCTGGGCCGACTGCGGCTTTTGCGACGATCGTGGCCGGAATCGTTGCGAAGGACGGCACGGACGGGCTGATGGTGGCCACTGTCCTGGCCGGCTTTTTCCTCATCATCATGGGGTTCTGCAGGTTTGGAAATCTGCTGAAGTACATACCTTATACCATCACAACCGGGTTTACGGCGGGCATCGCGGTAACGCTCTTTATCGGGCAGATCAAGGATTTCGCCGGAATTTCTTATCTGCACGGGGAGAAGCCCGTTGAAACTACAGAAAAGCTGAGCGCGCTGTTTCATAACCTGGCTTCTGTCAATCAGATTTCCGTCCTGATCGGCTGTTTGACCCTGGCGATCCTGATCCTGTGGCCGAAATTTTTTAAGAGGATTCCCGCATCCCTGATCGCTGTGATCGTGACTTCCGCTGTCGTGGAGATCTTCCAGCTGGATGTGGTGACCATCGGTAAGGCGTTTCAGAATATTCCGGATGGGCTTCCGAAATTGACGATCCGTGCCTCTCTCTTTACGCTCCAGGGAATTCGGGAACAGATACCGAACGCCGTCACCATCGCACTGCTGGCGGGGATCGAGTCCCTGCTCTCGGCTGTTGTGGCGGACAGCATGATTGGATCCAAACATAGGTCCAACATGGAGCTGATCGCTCAGGGCGTGGCGAACATCGGATCGGCTTGTTTCGGCGGTATTCCTGCCACCGGGGCCATTGCCCGGACAGCGGCAAACATCAAGAACGGGGGACGGACGCCGGTGTCCGGCATGGTACACTCCGTCACCTTGGTTTTGGTTGCCCTCTTTTTAATGCCTTACGCGAAACTGATCCCCATGCCCTGTATCGCTGCGATCTTATTTCAGGTGGCCTACAACATGAGCGGGTGGAGGAGCTTTGTAAACCTCTGCAAGTCTTCGCCAAAGAGCGATATTCTGGTACTTGTGACGACATTCCTGCTGACGGTGATCTTTGACCTGGTAGTGGCCATCGAAGTGGGAATCCTTTTGGCGGCGGTGCTTTTCATGAAGAGAATGAGCGACGTGACGCAGGTGGAGGGCTGGAGAGAAGTGGATGCGGAGAACGATCCGGACAGCATCGATCTGAAGGTGATCCCGGCCCATACCCAGGTGTATGAGATCTCCGGCCCCATGTTTTTTGCAGCGGCAGGGAAGATCCTCGGCATTTCTCTGCGGGAGGACACGAAAGTCCTGGTGATCCGCATGAGGAGCGTGAACGCCATCGACGCAACGGCCATGCACAATCTGGAACAGCTGTATGAGAACTGTGAGAAACGGGGGATCCGGATGATCCTGTCCCATGTGAACAGGCAGCCCATGAATGTCATCGTCAAGGCGAAGTTTGACAAAAAGGTGGGGACAGAGAATTTCTGCGGGCATATCGACGAGGCTTTGAAACGGGCCAGGGAGCTGACAAAATTGTAACAGTTTAAGCTAACGCCATTCGCAAAACTGCGCTTATGAACCGTTTCGCAGCACCCTTTGCTCATACAATGGCGTTCTCTCAACCCGCC
The DNA here is from genome assembly GCA_947589505.1 of uncultured Acetatifactor sp. Lineage (GTDB taxonomy): Bacteria > Bacillota > Clostridia > Lachnospirales > Lachnospiraceae > Acetatifactor. The sequence continues at coordinate 3,158 of CANQCF010000086.1, read as the reverse complement.
GGTTCAGGGAAAAATTCGCGCAAGCACGATTTTTACCAAAACACGGCGGCTGACTGAATTGTTACATAAAAAATTTTTAAAAATAATATACAGAACCCAAATCTTGTGGTAAACTATTAGCGGATGCGCAACGTGTTGTGTATCCGCTGATCATTTTGTTTCAGAGGCTGGGAAGATACGGGCAGGAGAGAAAAACATGGGCGAGCTGACACCTATGATGGCGAAATACATGGAGACAAAACAGGAGTACAAGGACTGCATCCTGTTTTACCGCCTGGGCGATTTTTATGAGATGTTTTTTGACGATGCGCTGATCGCGTCCAAAGAATTGGAGATCACGCTGACTGGAAAGGACTGCGGGCAGGAGGAGAGGGCTCCCATGTGCGGCGTTCCCTATCACGCCGTAGAGGGATATCTGACAAAGCTGGTAAACCGGGGCTATAAGGTCGCCATCTGCGAGCAGATGGAGGATCCCAAGCTGGCCAAGGGGCTGGTGAAGCGGGAAGTGATCCGGGTCGTTACGCCGGGAACCAACCTGAACATGCAGTCTTTGGAAGAGTCAAAGAACAATTATCTGATGAGCGTGGCGTACACGCCGGATCGGATTGGTCTCTCCGTGGCGGACGTCACCACCGGGGATTATTACCTGACGGAGGTGGAAGACTTAAAAAAGCTGACGGACGAGCTCATGAAGTATGAGCCGACGGAGATCGTCTGTAACGACGCTTTTCTGGTCAGCGGCATGGACATCGGGGATCTGAAAGGGAGGCTGCACATTTCCGTCAATTCCCTGGAGCCCCGGTTTTTTGACGATGATGAATGCAAAAAACTGCTGCTGAAGCATTTTAAGGTCAGCACCCTGATCGGGCTGGGGATCGAAGAATTTCCCGTGGGAATGGTAGCGGCGGGGGCCCTGCTGGCCTATCTCTATGACACGCAGAAGACGGGGCTGGAGCATTTCCGGCACCTGTATCCCTATCTCACCAGCAAATACATGCTGCTGGACAGTTCCACCCGCCGGAACCTGGAGCTGACGGAGACCCTGCGGGAGAAGCAGAAGCGCGGGTCCCTTCTCTGGGTGCTGGACAAGACAAAGACCGCCATGGGGGCCAGGATGCTCCGCAGCTTTATCGAGCAGCCTTTGATCGATAAGGCGGAGATGGAGGACAGGCTGGACGCCATCGAGGAACTCTGCAAAAACAGCGTGTCCAGGGACGAACTGCGGGAATACCTGAGCCCCATCTACGACCTGGAGAGACTTCTCTCGAAAATTTCCTATAAGACGGCAAATCCACGGGACCTCATCGCCTTCCGGAACTCACTGGAGATGCTACCCCATATCCGCACGGTGCTGGGGGAATTCCATGGAAAGGAGCTGGCGGGGTGCCTTCAGGAGATCGACAGTCTGGAAGATATTTATCAGCTGATCCTGCAGGCTATCGAGGAGGATCCGCCTGTCACGATCCGGGAGGGCGGCATGATCCGGGACGGCTTCGACGAGGATGTGGATCATTTCCGGGCGGCGAAGCGGGACGGGAAGGAGTGGCTGACCCAGCTGGAGGAGGAAGACCGGGAGCGCACGGGCATCAAGGGCCTGAAGATAAAGTACAATAAGGTCTTCGGCTATTATTTTGAGGTGACAAATTCCTATAAAAATCTGGTCCCCGAGGATTATATTCGCAAGCAGACGCTGGCAAACGCCGAGAGATACACCACGCCGAAGCTGAAGGAACTGGAGGACACCATCCTGAACGCGGAGGACAAGCTGCAGACGCTGGAATACGATATCTTCTGCAAAATTCGGGATTCTATTGCTTTGGAGATTGAGCGCATCCAGAGGACGGCGAAGGCCGTGGCACGGCTGGACGTGTTCTGCAGTCTCTCATTGGTGGCGGAGAGAAACCGCTATGTTCGGCCGAAGCTGAATGAAAAGGGCGTCATCGATATCCGGGAGGGCAGGCATCCCGTGGTGGAACACATGCTCTCCGGGGATATGTTTATCGCCAACGATACTTATCTGGACAACAATAAACACTGCGTCAGCATCATCACCGGGCCGAATATGGCGGGAAAATCCACCTATATGAGACAGAGCGCCCTGATCGTGCTGATGGCGCAGATCGGCTGCTTTGTCCCCGCAAAGAGTGCGGATATCGGCATCGTGGACCGCATTTTTACCAGGGTGGGGGCCTCGGACGACCTGGCCAGCGGTCAGTCCACCTTTATGGTGGAGATGAACGAAGTGGCGAACATTCTTCGGAATGCCACTGCCAACAGTCTGCTGATCTTGGACGAGATTGGCCGGGGAACCTCCACCTTTGACGGGCTTTCCATCGCCTGGGCGGTGATTGAGCACATCAGCAACAAGAAGCTTCTGGGGGCGAAGACCCTGTTCGCAACGCACTATCACGAGCTGACGGAGCTGGAAGACAAGATGCACAACGTGAACAATTACTGCATTGCCGTGAAGGAACGGGGGGACGATATCGTGTTCCTGCGAAAGATCATCAAGGGCGGCGCGGATCGCAGCTACGGCATCCAGGTGGCAAAGCTGGCCGGGGTGCCGGATATGGTCATCGACCGGGCAAAAGAAATCGCGGAACAGCTCAGCGACAACGACATCATGGAAAAGGTGCAGAGCATCGCGGTGGAGACTAAAGGAGATGTCCCTAAGAAAAAGCCCGTGAAGTACGATGAACTGGATATGGCCCAGATCTCCCTCTTTGACACAGTGACGGACGAGGATGTCTTGAAGGAGCTGATGGAGATTGAAGTGACGACCCTGACGCCGCTGGACGCGCTGAACACGCTCTACCGACTCCAGAACAAGCTGAAAAACCGCTGGAAGGACTAGGACTGGGCTAACATCCGAAAAGACTGACGGCGGAAAAGGACTGAACTAACCTCCGGAAAGGCTGACGGCGGAAAGGGACTTGGCTAACCTCCGAAAAGACTGACGGCGGAAAGGGACTGGGCTAACCTCCGGAAAGACTGACGGCGGAAAGGGACTGGATTAACCTCCGGAAGAACCGACGGCGAAAGAGAACCGGACTATCCTATGGAAGGATTGACGGCGGGAGAAAAACGGGACTATCTTATGAAAGGGACGAAAGATGCCGGTAATTCATGTATTGGATTCGGAGACAATCGATAAGATC
>CANQCF010000085.1 GCA_947589505.1 uncultured Acetatifactor sp. | reverse complement strand
CCGGTGTGAAACCGCAGTTCAGAAAGGAAGAATGTGTATGCTGGTACAGAAATATAAGGATATGTTGTCCGCAAAGTCCGTGATCCGGCAGCTCTCCGAGTTTGCAACTGCCCGGGGACAGGAGATCGGTTATGAGAATGTGTTTGATTACAGTCTGGGAAATCCTTCGGTGCCGGTGCCCCAGGCGTTTACGGACCGTATGATCCAGATGCTTGCCACCCGGAATCCCATGGAGCTGCACGGATACAGCCCCAGTCTCGGCATCACGAGCGTGCGGGAGGCGGTGGCGGCTTCCCTGGAGAAGCGTTTCGGGATTCCCTACCGCAAGGAGCATATCTTTATGGCCTCCGGCGCGGCGGGCGCGCTGGCCCATGCTTTCCGCCTGGTGACGGTTCCCGGGGACGAGATCTTGACCTTCGCCCCTTATTTTCCGGAGTACGGGCCTTATGTGAATCTCTCCGGCGCGGTTTTGAAAGTAGTGCCTCCCGACACGGAGACCTTCCAGATCAATTTCCCCGCCTTTGAGGAAATGCTCACCGAAAAGGTGATGGCGGTGCTGATCAATACGCCCAACAATCCCTCCGGTATCGTGTATTCCACCGAGACGATCCAGCGGCTTGCGGATCTCTTAAGGAAGAAGTCGGAAGAATACGGACATACGATTTACCTGATCTCAGATGAGCCTTACCGGGAGATCGTGTTCGAGGGGGTAGACAACCCCTGTGTCTCAAAATTTTATGAGAATACGATCATGTGCTATTCGTTCTCGAAATCCTTATCGCTGCCCGGGGAACGCATCGGGTATGTGGCGATTCACCCGGACTGCCCGGATGCGGAGGATATGGTGTATATGTGTGGTCAGATCTCCCGGGGCATCGGGCACAACTGCCCTCCCTCCATCATTCAGCTGGCGGTGGCGGATGTCCTGGATAAGACGGCGGATCTGAGCGTTTACGAGACGAATATGAATCTGCTCTATGACGAGCTCATTGCGCTTGGGTTTACCTGCGTAAAGCCCGGCGGGACATTCTACATTTTCCCGAAGGCCCTGGAGGAGGACACCGTGGCGTTCTGCCAGAAGGCGCTGAAGTACGACCTGATCCTGGTGCCGGCGGACACCTTCGGCGCTCCCGGGTTCTTCCGGATGGCGTATTGTATCGACACCGAGAAGGTGAAGAGGTCCCTGGAGGCCTTAAGGCGGTTCGTGCGGGAAGAGTACGGATACAGGTAGGCGTTCCGTGTTTGGAGTTTCGTGTTTGGAGTTTCGTGTTCGCGGACTGCTGTGGCAGAGCCGGTTTGCACGGTAAGCGTACGGCGGGAAGTAAAGATGGAGAGATCCGGCGGCTGAGGGAATGACGGACTTTTGTCCGGGGCAGGCAGTGCGTTTTACTGTGCGTCTGGCAGTGAGGGAATGACGGACTTTTGTCCGGGCCAGGCAGTGCGTTTTACTGTGCGGCCGGGGGACGAGTGAAAGGGCGGCAATAATCGGGAAAGGCTGGGTGGAAAGTATGTACGAGGCCGGGCTGGTCTTGGAAGGCGGCGGTATGAAAGGCCTTTATACCGCGGGAGTTCTGGACTTTTTCTTAGAGAAGGATATTTTATTTTCCAGGGTGTACGGCGTCTCTGCGGGGGCCTGCCATATGTGCAGTTACCTCTCGGGACAGAAAGGCCGTGCCCGGGATATCTCCATAGATTATCTGGACAGCTGGCGGTACTGCAGCGCGAGGAACCTGATATTGACGGGGGATTTGTTCAACGAGGATATGTGTTATCACACCATACCGGACTATCTTTACCCCTTTGATCACGAGGCCTATGGGAAGTATCCGGGAAAGGCTTACAGCGTTGTGACCAACATCGAGACGGGGGAGGCGGAGTACCTTCGGGTCAGGGATCTTCGAAAGGAGATTGATTTTATCCGGGCGTCGGCGTCCCTGCCGTTGGTGTCCAGGAATGTAAAAATCGGCGGTAAAAAGTACCTGGACGGAGGGATCGCGGATCCCATACCCATCCGCAGATCCATTCTGGACGGCAATAGAAAGAATGTGGTGATCCTCACCAAGGAAGAGGGATTTGTCCGTCAGCCTGCCAAAACCGCGCAGCTTGCGCTCATAAAAGCGAGATATCTGAAATATCCTAAAATATATGAACGGATGCTGCACCGCCATACGGCTTACAACCAGCAGATCCAATATCTTTACCGGCAGGTGGAGAACGGGCAGGCGTATGTGATCCGGCCGAAGGTTCCCAGCGAGGTGGGGCGGATCGAAAAGGATCAGAAGATCCTGCTGGAGCTGTATCAGCAGGGTTACGACGATGCGGCGGGGCATTACGAGAGACTGATGGAGTACCTGGGAAAGGAATAATGTATTTATGGAAGCGTTTTTGGATGTATTGAAGGCTGTTATTTACGGCGTGGTGGAGGGAATCACGGAGTGGCTCCCCGTGAGCAGCACCGGCCATTTGATCCTGGTGGAGGAATTTCTGCCCTTTGAGAACGTAAGCGAGGGCTTTTTTGAGATGTTCGATGTGGTGATCCAGCTGGGGGCGATCCTGGCGGTGGTCCTGCTTTTCTGGAACAAGATCTGGCCCTTTACCCTGCCCCGGGAAGGGGAGGGGGCGCAGCCCGGCATCATGGGCTATATCAAGATGGATAAGATCATCCTCTGGTTAAAGATCCTGGTCTCCTGCGTCCCGGCGGCCGTGATCGGCGTGCTTTTCGATGATGTGTTCGACGCGCTGTTTTACAATCCGGTATGCGTCTCCATCGCGCTGATCGTCTTTGGCGTCGCTTTTATTGTAGTAGAAAACTGGAACCGGGGCAGAAAGCCCAAGGTCCGGTCGCTGGAGGAGATCACCTATCAGACGGCGCTTTTGATCGGGGGCTTTCAGCTCATTGCGGCGGTCTTTCCGGGAACCTCCCGTTCCGGCGCGACTATCGTGGGGGCGCTTTTGATCGGGGTCAGCAGGACGGTGGCCGCCGAATATACATTTTTCCTGGCGATTCCGGTGATGTTCGGCGCCAGTCTTCTGAAGGTTCTGAAGTTTGGCTTTGAATTTACCGGAACGGAGATTTCTCTTCTCCTGATCGGCACGGTGGTGTCGTTCCTGGTCTCCATGGTGATCGTCCGGTTTTTGATGTCCTTTATCAAAAAACACAATTTCAAAATATTCGGCTGGTACCGGATCGCCCTGGGTATTGTGGTTCTGCTTTATTTTGGATTGACGAAGTAATAGGACGCTTTGAATGTCGAAATTTGTCAAGGAATAATATTTCACAATTTTTCATTATAAAATTTGTGTAAATTTATATAAAAAGGTTGACAATTTTTTTAAAACACGCTATAGTATTTAGCGACAAGTTTTGAGGACCCGTGAGGAGTTATGAAAAATAGCGCAGCGACATATGTCGAAGGAGGAAAATGTCAAGATGGTTGAGAAGAAGGCAGAAAAGGCAGCACCGGTTAAGGCAGAAGAAGTGAAGGCTGAGGCTGTAAAGAAAGTAGAAGTAAAAAAGCCTGAAGAGAAGGCAGAAGTAAAGAAGCCCGAGGTAAAGGCGGAAGTGAAGAAAGCCGCTAAGCCCGCGAAGAAAGCTCCTGCTGAGAAGAAGGCTGCAGCGAAGAAGGCACCCGCAGCAAAGAAGACCACTACAAGGAAATCTGCTGCCGGAAGAAAGGCTGCTGTTAAGAGCGAGATCCATGTGCAGTACAAAGGCAAGTCCCTTTCCGAGGCAGATCTTGTAAAGATGGCTCAGGATGTATGGCAGTACGACATGAACATGAAGCCCGAGGACTTCAAGTCCGTTGAGATCTATGTAAAGCCCGAGGAGAACACCGCTTACTTTGTAGTAAATGAGAAGTTCCAGGGAAGCTTTAAGATGTAAATTCCATACAGTGACAGAGAAACAGAGCCGCCGCTTAACGGATCAGAATCCGTGAGCAGGCGGCTTTTTTTGTGGGGAAATGACAGGAGTTTGGAAGAGGGCAGATTTTCCCGGAAGACGCAGGATGCCGGTTGGAATTTTTTCGGACAAAGTTTCTCCGAACTTTGGAAGAGATGGACTCCGTTTAATAATTTTTTTAGAAATATTCTGATAAAAAATGTTGACAATAGAAATGCATAGTGTTATCTTAGTCACAGAAGGTGTTAGCACTCTATTAGACCGAGCGCTAACAATTCTGAGAGAGGTGAGCCCGTGGAGTTGGATGAGAGAAAGAGAAAGATATTGCTGGCTGTGATCCGCAATTATCTGGAGACCGGCGAACCGGTGGGAAGCCGTACTATTTCAAAGTACACAGATTTGAATCTCAGTCCTGCGACGATCCGCAATGAGATGGCAGATCTGGAGGAAATGGGATACATCCAGCAGCCCCACACCTCGGCCGGCCGGATTCCTACCGATCAGGGCTACCGCTTTTATGTGGACGCCGTGATGCAGGAGAAGGAGAAGGAGGTTGTAGAGCTGAAGGAAATGCTCCTGGAGCGTCAGGATAAAATGGAGACGCTGCTGAAGCAGGTGGCGAAGGTGGTTGCACAGAATACCCAGTACGCCGCGATGATCTCCGCGCCCCAGACCCACCGGAACAAAGTAAAATTTGTGCAGCTCTCCCGGGTGAACGCCGGTCAGATACTGGCGGTGATCGTGGTAGAGGGAAATGTGATCAAGAACAATATTCTGAATGTCACGGAGGAACTTTCAGACGAGAACCTTTTGAAATTAAACATTTTGCTGAACACGCATCTGAACGGTCTTTCCCTGGAAGAGATCAATCTGGGGATAATCGCCGCGATGAAGCAGCAGGCGGGGATCCACGGCGACATCATCGGAGAGGTGATCGACGCGGTGGGCGAGGCCTTCAAGGCGGACGAGGATCTGGAGATCTACACCAGCGGAACGAACAATATCTTCCGATATCCGGAGCTCTCGGACAACGGAAAGGCCAGCGAACTGGTGGGGGCCTTTGAGGAAAAGCAGCAGCTGGAGAGCCTGGTGCAGGAGACCATGGCCAACGAGGCCGGGACCGGGATCCAGGTGTATATCGGAGACGAGGCGCCGGTGCAGGGCATGAAGGACTGCAGCGTGGTGACGGCCACCTACGAGCTGGGCGAAGGGATGAGAGGAACCATTGGAATTGTAGGGCCGAAGCGGATGGATTACGACAAGGTGATCGGAACGCTGCGGACGCTGCAGACCAAACTGGATGAATTATATAAGACCGATTAGAGGGATATATCGGCTCCAGCTGCAGCGGAGCGGGGCAGAAAGGAAACATAGCGATGGCGGAACAAGAAAATTTGGAACAAGAAAATTTAGAACAAGAAAATTTGAAAAAAGAAAAGATTGACGGAGAACAGGAAACCCCGAAAGGAGGTAAAGCCGCAGGAGCGGCGGAAACCGTAAAGCCGGGAGCCGGAGAGGAAAAGCCAAATCCGGAGAAGGCCGGGGAGCCGAAACCGCAGGCCGGCGGCCCGGAGCCGGAAAAAGCCCCGGGGCCCGGAGAGAGAACCGAAGCGGAAACGGAAGAGCCAGAGGAAACCGAGACAGCGGCGGGGACCGACGGGGAGCCTGAAAATGCGGAGGGCGACGGCAAGGGCAAGAAGAGCTGGGGCGAGAAGATGGCGGAGAAGAAACAGGCCAAGCAGGACAAAAAGACCGACGCCATGAAAGAACAGATCGAACAGCTGGAAGACAAGGTAAAGCGTCAGCTGGCCGAATTTGAAAACTTCCGGAACCGCTCCGAGAGAGAAAAGCAGGCCATGTTCGAGACCGGCGCGAAGAGCGTGATCGAGAAGATCCTCCCTGTGGTGGATAACTTTGAGAGAGGATTTGCCACGGTGGACCCGGAGGATAAGGACGACGCCTTTGTAGAGGGCATGAACAAGGTTTACCGTCAGCTCATGACGGAGCTGGATAATCTGGGAGTGAAACCCATCGAGGCGGTGGGAAAGGAATTTGATCCAAGCCTCCACAACGCGGTGATGCAGGTGGAGAGCGAAGAATATGAGTCGGGTATCGTGGCTCAGGAGCTTCAGAAAGGTTACACCTACCGCGACAGCGTGGTTCGCCACAGCATGGTCGCAGTAGTTCAATAAAATAACAAAGCAACATATAAAATATGGGAGGAAAAAGACATGAGCAAGATCATAGGAATCGATTTGGGAACGACAAATAGCTGCGTGGCTGTTATGGAGGGCGGTAAGCCTACCGTGATCGCGAACGCAGAGGGCGCAAGAACCACACCTTCCGTTGTGGCATTCACAAAGACAGGGGAGAGGCTGGTGGGTGAGCCCGCAAAGCGTCAGGCAGTCACCAACGCGGAGAAGACGATCTCTTCCATCAAGAGAGATATGGGTACCGACCGGGGCCGGACCATCGACGATAAGAAGTATTCGCCTCAGCAGATCTCCGCGATGATCCTGCAGAAGCTGAAAGCGGACGCAGAGAGCTACCTGGGCGAGAAAGTTTCCGAGGCGGTGATCACCGTTCCCGCATACTTCAACGACGCACAGCGTCAGGCAACCAAGGACGCCGGAAAGATCGCGGGCCTGGATGTAAAGCGTATCATCAACGAGCCCACCGCGGCTGCGCTGGCATACGGCCTTGACAACGAGAAAGAGCAGAAGATCATGGTGTACGACCTGGGCGGCGGTACCTTTGATGTCTCCATCATCGAGATCGGCGACGGCGTCATCGAAGTGCTCTCCACCAATGGCGATACCCATCTGGGCGGCGACGACTTCGACAACAAGATCATCAACTGGATGCTGTCTGAGTTCAAGAAGGCGGAGGGAATCGACCTCTCCAACGATAAGATGGCTATGCAGAGACTGAAGGAGGCGGCTGAGAAGGCGAAGAAAGAGCTCTCCAGCGCTATGACCACCAATATCAACCTGCCCTTCATCACCGCTACCGCAGAGGGACCCAAGCATTTTGACATGAACCTCTCCAGGGCGCAGTTCGACGAGCTGACCAGGGATCTGGTGGAAAAGACCGCCATCCCCGTACAGAACGCCATGAAGGACGCCGGCCTGACCAATGCGGATCTGGGCCAGGTACTCCTGGTAGGCGGTTCCACCCGTATCCCCGCGGTACAGGACAAGGTGAGACAGCTCACCGGCAAGGAGCCTTCCAAGTCCCTGAACCCTGACGAGTGCGTGGCAATCGGCGCTTCCGTACAGGGCGGCAAGCTGGCTGGCGACGCCGGCGCGGGCGATATCCTGCTTCTGGATGTAACCCCCCTGTCCCTGTCCATCGAGACCATGGGCGGCGTGGCTACCAGGCTGATCGAGAGAAATACCACCATTCCTACCAAGAAGAGCCAGGTGTTCTCCACCGCAGCGGACAATCAGACCGCAGTAGATATCAATGTAGTGCAGGGTGAGAGACAGTTTGCGAGAGACAACAAGTCCCTCGGACAGTTCCGTCTGGACGGGATCCCTCCCGCACCCAGAGGAATCCCTCAGATCGAGGTTACTTTCGATATCGACGCGAACGGCATCGTGAATGTATCCGCGAAGGATCTGGGCACCGGCAAGGAGCAGCATATCACCATCACCGCGGGCTCCAATATGTCTGACGCGGATATCGAGAAGGCCATCAAAGAGGCCGCAGAGTTTGAGGCCCAGGATAAGAAGCGCAAGGAGGCTATTGAGGCGAGAAACGACGCTGACTCCTTCGTATTCCAGACCGAGAAGGCCCTGAAGGATGTTGGGGATAAGATATCCGACAGCGACAAGACCCAGGTGGAGGCTGATCTGGAGGCGGTTAAGGCTATCCTGGAGAGAACCAAGGACCAGGAGATGAGCGACAGCGATCTGGATGAGCTGAAGGCCGCAAAGGAGAAACTGATGAACTCCGCGCAGTCCCTGTTCACCAAGATGTATGAGAACATGCAGCAGGCCCAGGGCGGTCAGGCCGGCGCGGGCCCCGATATGAGCGGCTTTACCGGCGGCGCCCAGGGCAGCGACAGCAATGGCGGCGGAGATGACGATGTGATCGACGGAAACTTCCGCGAGGTATAAGCGTATAACTGACAGTTCGGCGGCCGGCTCCCGGCTTTTCAAGGGCGCTGGCCGTACTATAATGATATGGGAATCAGATTTTTTAGAGAGGCTGTGTGTTATGGCAGAACAAAAGCGAGATTATTATGAGGTTCTGGGCGTTGATAAGAACGCTGATGAAGCGGCGATCAAGAAAGCCTATCGCGTGCTGGCAAAGAAGTACCATCCCGATATGAACCCGGGGGACGCGGAGGCGGAAAAGAAGTTCAAGGAAGCTTCGGAAGCGTACGCTGTGCTGAGCGATCCGGATAAGAGGAAGCAGTATGATCAGTTCGGCCATGCTGCCTTTGACGGCGGCGCGGGAGCGGGCGGTTTCGATTTCAGCGGCGCGGATTTCAGCGACATTTTCAGCGATATCTTTGGCGAGTTCTTCGGCGGCGGCAGCAGGCAGAGCGCGAGAAACAACGGTCCCATGAAGGGCGCAAACTTAAGGACCAGCGTCCGGATCAGTTTTGAGGAGGCCGTCTTCGGCTGTAAGAAAGAGATCGAACTGACGGTGAAGGAACCCTGTAAGACCTGCCATGGCAGCGGTGCAAAGCCGGGAACCTCCCCCGAGACCTGCAGCAAGTGCGGAGGCAAGGGCCAGGTGGTGTTCACCCAGCAGTCTTTCTTCGGAACGGTGCGGAATGTCCAGACCTGTCCGGAATGTCAGGGAACCGGCAAAGTGATTCGGGAGAAGTGCCAGGACTGTCGGGGAACCGGTTACATCCCTATGAAAAAGCGTTATTCCGCAGAGGTTCCTGCGGGTATCGACAACGGTCAGTCCATCCGGATGCCCGGTCTGGGCGAGCCCGGCTTGAACGGAGGCCCCAGGGGAGATGTATTGGTGGAAGTCATTGTGGGACGCCACCCCATCTTCCAGCGCCAGGATATGAATATCTATTCGACGGTGCCCATGTCCTTTGCGGTGGCGGCTCTGGGCGGCGAGATCTTTATCGATACGGTGGACGGCAGGGTGGTTTATGATGTGAAGCCCGGCACGCAGACCGATACCAAGGTGCGTCTGAAGGGCAAGGGCGTTCCCTCCTTGAGGAGCCGTGAGGTTCGGGGAGATCACTATGTGACTCTGGTGGTTCAGGTGCCCGATAAGCTCAGCAGCGAGGCCAGGGATCTTCTGAAGCAGTTTGACCAGGCCAATGACAACTCCCTGACGGCGGTTCAGGACGCCGAAAAGCCGGAGGACGATGGCAGGGACGGTGGGAAAAAGAAGAAGTTTTGGAATAAGTAAAGCGAGACACAAATGAAAGAAAGCATCAGATCCCGGGACGTGATGTCCCGGGATCTGTTTACATTATATCCCAGCAGGCAGGATCCGGTCTGCCGCGGAAATCTTTCTGTATGTTTTGTAAGCCGCGTTTTTTCAGCTTTCTTCGCTGAAAGCGGCCTTTATGTTCTCGTACTCAGCCTTCATCTTCTGGAAGGTCTCCGTATCCCCATCTCCCATGTCGGGATGGTAGGTTTTGCACAGGGATTTATAGCGTTTTTCCAGTTTCTCTAAAGAGTCGCAGCCCGCGAAGAAGATGGAGCTGCCGGCGGGATTCTGCAGTTCTTCGGTGAGTTTGTCGGTGAGCTTTTTCACATCTTCCCGCTGCCTGTCAAGCTGCTGGATCTGAGGGATCATCTTTTTCAGCTGTTCTGAGGTGACGCCGTTATTTTCGGAAAACTGGTTCACCAGATTTTCCAGATTTCGCATATAAGAGCCCCAGCAGCTCAGAAGCTGAGGGCTTTCTTTCTTTTCCAGGACAGTCTGCACCTGCTGTCCCAGGGGGTTCAGATTGTTGAGGTGCTCTTGGAGGTTGTCCAGGTATTTCAGATTCTCATCCGATTCCTCCAGGCTGCCGGACGCCATCTGCAGTTCCTTATCCGTGAGCTGCGCGATATCCGCGGAGATCTCCGCGCCGGTCATCTTCAGGTCCTGGGCCCATTCGTACCACTCCAAGGCAAAGGCCATGATCGCGGTGATGGCGATGGCCATGACCGCTCCGTAGATAAAGATCCCGCCGATCACCGACGCCGTCTGTGACTTTTTGGCAAACTGGATCAGGTTCAGGCCGAAGGCAGCCTTGGTATTGCTGTTTAAGTCGTAGAGTGTAAACAGAACCAGGCCGATGCTGCAGACGATCGCAGCGGGCAGCATCAGGGACACCACGGTGGCGATGAGCCAGCTCATTCCCCGCAGGATGGAATAGAAAGGGCAGATAAAGCAGTTCAGCACTTTCTTTCCGTTCAGGGAGAGGAACTGATAATCGCGCTCACAGGCGGTGTAGAGGGAGAGATATCCCGTGTAGCAGATGTCGTAAAGCGCGTCAAAGCAGGTGGTGATCAGTGTCCAGATCAGCATTACGATACTGGAGATCAGGGAAAAGATCCAGTACAGGATCAGGATCAGAACGCCAAAGAGCACACAGGCGGCGATGATCCCGCCGATGATGTTCATAATGCTTTCCGTCGCGGCGTCAAAGGATGCCAGCGACAGGATCAGGATGGAGGCTATGCCCAGCCCGATGAACAGGGGAATCTTCTCCAGGGACTTGGCGATGAGCTTCAACGCGGTTGCCAGGAGCAGAAGAGGGATGGCGACCAGCGAGAGAATATTGATCTTCAGTATCTTAACGATTTTTCCCATGGTTTCCTCTCCTCCTTATTCTTCGTAGACGCCGAGCTCGTAGGTAATGCTTCTGACATAGGAGCCGTCGTCGCTGAAATCCAGTGTGATGCGGTTTCCTGTCTCGGGGTCGGCGTAGACGGCGGAAGTTTTCGCCAGACTCCAGCTGAAGAGACAGGTTCCTGTGAACCGGGTGGGTTCTCCGTAGAGCCCATCCGCCTGATGGCAGATTTGTTCCGTGGGAAGCCCGATGGAGACGCCGTCCGGAAAGAGCACAGTGTTATTTCTGGAAGTGATCGAGGTCACCGTGCAGGAGGACCAGGGGAGGGGAGCTTCCGTAGGGTTCTGCAGGGTGACAGTCACGCCTTTCGCGCTGTCCGTAAGCGTGGTACGCTCGAGGGCGTTTAAGGTGCCCTCCGTTCCGTCTTCGTTAAACGTGAGTTCCGGCAGGACGTCCTGCAGGGGAATCACTTTCCGGTTGATCTGGATCAGGCCGGAATATTTGTCTGCCAGCAGGATCTCCGGCATGGGCTGGACCTCCATCCAGCGCTGGGTGAGCGCCTCGGGATCCGACACCGTGACCGT
>CANQCF010000084.1 GCA_947589505.1 uncultured Acetatifactor sp. | reverse complement strand
TCCAGGAAAAGACTGATCCCCAGGGCATATATGGCGGCCGCCACCGTCATCATCACATACTGCAGGATCCTCTTTCCAATACTCTTTTTCCCCTTTTTCACAGTTCCGTCCCCCGCTTCTTTTCCGGCGCTGATAAACCGCCTTCTATAGCATCTATGCGCCGCCCTATACTTTCTTTTGTTCCCTCTTTTGTGCCTTCTTTTGTACCTCATTATATGCCTTTTTGAACTTTTTACAACCCTTTTTCCTGTCCGGTTAGTATTTCCGGTTTTCGGCCTGTTTACCCAGGCCATCAGACATTCAAAACTTTCTAAATCTTGATTCCATTCACAAGCTTGATCAACCCCTGTCGCAAAACTCTATGATCTCCTCTTTTCCCCGGTTCCACAGCGCCCTTATACTCTACGAAAGGAAAACTACAGTTTCCCTTTCATGGGATTTTATATGCCTTCTTTCTGCCAGGCAGAATTTTATGCAAAAGAAAGGCAGCTGAGATTTCCCCCAGCTGCCTTTTGCGCCGTTCTATTTTCACCGCTCTGCAATTCCTCTGCTCCGCCTTGCAATTCCTCACTCACAGTTTAAAAATTTTCCAGCCTGTCTTGCCTTTTCTGTCTTGCCTCTTCTGTCTTACCTCTTCCGTCTTGCCTTTTCTGTCTTGCCTCTTCTGTCTTGCCTCTTCTGTCTTGCCTTTTCTGTTTTGCTTTTTTCTGTTTTGCCTCCTCTGTCCATTCCTTTTGCACTCATTCATCACCGCAATTTCCATCTGGATTTATTGCAGCAATTGCAGAACAAAATTCGACTGCTGGTTTGCCTGCGCCAGCATGGCCTGACCAGCCTGCCCCAGAACATTCAGGTTGAAAAATTCAACTGTTTTCTTGGCCATATCGGTATCCCGGATCATACTCTCCGAGTAGGTAGTATTCTCGTGCTTATTCATATTATTGTTATACGCATGCTCCAGCCTGTTCTGCGACGCACCCAACATTGCGCGGCAGGAGCTCACATAAGACAACGCGTCCCCGATGATACCGACATCGCTGGGATCATATACCTTTTCGATATGTACGTCATCGGCACCGGGCTGCGGCTTCGGCTCCGACCCTTCCAGCACCCGTTGCGTGACCGTCCTTTCAGGCTTACCAGGGATTGTTTTCGTGACTTGCTTCCAGGTCACTTTGGTGACCACTTCGCCGTTTCTATTCACATCCATGGAATATTCGGGTTCCATCTGCGTGATCGTCCTCTCAGATTCCGCAGGCAGTGTCGTCGTCTTTGTAACATAATGACACGTTTTCTCCCAATCCTCTACCCTCTTTAAATACTCCTGCGAATACACTGCTTTTTCCTGATAACGGGCGACATCATAAGTCTCAAGTCCCGCAAGGATCCCCTCTAAACTTGGCAGATCTATCGGCAGCCAGTCGTCAAAGTCAGAGCTGCACTTGATCCACAAAGGATGCTCTATTTCCGCCATTGTTCCTTCCAGCAGCATGGAATACGGCACTTTGGCCCAGCAAGACGACGATACCTGGACGATGGAATCGGCGCTGTCTTCGTTTTCAAACGCGCTTTCGTCCCTGTAATCATACACCAAAAAAGCGTAATCCTCGCCCACGATCTTGGACGCCCTGCTGAAATGCCTGTCTCCCCTCGTGATCTGGGAAACGCACTTATCGCACAGCTTACTTGCGATATCTTTCGCAAGCTCCTGGGTCTCTGCCTTTTTTTGTTCTTCTGTTTTCGTGGTATCCAGCGCCTGGGAGCTGATCAGACTCCTTACCTTGTCAAAGATGCTGGATTCATCAGCCGGATACCATGGTTTCCATGTCGACAGGTTCAGATAAGATACCGAAGAGGCCGAACCGCTTGAAAACCTGGTTCCGCCCTCCGCTACCTCCAGCCCCAGCTCACTTCCCGTAAAACTTATCCCGTAATATTCCGTACAGGTACCGCAGGGGATTCCGATACTCGTTCCGATCAGCGCAAACAGATCCGTGAATAACTCCGAGGCTGTAGCTGCGTTTGTCAAACCGGAAAAATCGATCTTCGCGCTTGCGTTATCAGTTATTTCCGGACTCCATTGTCTCTGATAGCCTTGGTTCGTCAATTCATCTAAAATATCCTGCTGTGCTCCGTAATATTTATACACCCCGGGCTCTGTCTGGAAAACAGCGTTGGAGTCACGATCTACTTGCTCTAACTGCACTCCGGCTGAATTTTCAGCTTTCAGTTCGTCTGATACTTTTAACCAGTCCGGAATGGTGGTTTCATATTCCATCCTGACATAGCCGTCCACCATTTTATCATGTTCAACCTTTATGAGATCCCTGGGATTTCCCTTTAAGACATATAATTCATTAAAAGTAGTGGTATCGGCTATCCTCTTTATTTCCGTGGACAGCTGTTCCAGTTCGCTTTGAATGTATTGCCGCTCCTCTTCTGAATTCGTGCCATTGTAGGCCTTGATGGAAAGTTCGTTCATCCTCTGTAAACAGGACGTCACTTCATCTAACGCGCCGTCCGCTGTCTGAACGAGAGAAATCCCATCCCCGATATTATCCGTCCCCTGCCGCAGGCCGCGGATCTGCCTTCTCATTTTTTCTGAAATCGCAAGCCCCGCCGCATCATCTGCCGACCTGTTGATCCGGTACCCTGAAGACAGCTTTTCCGTTGCTTTCGCCTTTGATTTGTTTGTCACCCCAAACATACGATTGGCGTTCATTGCCATAAGATTATGCGTGATTGATATCATTTTTCACAGCCTCCCTGCCGTTCAAATATATCTGGACATTATTGATCTCTTATTGCCTGTCATTTCCTCTGTCTGACATAATGGTATACTTTTTGAGCTGGAAAAAAATTTTAAATTGTATCTAAAGTTTTTGGGCATATATGCCGAAAAATAGTGTATATTAGGATATGTATTGATCGAACAGGACGACTGTTTATGGAAGCTCAAAAAGTATACCTTTCCAGACACGCCTTTTCCTGCTTTACAGCCTTTTCGTAAAAGGTCTTCGGGCACATCCGGCACGCTTCTGCCGCTTCAGCCATCGTGATTTTTCCCTCCCTCCACGCCATATGCATCTCCTTAAAATTATCCGGTACCGGTATAGGCGGCCTTCCAAACCGCACACCCCGCGCTTTTGCCGCGGCGATCCCTTCCGCCTGCCTCTGCCTGATATTCACACGCTCATTCTCCGCGACATAGGAAAGCAGCGCAAGCACAATGTCGCTGATGAACGTTCCTAATAAGTTCTTCTCCCTCCTTGTATCCAAGAGCGGCATGTCAATCACGACTATATCCGCCCCCTTTTCCTTAGTGATGATGCGCCACTGCTCGTTCAAGTCTGCATAATTGCGCCCCAATCGGTCTATGGACTTCACGAACAGCACCGCGCCACCGTCCAGCTTTTTCAGCAATTTTTTGTACTGCGGTCGGTCAAAGTCCTTTCCTGACAGCTTGTCGGAGTATATATTCCTCTCAGGCACTCCCATTTCCAGCAGGGCTATCCTCTGCCTGTCCTCTTTCTGTTCCCTTGTGGATACTCTCATATAGCCGTAAAGCTTCGCATTTTCCATATCATCCCTCCATAAAAATAACCATTGCCTTGTAAACAATGGTTATCATATCAGAGTTAATACTCTTCCACATTATTTCTCATGAATTACCGCATGAATTGATTTTGTTCCGAATTTTCAGCCTCGCTCGTATATCTTTTTCAAAAATCTCACCGATAACGCTCTGAACATACCTGCGCTTTGCTGCCATGGTGTCCAGAAAAATCATCAAATATTGAACTCCGTTTCAAGTTTAACGTGTACGTTTTTTATTTTTTGCAAAAAAGCACACGTTAAACAGGAAAAATCTTCCATTGTGATATTGCGCCATAAGCTTCTTCAACCCAACGCCACATTTTTTTCCAGCCACTTCGCTACTCCATCCTCATCATTTGAGGGAATGACAGCGGTCGCGATTTTTTTGAGGTCTTCGTGCGCGTTTTGAACGGCATAGCTCTCATCGGCCAATTCAAACATATCCATATCATTTTTCCCATCGCCAAACACAACTAATTTATCACATTTCAGAAGTGACCGTAACCGCTGGATCGCCCTTGCTTTTGAGACATGCAGTGGCATGATCTCAAGCCATTGCTCCTTTGTATAAAGTTCCTTCTGATATACGCAATAATAAGAGTCCCTGTACTTCCTATACAACGGTTCGAGCTTTTGCGCTTCATCGATGCATGTGATATAGAAGATCTTTCCTGACTTCAAATCATTTATGGCTTTTACGACATTGGTGCGGGGATCTCCCTCTCTGCTTTTAAGGAATTTGATCATCCCATCCGTACAGAACTCGGGGTCGAAGGAGAATTTTTCTTTTCCGTCTATATAGGAATACACAATGGGATATACATGATTGGCAAACAGATCGTCTAACACCAAATCGATCTGGTCGTCAAAATAGTTTTCAAGCAAAATATCCTCTGTGAGGTTGTCCATTACAAAAGCGCCATTATATACGATCAGGGGAATTTTCGCATGGATCCCGCTTGTTACCTTTTTTGCAGTTATCAATGACCGAGCTGTCGCATAAGAAAAAATCATTCCCTTTTCAGTCAATCTGTTGATTACCTCATTTGTATATTCCGACGTTCGGCCGTCACTCCTCAATAATGTTCCATCCAGATCCGAAACATAGAGTGTTCTCATACTTATACCCATTCCTTTCGCTTCGCCAAGGTACAAAAACTTTCTGAAAATGACTTTCCGCGTGGCAGGACCACAGTTCACCTTTCATGGATTCCAATCCGGCCAAGCATATATTCTGCATACTTTTGCGCGGCACTGATATCGTATATGACATCATCGCCCTCTATATACTCACGCAAGGCATCCTGTATCAGAGAATGGTATTCGCCTGGAATATGATCCAGCGCCCACTCCCCGCCCTCTTTTTTCGATAAAACAAGTTCCTTTTCTTTATACGCCAGCACTCTGGCCAAATTCAGCGTCAAGTACATCGTATCTTCCGCGATATCGTCCCTGGCGCCAGCTATATCATTCCATAGCGAATCCATGTAGGCACTCTGCGGGACCTCAGCAAAAACTTCTTCGACAGGCAGTCCGTACAGGCACCTGCCCCTTTTCGTGATAATTGTAAAATGAGCTGCAAGATCCTTGTCATTTCCCTTCATCTTTGAGATATAATCCTCGGGGTTATCCCTATACCATTTCAAATGTGTTTCCGAAAAATGCAGTTCAAATGGCGTAGGGTAAACAAAAGGCTTACATACATCCGCAGTCACTATACTCATCTCAATGCCCTTCTTCGGCCCTAAAGCATTGACATCCACCACCATATCCATGTAATGTTTCTTACCTGCATCCGACAACATATTCTTCACAACAACGATCAGATCCAGATCGCTCTTTTCCGGATTGAAGCATTCCATAACAGCGGAGCCATGTAAATAAATACCAACCAAATTGTCCTGAAGAATCTCTCTTGATCGCTCGACAAACCTGTTTAATAAGCTGTCCATCTCAGCTATAACACCTCTCTAAAACCATTCTTATCGAAAACTATGTATGCATGCTTATACCTCACCAAGGGAGACTATATTTCCTTCCCTATATTTCCTTCCCTGTCTTTCTCTCCCCGCCTTTCCAGCGCATCACCTCCACAAAAAACTCCCGGTATCTGTAACGCTTATTCCGATTTTTTTCAGCACTTCGAATTTCTGAAATGTACTGTCTTTACTGAAAATCTTCTTTTCCTTCATAATAAATTCCTCTGACTTTTTCAATCCCGCGGTCACCTCTAAAATTGAAAAGATATTGCTGTCCCCTTTCCGAATTAAGACATGACATCTTACACAGTTGACGCTTTGCGATATCTAGCGCTTTTCTGCATTTTCCACACGCTTTTGCTGCTCCTTTTCCGGTAACCTTCTATTTTTCCCATTGATTTTCTGCAGCTCTTTCAGGCAATACAGATACTCTTCTTTCTCAATATAATTTCCTCCAAACAATCGATCCAGAATACCAATCGTACCAATTACTGCTACATTTTCCTGTTCTGCCGCCTTTCTCAACGGACCATCACCGGTCATCAAAGTGATCCCTTTTACTTTTGCAATCGCCAAAGCCACACAATCATACAGCGATGGCTTGACATATTTGGCATTATATTCTTCTGTCAGATAAAATTCCTCTTCCGTTAGTTCAACTGCCTGTAAACCCAACCCCATAAGATTTTCTCTCAATTCTCTGGGTGAAAGCAATTCATTTTCTATGGCATCTTCATGCATAAGATAAGTATATGGCAGCTTAAAAGGAATTTCTAATTTATTGATTGCCGCAAAATCCAGCCAGACATTTGTATCACTGCTGATATACTCCATCCACTACACCTCCATTGAGGAGCACTCTTCCATAACCTTTTCATAAGATTCATGAAGTAATTCCGCCCCCTTTTGTGCAGTGATCTCATTCTCGCATACGGCACGATAAACTAATTGATGAAATAACCAGGTTTCTTCCTCTTTAGCGCGCGACGGCTCATTTTTTCTCCAGCCTGCTTTATTCGCATTGATATAAAAGTTCTTTGCCACATGGTCATTTATAATTCCGTTTTTATTAGCTCTCATTACTAACAAATACATGGAAATTCCATATTCCCAGCATACCGCTGTCATATCATTGGTAATTGTGCTTCTTCTGGCCCCAAGTTCGCGTTCCATGTCACTTGCCGGAAATAAAAAAGCACCGCTGACAGCAGTTGCCATATTTTCAATATCTTTGTCGCTCATATCTTCAGGCCAATAAAACAGTATATGTGCCAGTTCATGCGAAATCGTTGAACGAATCCTTTGCGGATTCATGTTCTTATTTATGATGATGTATGGACGTCCGTTTACCGTTCCATTCATTCCTGAAAAATCGTCATTGTCAATATCACATAAATATACTAAAATCCCTTTGTTTTCCAGAATTTCAATCAGGCCTCCAATGGGGCCATTTTTCGACAATTCCAGTTTGGCGCGCATCTCAGCCGCATTTTTTTCGACCGAATCTGACAATGGCAGTGAATGTAAAACGGGATATTCCGGAAGGACATTTCCACCAAGAATATTAACTGCCTGATAAAACCTGCCAAAATATTCTTCTACCTCCTCCTTCACAAACTCTTGCTGCCTGGCGGACATTCTGCTTTTTTTTCTAAATTCTCCGTGACAAAATTCCAAATTTGCATCACGATTTTCCAGAAAATCCGTAACTCTTACATGCAAAGCTCCTGCAAGCTTCTTAATGGTCTGCATATCCGGCTTACGTTCTTCCTTCTCATAATAACTGATAGCCATAGGAGAAACCTGAACTAAATCGGCTAGTTCTTTCATTGACATATTATTTTTTAACCTGTAATATTTCAAATTCTTTCCAAACATAGTCCCATCTCCCTTCTCCTGTTTATATTTTATCATATTTTGCAAATTTGTAAACAACCAATTTCACAATTGCAAAACTGCCATTCTGGAAATAAATCTATATTTGCAATCTGAGGCAGCTTTCTCTCAGAGAAAGCTGCCTCAGAAATCATCGAGAAACAGTGTGGTCTATCAGCAAATTGCAAATGCACATGACAATGGCAAACAGTATCCCGGCGATCGGCCAGACAACCCATGTAGTCCCCCAGTCGTTTGTCAAAAAGCTCCATCCGAGATACACGGCGGTGGCGGTCAGCCAATAGACTGTCGAGACCGGCTCCTTGATCCGGCTTTTTCTTTGCTCCCGAAGCGAATACTCCCCCTCCTTCAGAAGTTTCTGCATACTTCTCCAGCGAACGCCGGCAAGGATAAAAAGCATCGCTCCGATTCCCGCCAGCAGCATCGTAACGACCAGCATAACTGTGGTAAAAAATTCTTTTTCTGAATAACTGCCAATAACAAGAGGGATAGGAGAAAGAACGCATAAGCAGATGGCAACGATATGGATTTTTACATAGGTGTTCCGATACGCTTTCTGCTTCTCCTTTACCATTCCCTCCACGCCGTACTCCGTCTCAAACGGTTCCTTGTCGATGAACTCGTAAGGAGCGTTCCGGAAGCTGCAGGAGATAAAGATTGCCACCGCAGGCGCGACAACAATCAGCAGCGCGACCAGCCCAATTACCTCAGCTATATTTTCGGAAATCAGACAGACCGGCGTCTCTGCCGCGGCGCTCAGAAGAATCATTGGTATCACGGCAATGATACACAAAAAAGAGGCGAAGGCAATGCGCTTGGCGGCCCGCTGTCTCCATTCCAGGAATTCATTGGCCTGCGCAAGCGAAACCCGTTTTACAGATACATAGCCCGCGTCTTCCGTAAACTCTTCGGCTTCTATCTCGTCCCTGAGAAGATAATCCGTGGTGACTCCAAAGAGCTTGCTGAGCATCAATATCTTCTCAAGGTCAGGCACAGCCTGCGCGCCCTCCCATTTAGAAACCGCCTGCCTGGACACCTGCATCTTTTCCGCAAGCTCTTCCTGGACCAGCCGTTCTTCCTTCTTAAATTCATTAACTTGTCTGCTAAGATCATTTTTTTACCTCCACTTGGTTTTGTCGGCGGCCTTATGTGCCGTCCGCAAGGAACATCTTAGCTTGTTTTGCGGTTACATGCTACCAAAGGCCGGCTTGAAATCCGTCAACCGGAAGTTGCACCAAGCGGATTTCCCCTCCACAGGCAGGTTTATCCCACTCTTTCATCGGTTATGATATGTTCGATCCCATTATGCTCTGATTGCAGATAAGCTTTCATAAACGTGGGGAAGGCCTTATATTGATCAAGTTCCCGGATGGGGACCCAGTGCATGGCCTCTTTTACTCCCATCGTGTAGCTGTCGCTGTCTAGCTCTCTCGTGCCTCTGGGCTTCATCATAAAATACATCGCTATTTCATGGCAGTCCATTCCCTTCAATGAGCCGGTGTTTTCATCAAAAAAATTTTCGTGGACCACAGCAAGATGATCTATTTCGTATGCGACGCCTGTTTCCTCTAAAACCTCTCTCTTTACAGCCTCCTCTGCCGTTTCCCCCATATGAACGGCCCCGCCGATGGAATAGAGATAGTCCTCTTTTTCATTCCCGGCAAACAAGACATATCCGTCCTCCACAATGATCGCGGCCGCCCGATATCTGAACCACCTGTTCCCATCTGTAAAACCACAATTATGCTCCATACTTCCTGACACTTCCTATGCCTCCTTGTTCCTTCCCATTCCTTCCTATCCCTTCCCATTTCTTCCTATCCCTTCCTATCCCTTCTTATTTCTTCCTGTTCAATTCCGTCCTGTCAATGCACTATCATTTTTCAAACAGCACCTGTCAAAAAGTAATTCCTCTTACAAAATCCCATGGGATGTTTGAGACTATATCCAAAAGCCGCCAGAAGCGTGTTCAAAGTTCTATTCCTTCACTATGCTCCATCTGCTCCAGCACTTTCTCGTAATACTGCCGCTGAGAAAGCAAACGCTCCGCGACCATATGTCTGCCGGTCTCGGTGCCGGACTTCTCTCCAAGCCTCCATCGTATCCAGTCCAGCTTCTCCCGAAGCCATTTCCGCTTATCCTCTATCTTGAGGTTATAGAAATCTGCATGCTCCATAGCGTCATAAATCCGGTACGCATCAAAGCGGTCTACATCATCCGCATCACCGATGCTGCATGCAAAAGGCGTCTTCTCACCTGGAAAATCAGCCTTTCCGTCCACATGGATCGCGATACCATAACAGATCTCCTGCACCCGTTCCTTTTCCAGACCAAGCTGTTCCAGGAAAGGCCTGGCTAATCGGGCCGAAAGCCGCCCGTGTTCCTGCCAGCCATTCTCAAAGCGCAGACTGTAACCCACGTCATGCAAAAGGGCCCCAATGATCAACCCTTCCTCATCCAGTCCCTCCTTGAGGGCAATTTCTCTTGCGATGTGAGCCGCCCGGTAAGAATGCTGCACCCGATACTCCTTATCCGCAGGATGTTCCTTATAATAATCACATCCGTCGAACTGTTCCTTCAAAAAAGCTTCTGTTTTCTGTATATTTGTCACGGCATCGTCCTCCTTCCCGCAGCCGTTTCTAATTTTTCCGCCGCCATCCCCCTAGCATTCGCGAAGCCCTTATGCTTCTTCTCGTTAACTTCCCTTCTCCATATCAAACTTCCAGCACAGGATCCGGTAGATATGTCCGTCCCTGGCGTCCGTCTTATCCTCACCGCTGATGAGCGAGAATCCAAGCGATCTTGCCAGCGCGTTCGCCGCTACATTTTCTTCCCGCGCCGTGTAGACAAATTCTTTTGCACCGCGCTCGTCTCTGCAGAACTGCATCAAGCCCCGGACGATCTGCTTTCCATATCCCCTGCGCACATAATCCGGCCCGACACAGATCCCCGTATCCTCGTAGGTATGAGGGCCTGTCTGCAGGACTCCCCCGAAGCCTATCGCCCTGCCGCTTACCCTCTCATAAACCAGGAACGTGTCATGCTCCTTCTGAAACGCGATCGTCCGCTCGATCCTGCTCCTGGCTTCCTCCTCATTTGACGTCACCTTCCAGAGCATATATTTCGCGCTCTCCGGCCTCGACCAGACATTGAGATACATGTCTTGCCAGTCGGAATACTTTGCCTTATCCATGTACAGATCTTCTGTTGTGATCATAGTTCTCTCCCTGACGATCACCGTCCGGCGATTTCGATCCGGTCCATCACGCCCTGCGCGTCGATACCGGGATGCGTAAAGTAAATCTGGCAGATCTGCTCCGTCAGCACACGGCTGATCCTGCGCGTCTTCACAATATGATCCACCGAACGCCCGCGGGCGAGATCCTTCACAACCGTCTCGACGATCCCCCGCAGTTCCCCGCTGCCAAGCTCCGGGCACAAACTATCGGGAGCCTCGTCCTGTGCTTCTCCTTCCGACAGCCCGATCCGCGTCACTGTCAAGCTCCCGCTCTCCTCGTCGATCTCCAGCATTGCCATCGTCGCCGGTCTCCCGAAGCGCCGCGGCCCGCCGCTCCCCGGATTCAGCCAAAGCCTGCCGTCCTCTTTCTTTTCCTCATATTTGTGCGAATGTCCGTAGATGACAAGGTCTGCGTCCTCCGCTTTCGGGGACATCTGCTTCTTATTATGGATCATGTAGATTTTTTTGCCGTACAGTTCAAGGCTGATCTCCTGGGGCAGTTCTTCCGCCCACTCCTTGTCACAATTTCCCCGCACCGCGATCACGCGCGCACATTCCTTCAGCCTGTCCAATGTTTTCTGATCCGCGATATC
>CANQCF010000083.1 GCA_947589505.1 uncultured Acetatifactor sp. | reverse complement strand
ATCGAGCTGGGAGAGGACAACCAGTTCAGCTATGGCGCAAGCTTTGTGGGGATGCCGGAGATGGAGGCAAGGCGCATCGAGGTTTATCAGACCGTGGAAGAGAATCAGAAGAATGGTTGAACGGAAAAGGAAAAAAGAATTTTCAATCAGAAAACGTGACACAGCCGGAAATCGGGAAAGAAAGCCTTTGAAGAAAAGTTATGTGGCAGTCAGCATCGTGGCTGCCATATTTCTTGCGGCGCTTTATTTCGCCATATTCTTTCTCTCCGGCCAGGACGGAGAGACTTCCGGTTCCTTAAGCCACAGGATTACGGAAGTCATTGTAGAGCAGATCGGCCGCATCGCCGGAAGGAGTTGGACGGTGGAGATCCGAAACTCTCTGGTTTCCTACTGGGAACATCCGATCCGGAAACTGGCTCATTTTTCGGAGTACGCGGTGATGGGGATCCTGGTGTACGCAATGTGGCGTCCCTGGAGGGAGCGCGGCAGAAAGTTCTATGGCTTTGTCATCCTCTGGGTCTTTATCTCCGCAGCTCTGGATGAAGGGCACCAGCTTTTTGTGGCGGGGAGATACGGCAGCTTTTTAGACGTGCTGCTGGATACCTCGGGAGGATGTTTCGGCGTGTTTTTAAGTGTGCTGGCGGAAAAAATCTTTGGCGGCCGCGGCCGTTCTGCCAGGCGAAAGGCGTGAGGGAAATTTTTTCCGCCTAAAAGACTCACTTAACTCGGAGAACCTGGTAAAAGCATACGTCGGTGGGAAAATTTCCCTGTAAAAAAGACCCCTTAACCTCGGCGGCTGAGGGGTCCGGTGCTTTTTGGCTTATTTTCGGGTGTAGATGGTATAGCCCTTACCGGTGAGGATGTTCTGCGCTTTCTCAACGCTTTCCTCCTCATAAAATTCTATGCGGAGCACGCCTCCCTCATATTCCCGGTTGTGGGTGATGCCGATGTTCTTGATGCTCACCTGGTTTAAGGCCAGGATCGTAGCGATGGCGGCGATGGCGCCGGGCTCGTCTGCGATGTCCACGGTGAGCGCAAAACTCTTTTTGATCGGGCCGCTGGAGGCGTTGATAAAGGAATCCCGGTAGATCCGCGCGCCGTCAAAAGTTTCGTACAGAGCGTTTCCGTCCCGGTTTTCCAGATAAGTCCGAAATTGCTGAAGGGAACGGATATAACTGTCTAAAAGGGTCTCGATATTTTCCGTGTTGGTCAGGCAGATCTGCTGCCACATAGCCGCGGAGGAGGAAGAGATCCGGGTGATGTCCTTAAAACCTCCGGCGGCGATCATCTTCATCAGGCCCTCGGCGTTGTCGCTGTCCCGCACCAGATTGACCAGGGAGGCGGAGATCACGTGGGGGAGATGGCTGACGGCAGCGGTGACATAGTCGTGCTGCTCACAGCTCAGAATCAGGGGAATGGCTCCTAATTTTGTGACCAGATTCCGGTAATCCTCCAGCTTTTCGGCGGGGACGGTCTTGGTCGGCGTCAGGATGTAATAGGCGTTCTGAAGGAGGACGGACTTGGAGTTGACAAAGCCAACCCGCTCGCTTCCCGCCATGGGGTGTCCTCCGATAAACTGATCCTCCAGTCCCAGGGAGGCCACGGTCCTGTGAATATCGGTCTTTACACTGCCCACGTCGGTCAGGAGACAGTCGGGGCTGAGAAACGGCCGGAGGATCCGAAGGTTTTCATCGTTTTTCTGTACGGGCGCGCATAGAAAGATATAGTCGCACCGGGAAAAGCTCCCGTCGATGGAGGAGACGGTGCGGTCTGCGATCTGTTCCTTCAGGGCAAGCGCAAGGGTCTCGTCATTGCTGTCGTATGCCAGGATCACGGCCCCCGGGATCGTTTCGCGGATGGCCCTGGCGATGGAGCCGCCGATCAGGCCGAGACCGATAAAGCCAAAGGTTTTCATTGCGTGTCGTACCTCCGATTCCATAGATATACATTACTATACCAGTTTAAAGTATAAAATTCAATTATTACTTACAAATTTTTTCCCGGTTACAAGTCTAAAATGAAAAGAAATCAATCAGTATGGAGGGTAATTATATGAACACTTTTCAAATTGACGGCACGGAATTTGGAATCGGAGAGATTCAGTTTTCCGTTATAGATGATCTGCTGAATCTTGAGATCTCCGGTGATGAGGGCATTTTTGACGGACTGTCGGAAGAAGACGATTCCCAGTGGAGCTGGGCCATATACCCGCCCCAGATTTATTTTCATGACGTGCCGTTTAACGGTGAGAAGATCGTGGTCGACAGAGAATTTCTCAATCACAATGAGATCGCGCTCTATATGATGGAGCACTATGACTTTACAGGCGAGTTAAAACTTACGGATGACAGCATTGATATCTGCGGACAGGTTGATATGGACGGCGACAGGTTTCCGGTGGTTATAAATGTTGAGAAAAAGGTTTTTAAGGATCTCAGTGAAATGTAAGACAAAAAACTTGTGCGTTTACTACGTATATGTTATATTAAAGTCATGCAGGTACAATATAATCATATAGGTCAGGCCGCATCACAAGAGAACGGGAGGGAGAATGGATGAAAAAAACGGATAAGAAACTATTATTTGTCTTGGGAGCCGCGCTGTTGATTCTGGGCGGCTGTTCCTCCCCGGGAAGCGCGGACGTCCGGCAGCTCAATCAGCAGCCTGTGGACAGGTCCGGGGCTTCCGCGATTGTTCTGGAACAGGAGCCGGGGGAGGAGAACGACCTTCTGAGGGAAATTTTCTCGGTGGACAACGGTGACGGGGAAGAAGGAGAGGGAAAATATTCTAATGTAAGTGAAAGTGTGGGCAACGGAAAGGAGTTCTTTTATATTAAGAGTTATTCCGAGGAGATGGCTCAGTTTTCTTACTTGAATCAGATATACCGATACGATCCGGAGCAGGATCAGAGCGTGCTCTTGTATGAAACTGAGGAGGCAATCTGGGTCAATGAACCGGTGGCTGCGTCTGACAGTATTTATTGGGTGGAGTATCTGCCCGAAGAAGGAAATATGGTTTATAACGTGATGCGCCTTGATCTGGACACCGGCGATGCAAAATGTATTGCCGAAAGGAACGATTCGGCGGAAATCTGCCTGTCGGCATCGGATGAATATGTGACTTGGCTCGATCGTACGCCTGACGGCGATAGCGCGGAAATTGTTGTCTATGACATTGAAAAACAGGAGTTCCTGCCTATTGAGGAAGATGTCCGCGTCTCTGAGCCCTATGACAGACTGGATATCGTGGAGGGCGGGATCACATACTTTTCGGAAGACGAGGCCGGGAAATTATATATTAACCGATACGACCTTGCCGCAAAAGAGAAGGAGGTACTTCTGCTGGGCGATCGGAAGGATTATGACAGACTGGCAGGCTGTTTTTCCGATTCCGAGTATATCGGATGGTTTGAACAGTACAGCTGGGGGCCTTATTATCTTTATCATAAAGAGAGCGGAACATTGTACCGCATGGAGCCGCCGAAGGGGATGAGCGTTTTTGCCGCCAGGGTTTCAGCAGGCCGTTTCTATGTGCTGAGTTCCGTTTCCGGGGAACAGGCGCTTTATGTCTGTGATCCTGTTTCCGGTGATAACTGGTGTCAGGAGCTTCCGCAGGACAGCGTCGGACTGCGGTTCCGTCCATGGCAGGACGATGGTGGTCTTTATCTGAACGCTCACGCGCAGGGAAAGGATATTTTATATCAGATTTTGTGAAAAAGTCTGAAAACTTCTTGTAATCGCGCCGAAAATTTAGTAAAATATACCCAGGGGTGTCGTACAGGCGCTCAATATTGAGAAGGATTTGGAGGAAAGGCATATGAACATTTACACAACTGACAAGATTCGAAATGTGGTGCTTCTGGGGCACGGCGGAGCGGGAAAGACCTCCCTGGCGGAAGCCTGCGGCTATCTGTCAGGCATTACGGCCAGGATGGGTAAGGTCTCCGACGGAAATACGATCAGCGATTACGGCAAGGAAGAGCAGAAGCGCCAGTTCTCCATTTCCACTTCCGTGATCCCCATCGAGTGGGAGGGTGTGAAGATCAACCTCCTGGACGCCCCCGGCTATTTCGACTTTGTCGGCGAGGTGGAGGAAGCGGTCAGCGCCGCCGGAGCAGCTGTGATTGTTGTTAACGGCAAGGCGGGGATCGAGGTTGGCACCCTGAAAGCCTGGGAACTCTGCGAAAAGTATAAACTGCCCCGGATCATCTATGTCTCCAACATGGATGTGGACAACGCGTCCTTCCGCCAGGTGGTGGAGGATATGACGAAGCTCTACGGAAAGAAGATGGCACCCTTCCACCTTCCCATCCGTGAGAACGAGAAGTTTGTGGGATATGTCAACGTGATCACCGAGACCGGCAACCGCTGGCAGGGCAAGGAGGTAGTTCCCTGCGACGTGCCGGAGTACAGCAAGGCGAATCTGCAGATCTGCCGAGATACTTTAATGGAGTCCGTGGCGGAGACCAGCGAGGAGATGATGGAGCGGTATTTCAGCGGCGAGACCTTCAGCGAGGCGGAGATCCGCGCGGCCCTGCGCATCAATGTCTGCGACTGTCAGATCGTGCCGATGACCATGGGTTCCAACACTCTCTGCCAGGGCGTCTACACTCTGCTGGACGATATCGTGAAGTATCTGCCCAGCCCGGAGAACCGCGAGGTCGCCGGCATCAACATGAAGACGAACGAGATCTATCACGCGGATTACGATTTTTCAAAAGCGAAATCCGCATACATCTGGAAGACCATCGTGGATCCTTTTATCGGGAAGTATTCCCTGATCAAGGTGAATTCCGGCGTGCTGAAGACGGACGACGTGCTCTACAATGTGGATAAGGATATCGAGGAAAAGATCGGAAAACTGTATGTGCTTCAGGGCAACAAGCCCATTGAAGTTCCTGAGCTCCACGCGGGCGATATCGGCGCCCTGGCGAAGCTCACCGCGGCCCGCACGGGGAACAGCCTTTCCACGAAGGCTCTGACGATCAAGTACGGCAAGTTCGAGATCTCCACGCCTTACACCTATATGCGCTATAAGCCCAAGAACAAGGCGGACGTGGATAAGATCTCCCAGGCGCTTCAGAAGATCGGCCACGAGGATCTGACCATGAGGACGGTGAACGATTCCGAGAACAGCCAGCTCCTTCTCTATGGAATGGGCGACCAGCACCTGGAGATCATCGTCAGCAGGCTTCTGAACGAGTACAAGGTGGATGTGGAGCTGCAAAAGCCCAAGGTGGCATACCGCGAGACCATCAAGAAAAACTCCGATGTGGAATACAAGTATAAAAAGCAGTCCGGCGGCCACGGGCAGTACGGCCATGTAAAGATGCGTTTCAGCCCCGCGGACAATATCGACGTGCCCTATGTGTTCGAGCAGGAGGTTGTGGGCGGCGCCGTTCCGAAGAACTTCTTCCCTGCTGTGGAGAAGGGACTGCAGGAAAGCGTCGTGAGGGGGCCTCTGGCGGCGTACCCGGTGGTGGGCGTGAAAGCGGTTCTGTACGACGGCTCCTATCATCCCGTGGATTCCTCCGAGATGGCGTTTAAGGTCGCTACGATCCAGGCGTTTAAGAAGGGCTTTATGGAAGCGCATCCCGTATTGCTGGAGCCCATCGCTTCCCTGAAGGTGGTGGTTCCGGAGTCCTATACTGGAGACGTCATGGGCGATCTGAACAAGAGGAGGGGCCGGGTTCTCGGCATGACGCCCCTGCCCGGCGGAAAGCAGCAGATTGAGGCGGACGTTCCCCAGAGCAGTCTCTTCGGGTACTGTACGGATCTGCGCTCCATGACCGGAGGCAGAGGGGAGTATTCCTATGAGTTTGCCCGGTACGAGCAGGCTCCCTCTGACGTGCAGGAGAAGGAAGTCGCTGCCAGAGCCTCGAAAGTTGCTGAGAACAGCGTGGAGGAGTAAGCGCGCACATTCGGGTGAGGAAACTGGGACGGTAATGTATGCTCGGGAAGATACGTGGAGGAGTAAGCGTGCGTGTCCGAGTGAGGAGACAGGGACGGTGATGTACGCCCGGGAAGATACAGTGAGGAATAGGCCCGCGCGTCTAAGAAAGGAAACGGCGTCTAAAACAAGAACGACATCTGAAAGGAAAAGAATTGCTGTATGGCAGGAACTGTCATGCATCTGGCGGTGGCGGACGCACTGCTGGATGTCCTGAAAATTCAAAACCCGGCGCTGTTTTATTGCGGAAACCTTGCACCCGACGCGATCATGTCGAAGGAGGGGTATGTCAGGGAGATGAAACGGCATACCCATTTTAAGGACGGGATCCGGCTTCACGAACTCCGGATCCCGGAGAAGATGGCCCTGTACCAGGAGCGTCTCATGGATTTTTATGAGCAGTACGTGGCCGTCCCCTCGAAAGACCGGGAGCTCTTTCTGGGGTATCTCACGCATATGTTGACTGACGAGTTGTACATCCTGGATTTCCGGGACGGCTTTGTGGATCGGCTGACAGCGGCGGGGCTGGCCCCGGACGATCGGGAATTTTTTCACCGGTTTGCCAGGGACGTGTATCAGGTGGATCTAAGGCTGGCGCGGGAGTACCCTTTCCGGTATCCGATGCCGGAGACGTTAGAGCAGGAGAGCGGGTATGAGATCCCGGGATTGGTGGATCGGCAGTCCCTTATGGACAGCAAGGAATTTATCATTCGGCTTAATTTTCTGAATACCGCAGGGCCGGAGGAACTTCAGGTGATGACTTATGAAGAGAACCTGGAATTTATGAAGGGGTGTGTGGAGAAGATCCCGGGAATTTTAAGGGAACGGTTTGGATATGAGTTCTGACAATTCGGATATTCGAGGAACAGGAAATCGGAAACGGTTTCCTGTTTTTTTGTGCACTTTAGGTTTTCTTCCTTTTAACTTTATGATTTCTTTAGAATTTCGTACAGGAATCCTTTTGATTCGTCTGGTAGGATACACAAGGAATGAAAAATGCGTAAAGAGGGGGAAAGGAATATGAAGTGCAAAACAGAAGGGGCCGCGGAAAGGGAGAGACGCATAGTCCGCCTCCGCAGGCTGCTGATCTGTCTGGGTTTTACGCTGCTGTGCAACTGGCTTGCCTACTATGGAACCAGATATCTGACCACGGGGCTTTTTCACTATGATCTCACCGGTTTTATCGAGGAAAGGATCCCCTTTCTGCCGTGGACCATTCTGATCTACTGGGGGTGTTATCTCTACTGGGGAACAAATTATCTGCTGGGAGGGCTGCAGACGGAGGGAGAGGTGTACCGGTTTTTCAGCGCGGATTTCCTGGCAAAGTGTGTCTGCCTGGTGACGTTTCTGGTCTTTCCGACCACGAACGTCCGGCCTGCAGTGGTGGGAAACGGGATCTTTGAGGCGCTGATGCGGCTGCTGTATCAAATAGATCCGGCGGACAACCTCTTTCCCTCCATCCACTGTCTGGTGAGCTGGTTCTGCTTTCTGGCAGTCCGGCAGCAGGATAGGATCCCGAAATGGTACAAGTTTTTTTCGTTTGTCTGTACGGTTCTGATCTGCCTTTCCACGCTGACGACAAAGCAGCACGTGATCTGGGATGTGATCGGGGGGATCGCCCTGGCGGAGGGCAGCTTTTGGCTGGTGCGGAAGACCGGGTTTGAAAATCTATACGGAAGGTGGGTGAGAAAAATTGAAAAGTGCCTGGACAGGAAAGCTGAAGGCCGGGGCAATACTGTTCTTTCTGATCGTCATCTTTTTGATCATAAAAATGCTGATGGCGGAGAAATTTGACTCCGTGGAGGCTCTGCAGATTTACATGAACCGTTTCGGGATCTTTGCGCCGGGGGCCCTGACCTTTTTCCAGGCGCTTCAGGTCGTGGTTCCGGTGCTTCCGGGATACCTGGGCTGCGCGGCGGGGGCAGTGGCCTTCGGTACAATGACGGGTTTCTGGTGCAATTACATCGGCATCAGCGCGGGATCCATAGCGGCGTATTTCCTGGCGAAACGTTACGGGAAGGACCTTGTTTTGGAAATGTTTCCCAGGGAGACCTACGAGAAGTGGAGCGGCAGGGTGGAACGGAGCAGGTCCTACAACATCTTTTTGTTCATAGCGACGCTGCTTCCCCTGTTTCCGGATGATTTCCTCTGCTATTTTTCGGGGCTGATGCGCATGGAACAGAGGAAGTTCATCTGGATCATCCTGCTGGGAAAACCCTGGTGCATACTGATCTACAGCATTATTTTTGGAATGATTCGATAGAGAAAAAAGGAGTGAGGGAGATGGAGAGAAAAAAGATCGGTTTTTATGACTATACGGTGGTACTTACTTACGGAGGTTTCCTGTTTGCCTTTCTGGGGATCCTGCAGTGCCTTGGGCACCGCTTTCAGGACGCTGTTCTCTGCCTGATGCTGGCGGGGATCTGCGACATGTTCGACGGCGCGGTGGCGTCTACGAAAGAGAGAAGCAGAGCGGAGAAGCGCTTCGGGATTCAGATCGATTCCCTGAGCGACTTGGTGAGCTTCGGACTCCTGCCGAGCCTGTTTTTGTATCTGTTCTGCGGGAAGACCCTTGCCGCCGAAGTGATCGGCGCCGGATACGCCCTGTGCGCCCTGATCCGCCTGGCCTATTTTAACATTCTGGAAGAAGAGAGGCAGGAAAGTGCCCCGGAAAAGGAAAAATGTTACCTCGGAGTGCCGGTGACTACGGTTGCCCTTTTGCTCCCTGCTGCGTACCTGCTTTACGACAAGGGTTTCTTCCACAGCCGGCTCTGCTTTTATGTGCTGACCGTGCTTCTTGCGGCGGGGTTCCTCTTTCCCGTGGAGATCAAAAAGTCCCAGATCTTCGGAAAAATCTGCCTCCTGGTGGTGGGCGCGGCGGAGGCCTTTGCACTGCTTTTCTTCGCCAGCTGGGGCGCGGTATGAAGAGACAGAAAAACACCGTGAATCTCAGAAAAAGCGGGGATTCTAAATTCCGTGCAGGCAGCAGAGGATCCGAAGACGGTAGATCCCTTAAAAACTGCAAAGGATCCGAAGACGGTAGATCCCTTATAAACTGCAAAGGATCCGAAAGCAGCAAATGCTTTGAAGGCAGAAAGAGCTTTGCGGATTTTCAAAATCCTAAAGGTATGAAAGGTTCCCGGGATTCCCTTCAGCGGGAAAGTCTTGCGCTTCGTTTTCTGTACCGGACAATCCCGGGGAGGGTTCTCTTAAAGGTTTTGACGCTTCCCGCGGTGTCCCGGGCGGCGGGGCGGATCCTGGACTCCCGGGTATCGGTCTGCCTGATACCGTATTTCATCCGAAAAAATCACATCTGTACCCGGCGTGTGATCGTTCCGGCAGGCGGTTTCCGGTCCTTCAACCAGTTTTTCTGCCGGGAGGAAGCGCGCGGAAGGAGTCAAAAGCAAGGGGAAACACTTTTGAGCCCCTGCGATGGGTACCTGACCCGGATTCCGATCCGGAAAGGCGTGATCTTTGACATCAAACACACGAAATTTACGCTGGGTGAGCTGCTGAAGGACCCGAAGCTGACCCAGGAGTTTCAAGAGGGCTGCGCCTGCGTCTTTCGGCTGACGCCGGCGGAGTACCACAGATACGGCTATGCGGCGTCGGGAAAAGTTCTTCAGAGGAGACAGATTCCCGGCCGTCTGCACTGCGTGAGGCCCATCGCCACGGAGACAGTTCCGGTCTTTGCCCAGAATGCCAGGGAATATGAGGTGATCCGGACGGCGGGCTTTGGCAAGATCGTCCAGATGGAGGTGGGCGCGCTGCTGATCGGCAGGATCACAAACCGTCCGGCCGGGCCCGGCGGGATGGTGAGGGCGGGAGAAGAGAAGGGGTATTTTGAGTTTGGGGGATCTACGATCGTAGTGCTCTTAAAGGAGGGGATTTTGGACTGCCCGGAGGAAGCGGAAGCTGAGAAAACAGAAGCCGGGGAAATATATGTCCGCCGGGGACAGAGGATTCTGACATAAAGCGCGAAAAATGTGCTGATTTTATGAAACAGAAAACAGATCAGCATTTGGAGGAAACAATGAATGTATAGGATCTATAGCGTTCTTATTGAAATACTGGCGGCTGCTGTGTTTATCATTCCTATTATGATAATTTATAATAGGATCTTCTTTCACAGCGGAAAACGAACCGTTGTATACACAGTATTTGGGCTCTACTTTTCTGCAATTTTGGGACTGGCAGGTTTTCCAAGTATCAAATCCCTTAATATTGATTTCTCGGTAAATTTAATTCCTTTTATTGATATGATACCCGATTTTGTGAACGCCTGCTTAAATGTGCTTTTATTTGTTCCGTTTGGTTTCTTTTTGCCGATACTATGGAGCAGGTTCAGAAGTATGAAAGATGCGGCGCTGATGGGGCTGCTTACATCTTGTGTGATTGAAATATCTCAGATTTTTACTTTTAGAACCACGGATATCAATGACCTGATTACAAATACTGTTGGAACTATAATCGGATATTATATTGCGCAATATCTAACCGGAAAATTTACTAAACATATGGTGTCTGATTCAAAGGACAGAGATTTTTATATCATATGTACATCTGTTGGACTGATTATTTTTTTTTGAAGCCAATGATTTCATCACTGTTATGGGAAATGGTGCTGTGACAAATTTCCATATGTCGTGCAGCAGGATGTGAAAGAGAAGTCATAAAAGGTAATGCGGGGATTCCCGGTATGCATTCAGATGAGTGGATACCGGGAATTTATTTATGGAACGGGAAAGGGCACGGGAAAACAAAACGCCGGCGCCGGTTCTTCGGGAAAGCGAAGAGAAAAGGATTGCCACAAAAATAGAAATGCTATATAATTCATACTGTACATTGATAGAATGGGAGCAAAAGGGCGGAATGGATAAAAGGGCAGGAACCTTTCGAAAGCGGGGGAAATTTGTGGGCGGTATCATCCTGATAGGGGTGACTGCCGTTCTTCTGACAATTTTTTGGCTTTGGTACCGCTTATACCATGTCCCGTCGGACAAAATACGCAGGCAGGATATCGCGGCGCTGTCTGACGGCAATTATGAGGAAGCCGTTTTGTCCATGTTTGCGGTGGAAGGATTTGAAGGCGAGAGATTTGCCTATTTCCTGGGAGTGAATACTGTCCAGGCGGATCATAAGTTTATGAATCTTGCGGATATTGGAGACTACCTGGAACAATGTCTTTCCGCGAACCAGGGCCTGACAGATATTTATATCGGTCTGGATCCCTATCGGATCAGCAGGTTATATGGACATCTCACATCTCTGTATGCGCGGGATTATCAAAGGTATTTGACAAAATATGTGGAAGAATATGCGGACATACAATTCACATATCTGTTTCCGGCTTATTCCGTGGAATATATGCGGAAATTATCAGAAAAGGAATATGAGGAACTGGTCAGTTCTTATCAAAATCTTGTTCATATCTATAAACCGCCTTTCTGCGAAAGGCACCGATGAGGTTATGAAACCCACTCCGGGCTTTCACTTTCTTAAAT
>CANQCF010000082.1 GCA_947589505.1 uncultured Acetatifactor sp. | reverse complement strand
ATGGAAGCATAGCTCAGCCGGGATGAGCGTTCGCCTCACACGCGAAAGGTCAGGAGTTCGAGCCTCCTTGCTTCCATTTTTTTATGGTTTGCAGAATGTGGTTTCAAAAACTACATGCAATAATTTTGATTACTTTTTTATACAATATTCATGCGATTAGATATTGTATTTTTGTTCCTGTTGTGTTATGCTAAGAGTGTTTGAGGGTCAGCATTACAAATTCAGCGAAAGAAAGGTTTATCATATGAGCGAAGCGTTTCACATTATTTCAGACGGTTCCTGTGATCTCCCGGTTGAGATGGCGGCGGAAAAGAATGTCACAGTGGTTCCCTTCTATGTTTCGTTTGACGACGAGCACTATGAGAAAGAAAACGTGGAGATAGGGATCCGGGATTTTTATCAGAAGATGGTGGATAATCCCAAGGTATTCCCAAAGTCCTCCATGCCGTCGGTGCAGGATTACGTCGATGTGTTTACGCCCTTTGCAAAGGAGGGAAAGCCGGTAATCTGCATCTGCATCACCACAAAATTCAGCGGTTCTATGCAGTCTGCGGTGAATGCCAGGGAGATTATCCTGGAGGAGTATCCGGAGGCGAAGATCCATGTGATGGATTCCAGGATCAATACGGTTCTGCAGGGGATCTTTGTCCTGGAGGCAGTGAAGCTCCGGGACGCCGGAACGGGTTATGAAGCGGCCGTTCAAAGACTGGAGGAGATGCGGGATACAGGAAGGATTTTCTTCACAGTCGGAGACATGGAATACCTGAAACATGGCGGGCGGATCGGCAAGGTTGCCAGCGTGGCGGGAAGCCTTCTGGGTATCAGGCCCGTGATCACGCTGAAACAGGGAGAGATTTTTCCCTCCGGTATCGGAAGGAGCCGGAAGGGAACCACAGGAAAGGCCATTGATCTTTTGGTCGGGTATTTGAAGGAGCAGGAAAAGAGTGCGGACCGGTTCAGCGTCTGCATTGGATTTGGATATGATAAGAAAGAGGCGGAGGAATTTCGCAGCCGCGCAGAGGAGGCGCTGAAAGCGGCGGGACTGGATCTGAAAGCGGAGATCCCGCTCTTTCAGATCGGTGCGACCATCAGCGTGCACACCGGACCCTATCCTCTGGGGTTTGGCGTGGTCGAGAAAGCACTCAGCGAATGAGGCAATGCCACAGCAGGAACTGCATTTGGACAGTTTGGCATAGTCGAGAAGACACTCAGCAATTGAGCGTTTTACAGGATGCGGTCTTTTGGCAGGAGATTGCAGCGATCGAGGAAAAGCGCTGTAAACAACTCTGAAAACAGAGAGACTCTGAATCAAGCGTTTGAGCCTGCACAGGCGAGATAGAGTTCCATCACATTTTCAAAGGCGTAATCGGGCCTGTAGGGCGTATCCTGCAGGTCCTTTTTCTGTGCTTCGCCGGTAAAGAGGACGCAGGTTTCCACACCGCCGTTGATGCCGCAGGCGATATCCGTGTAGAGACGGTCTCCTACAACCAGGGTTTCCTCCCTGGAAAAACCGGATCGAGAAAGGCAGAGCTCCACTACCTTTTCACTGGGTTTTCCCAGATAAACAGGATGCTTTCCCGTGGTGGCAGTCAACAGACCGCATATGGCGCCGCAGTCAGGTATGAAGCCGAAATCCACAGGGCAGCGCAGGTCCGGATTGGTGGCATAAAAGGGGACGTCCGTGGCAAAGAGAACCCTGCTGGTTTCGCACAGTTTGTCATAGGTGAGTTCACTGTCGTAGGCGGCCACAACGCAGGCGATGTCCGGCCGGTATGTTTCCGTAATGAAGAGACCGCTGCGGCGAAGTTCTTCAATGAAAGAGGAGGTCCCCATGACATAGATAACCTTGCCGGAATAATTTTCCAGCAGAAACCGCAGAGTCATATAACCGGATGTGACGAACTGGTCTTCCGTGGTATCCAGGTGATAGGCTCTGTGGAACTTCGCAACATAATCCACTCCGCTTTTTGTGGAGTTGTTCGTGATAAAATAAGAGCTCCCTCCAATCCGGTCAATGTACGAGAGCAGCTCAGCGCTCCCAGGGTAGAGAGTATCCCCGACGGCAATCGTGCCGTCGATGTCAAAGAGAAAAAGTTTTTTCTGTTTTAACGAGTCGTAATTTTGAAACGGCATCTTTTCCCCTTTCCGAAAAGACCCGGTTATCCCGCTGGACAGCGGATTACCGGCCGTGTTGGCGGCATGGTGGAGATACGCGGTTTTTTATCGCGTGAATTTTGCCTTGGCAGGACTATTATATCACGGAAAATAGGAGAATAACAGTATATTTGAAAAAAGAGACCTGAACCAAAATTGAAATTTTAAATTAGTGCTGACTTGAAATTCGAAATTCCAGTGAAGAAGTAAATTCCACCAAGGAATTTGAGAGTGGAATTTAAGATTTCAATTTTGAATTATAAATTAGTGACCTGAAAAAGCTTGAAACATCAGAAGGAATGAGTTATAATCACAGAGAACTCAATAGAAAATTCTTCAGGGTTGGGTGCAATTCCCTACTGGCGGTAAAGTCCGCGACCTGTGAAATGAGATGGATGGACCTGTGGATCTGAGAATATAGAAGGAAGGTCTGTCAATCGAGTTTTACGGCTGACCCGGTGAAACTCCGGGACCAACAGTAAAGTCTGGATGAAAGAAGAAATGCGTGCATTTTCGGCGGTGAGACTGTCGGGAAGAGTTTTGATGGCGCGTGCCCTGAACGGATATCTGTTCAGGGCTTTTTTGCATGACCGGATATTCAGCGGGAGCATGCGCCGGAGAATTTGGACTCTGACTTTTCGACAGGAAGCGCCGCCTGCGTAAAATGCGCGCGCCGAAAGAAGGATTTTCCGATTCATGGAAAGCGGCATATTATAAAAATCAGCCGCGCCGAAGGAGGAAAAGAAGATGAATTTGAGTGGTTTGTTTCAATCTGCAGCTGAAAATGTGGTGTTTGTCCTGGAATTTCTGGGAATCATCGCGGCGTTGTTCCTGGCCGCGGTGCTGTTGGAAAAGCTGGAACAGAAGAGAAGCGGAACAAAGGGGGCAATTTTTACCACCCGTAAGATGGCCATGGTGGGGATGCTGTCCGCCCTGTCCACCGCGCTGATGCTCCTGGAGATTCCGGTGTTTTTCGCTCCTTTTTTCTACAAGCTGGATTTCAGTGAACTTCCGATCCTGATCGGAACATTCGCGTTCGGTCCGGCGGCAGGCGTTATGATGGAGTTTATCAAGATTTTGCTGAAGCTGTTTATCAAATCCACCAGCACTATGTTTGTGGGAGAGCTGGCAAACTTTGCCGTGGGCTGCAGCTTTATTCTTCCGGCATCCGCGATCTATCTCTTTAAAAAGACCAGAAAAAATGCGGTTATCGCGTGCGTCGTGGGGACGCTGACGATGACGGTGTTTGGAACGGCTTTCAATGCGGTATATCTGCTGCCGGCCTTTGCAAAGCTCTTTCATATGCCGATGGAACAGATCCTGGCTATGGGAGCTGAAGTCAATCCCCTGATGACGGAGGGGTCTGTCATGAGTTTTGTGGCGGTGTGCGTAGGCCCCTTGAACCTGCTCAAGGGCGCGGCGGATTCCATTGTGACGCTGCTGATCTATAAACCCCTCAGCCCGATCCTGAAAACAGGTCTCCCCAGAAACACGGCGGCGAAAGCCGTAAAGAAGAACTGACGGAGGGACGCCGCAGGGTCTGCTTAGGCACTATGTTGGAAAATTTTGGCAATCTGCCGGATTGTTGGGGTAAATTTACACTTGCAATTTGCCCAGGGAAAAATTATAATGTTACTGAAAATGAAAAGCGCCTACCCAGTAGGTGCTTTTTGTGGATTGGAGAGTCGGATGGTTACAGTGGATATCAAGATCACATGGGCGGATCTGTATGACTATATGCTGAGGCACACGTACAACAGCGCCAGCGGGCTTTTGGGGAGCGGCCTGGGAGCGGTCTGTGTGATCACGGCGCTTTCGACGAAGAAGTGGATCTTTTTGATCGCAGGTATCATTCTGCTCTTATATCTGCCCTGGACGCTGTATATTAAGAGCAGGCAGCAGGCGCTTGCGAATCCCAGCTTTCAGAGTCCGCTGCACTATGTGCTGGACGAGGAGGGGATCACGGTTTCCCAGGGAGATGTGACGGAGAGCCAGAAATGGGAGGATATGGTGAAGGCGGTGTCCACAGGACGGAGTTATATCGTCTATACGTCCCGCTCCAATGCGACGATCTTCCCGAAAGCCCAGCTGGGGGACAGACAGACGGCGGTGGTTGAGATGATCTCCACGCATATGCCTGCAAAAAAGGTGAATATCCGGATGTAAAATCCTGAAAAATGGGAAAATCAGAAAACCAGAAAACTAGAAAACCCCTGGCGATTTTTTTCTGGCGGAAAACTTTTTATCAGCGCGAGGAGCGGAGCCAGGTCTCTCGGCAGGGAGAACTTTTTCGAAGAAATCTGAGGATCAGTGAGAAGAGGGGATCGGGCCGAGGGACAGGGCGTCTGACATCGTCCGTCGTAGGGGACCGGAGCAAACGGTTCAGCAAAACAGGAGTTAAGGTATGCAGCCTGAAGATAAAAAAACAACTGTTATAGAATCTTTCAGCCCACAGGAGACCTATGAGTTAGGCCGGAAGCTTGGCGAAAAGGCAACGGCCGGAGAGGTGTATGCCCTGATCGGGGATCTGGGAGTCGGAAAGACGGCGTTCAGCCAGGGAATGGCCGCCGGATTAGGGATTGCCGGGCCGGTGAACAGCCCGACGTTTACGATCCTGCAGATTTACGAGGAGGGAAGGCTCCCCTTTTATCACTTTGACGTGTATAGGATCGGCAGCGTGGAGGAGATGGAGGAAATCGGGTACGAGGACTGTTTTTATGGCCAGGGGGTCAGCCTGATCGAGTGGGCGGACATGATCGAAGAGATTCTTCCGGAGACATACTGCCGTGTCACGATAGAGAAGGATTTGGAAAAGGGTTTTGACTACAGGAAGATTATTCTGGAGCCTGTCGGCTGGAGAAAGCTGGGAGAGGTTTTTTAAACTATTTTTAATTTTAATTTAGATAATTTGGGAGCGGAATGCCATATGAAAATATTAGGTATCGACAGCTCGGGACTGGTTGCCAGCGTCGCTGTCTGGGAGGATGGCGTTATCGTAGGGGAGTACACAACGAATTATAAAAAGACCCATTCCCAGACGCTTCTTCCGATGCTGGACGAATTGAAAAAGATGATCGAGCTGGATCTGAAGACTCTGGACGCCATTGCCATTGCGTCAGGTCCTGGTTCCTTTACGGGACTTAGAATTGGTTCTGCCACTGCAAAAGGCCTGGGTTTGGCCCTGGAGAAACCGCTGGTGGAGGTACCTACTCTGGAGGGACTGGCGTATAACCTTGCGGGCGTTTCGGGTCTGGTCTGCCCGATCCTGGACGCCAGAAGAAATCAGGTGTACGCCGGTATTTATGATTTTTCTGCAGAGAAATCTCCCCAGGGTGAGACGGAATACCGTCTGAAAACGATCTTCCCGCAGGCGGCGCTGGATATCCGAGAGCTTCTGGGTGAATTGAAAAAGCAGGAGAGGAATGTGACTTTTCTGGGAGACGGGGTTCCCGTGTACAGGGATTTGATCCGGCGGGAGTTCGGGGGAAGCTTTTCTTTTGCCCCGGCACATATGAATGTCCAGCGGGGCGGGAGCGTGGCCGCGCTGGGGGCGGTATATTATGCCCAGGGACGGACGATTTCCGCCGCTGATCACCGGCCGGAATATTTGAGGATGAGCCAGGCGGAGCGGGAGAAAGCGGAGAAGGCAGGAAGAAGCGGCGAATAAAACAGC
Source organism: uncultured Acetatifactor sp. (assembly GCA_947589505.1). Lineage (GTDB taxonomy): Bacteria > Bacillota > Clostridia > Lachnospirales > Lachnospiraceae > Acetatifactor. Next base: position 5,677 of record CANQCF010000082.1, on the reverse strand, counting down.
CGGGAGGGGCGGCCTGGTCCGGACAGGAAAGAGGGAAGCCCCAGGCCGGCGCTGCACTGTTATGTTTGGATTGTAAAATTAGAAAAGCAGATATTGTGAAGGATGAAAGGGGTATGCTGGAAAAGAGAACAAAATCTGACGGAAGAATTGAAAAAGAGCCGGTACTGGAAAACTCCCTGAGGATAGTTCCCCTCCAGGAAGGCCATATCGCGTCCCTTGCGGCGATGGAAAGGGAGGTCTTTTCCCAGCCTTGGTCGGAGCGGTCGTTTCGGGATCTGCTCACCCGGGATTACTGTCATTATTTCGTGGCGGAGCTGGTGGAAGATCCCTTGCCGACAGGAACGGACAGAAGGGAAGAAGGGGACAAGTGCCCCCTGGAAGGAACAGCGGAAAAAACCGTCCGGGCGGGAATGGACGGAGGACAGACAGCCGCGGGACAGTCCTTCCCAGAAAACGAATGGGAGTTCAGAGGCGGAAGGTCTAAGAGAAGAAACCGCCCCGTGGGGATAGCCGGCATGGTGATTCTGGCGGGGGAAGGGGATATCGATAAGGTTATGGTAGCCCCGGATATGCGCCGGCGCGGTATCGCGGACCTGCTCTTGGAGGCCCTGCTGCAAAGGGGGCGGGAACAAGGGGTTACCGCTTTTACCCTGGAGGTCCGCAGAAGCAATGAGGCGGCGATCATGCTCTATAAAAAACATGGTTTCCAGCAGGAGGGGGTGCGCCCCGGATTCTATGAAAAACCGGCGGAGGACGCGCTGATCCTGTGGAAAAGGCAGTAAACAATGTAGGATTTACCATCTCCGAAGAAGATCCTTTTCTGTTATACTGAAACTGCGGTGCGAAAAACGCGGAATCAGGCCGTCGAAAAAGGACTGAATGGCGAAAAAGGGAGAAGAAGATGCAAAAAAGAGATCTGAAAACCGGGAAATTGGAAAAGGTGATTTGCAATCTCTGCAAAAAAGAAGTACAATGTAAAGACGGGATTCTTCCGGAGGGCTTTTTCTTAGCGGAAGCGGAGTTTGGATATTTCAGCAGAAAGGACGGAACGAGACAGCGGTTTGATCTGTGCGAGGACTGCTATGACAAGCTGACGGCACAGTTTCTGATCCCGGTGGAGGAGAGCGAGATCTCGGAGCTTGTGTAGTCGGTATTGGCTGGCATCGGCTGTGCAGGAGAAGATGCCAGCGGAAAGTTGTCTAAGAGCTTACCGAATACTGGCAGTCTGCGCCTGCGCAGCCACGTGATGGGAACGGGGTGGGCTTCATGACAGAGATCACGGGAGCTGGCTGCGCCTGTGTACGGTTCTGTGATGGAAGCGGGGAACGGTTATGGCGTGAACTTTCATGAACGATCATGAATTTTCCCGGTGTGTCTTGTTCACGGATATGATATGTTAGACGTATGTTTGCTTGGCACGGGGGGAATGATGCCGCTCACTTACCGGTGGCTGACCTCCCTGATGATGAAGTATAACGGGAAGAGCATTTTGATCGACTGCGGCGAGGGAACGCAGATCGCCATGCGGGAAAAGGGATGGAGCGCAAAACCCATCGACATCATCTGCTTTACCCATTATCACGCGGATCATATCAGCGGGCTGCCGGGCCTGCTTCTGACCATGGGAAACGCGGAGCGCACGGAGCCGCTTCTTCTGATCGGCCCCAAGGGACTTGCCCGGGTGGTGAATTCCCTCCGGGTGATCGCGCCGGAACTGCCTTTTGAGATCCAGTTCCGGGAGATTTCGGGGGATCAGGAGGATTTTCCCTTTGAGGGGTTCCAGATACGCGCCTTTCGGGTGAACCACAACGTGCTGTGCTACGGCTATACCCTGACAATCCCCCGGGCCGGGCGTTTTGACCGGGAAAGGGCCCTTGCTCAGGACATTCCTCTGAAACTCTGGAGCCGGCTGCAAAAGGGGGAGACCATTGAACAGGACGACCGGATCTTCACGCCGGACATGGTCCTCGGGGATACCCGCAAGGGACTGAAGGTGATGTACTGTACGGACACCAGGCCGACGAAGAGCATGGAAGAGAATGCTGCGGGATGCGATCTCCTGATCCTGGAGGGGATGTACGGGGATATGGAGAATTATCCAAAGGCCCGGGAGCATCGGCACATGATGATGCAGGAGGCGGCCCGGATCGCGGCGGCGGCACAGGTCCCGCAGCTCTGGCTCACCCATTACAGTCCCGCCATGCCAAGGCCGGAGGAATATCTGGAGGATGTCAGGCGGATCTTCCCGGAGACCGTGATTTCCAGGGACGGGAGAAGCGTGGAACTGAAATTCGAAGAAGAAACTGAGAATTGATTACAGAAAAGAACAGATATGAGGAGCTGTATTTTGCCGGGAAAGGAGAGGACGGTATCATGAAAAAGTCCACAACAAGAATTACGGTTGTTATTATATTGATGATCGTGGCAGCTGTGAGTTACTATGCCTATCTTTCCAATAAAAGCCGTGCCAGCCGTGCGGAGGCGTCTATGACCGCTGTTGAGAACACGCTGAGCCGGAGGCTGGATACCAACTATCCCTCTACTCCCAAGGAAGTGCTGAAATATTATAATGAAATTCAGAAGTGCCTCTACAATGAAGATTGCACGGAAGAAGAACTTGAGGAACTGGTCCTGAAGATGAGGGAACTCTATGACGAAGAACTGTTGGAACAGAACAGTGTGGCTGCCCAGACGCTTCTGCTGAAAGCCGAGATTCAGGATTACAAGGATAAGAAACGTACCATTACCAGTATTTCCCTGCCGTCCAGCACGAACGTGGTCTATGACACGGTGGATGGGTATGAGTTTGCAAAGATCCACTGCGGCTACAATGTGATGGAGGACGGCGTGAACAAGCCCACAACCCAGGTTTTCCTGCTCCGCAAGGATGAAAACAGAAGGTGGAAGATCTACGGGTGGAAAGTCCTGGATACTTTTGAGAAGACGGAGAGCGGGGAGTGAGACGGGATGGAAAAGGATGTCGTTCTTCTTGCAATAGAGAGTTCCTGTGACGAGACTGCGGCGGCAGTGGTAAAAAACGGCCGGGAGGTCCTGTCCAATGTGATTTATTCTCAGATTGCCCTGCACACGGAATTTGGCGGAGTGGTTCCGGAGATTGCTTCCAGAAAGCACATCGAAAAGATCAATCAGGTGATCGAGCAGGCCCTCTCCGCCGCGGGCAGGAGCCTGGCGGACCTGGATGGGATTGCGGTGACTTACGGCCCGGGATTGGTGGGCGCTCTTCTCGTGGGCGTGTCAGAGGCGAAAGCCATCAGCTTTGCCGCGGGGCTGCCCCTGATCGGCGTGCATCACATCGAGGGACATATCTGCGCAAATTATATTGAAAATAAAGACCTGGAACCGCCCTTTGTCTGCCTGGTGGCTTCGGGCGGTCATTCCCACCTGGTTGTGGTGCGGGACTATGGCAAGTATGAGATCATCGGCCGGACTCGGGACGACGCCGCGGGCGAAGCCTTTGACAAGGTGGCGCGGGCCATCGGCCTGGGGTATCCGGGAGGACCTAAGATCGACAAGCTGTCGCGGGAGGGAAACCCAGACGCCATCGCCTTCCCCCGTGCCAAGGTGGCGGAAAATGAGTACGATTTCAGTTTCAGCGGTCTGAAATCCGCTGTCCTGAATTATATTAACGGCTGTGAGATGAAGGGGGAGGAGTTCAGCCGGGCGGATATTGCGGCCTCTTTCCAGAAAGCTGTGATCGACGTCCTTGTGGAACATTCCATTCACGCGGTGAAAGCCTATGGCTTTTCCAAGTTTGCCATTGCGGGCGGCGTGGCGTCAAATTCCTCCCTGCGTGAAACTTTTTCCGAGCGCTGCGAGAGAGAAGGCATCGCCTTTTACCATCCATCCCCGATCTTCTGCACGGACAACGCCGCTATGATCGGCGCGGCGGGTTATTACGAATTTTTGCGGGGTGTGCGGAGCGGTTATGACCTGAATGCGGTTCCCGGTCTGAAGCTGGGAGAGAGATAACCCGTAGATGGGCTGCTGTCGTTTCAGGTGACCTTTGAGCCTGAATCCGGGTATTGCTGTTAAATTTTTTGCCGGCTGGGAATGTTTGGAGAAGAAATTTACGATTTTGCGGCATCAGGTTTTTGAAAGGCCGCAGTTGTCAGAGGGGGAGCTTGTTGTTGTCGTAACAGGTTTTGAGAACCCGGCAGTATGCAGAGGGGGCGGCTTGGCAGTATCAGTTTAGGAGGCTGACAGTCTTTGGAGAGGGAGTTTGCTGTTGCTGTAACAGGTTTTTGGGGCCCAGCAGTATGCAGAGAGAGCGGCGGCTTGGGGGCATCAGGTTATGAGATTGACAGTCTTTAGAGAGGGAGCGGGGCTCTGTTATGTTGTAATAATAAAAAATGAATCTCAGCAAATTGAGGAAATAAAGATATGAGAGAGGAAACATGTACGGCGGTGATCCTGGCAGCGGGAACTGGCAGCCGCATGAAGAGCAGTGTGGCGAAGCAATTCCTGGAACTTGCGGGGAAACCGCTGATTTATTATGCTCTGCACGCCGCGGAGGAATCAGGTATCATCGACGAGTGCCTGCTGGTGACAGGGGAAAACGACCGGGAACGGGTTCGCCGTGAAATCGTGGAGAAATATCATTTTCAGAAGGTCAAGGCGATCCTGCCGGGTGGTTCCGAGAGGTGCTTTTCCGTGGCAAACGCTATGGAATGGCTGGCGGCGGAGGACCGGAACGGAGGGGACGAAACTGTGGATGCTGAAAAGCGGGAAAAAATCCTTCCGGGTATCTCCGAAGAACCTAAAGACTTAATAAATTCAGGAAAAAAATATGTCTTTATCCACGACGGGGCGAGGCCGTTTCTGTCGGAGGACATTTTAGAGAGGACTTTTCAGGCGGCGCGGAAGTATGACGCCTGCGTGGCGGCTGTTCCGTCGAAAGACACCGTTAAAATTGCAGACGAAGAGGGGTTTGCGGACCGGACGCCGGACCGCAGACATGTTTGGACGGTACAAACCCCCCAGGTCTTTGAAAGGGAACTGATCACGGGAGCCTATGCAAAGCTGATGGATGCAGTCCGCAGGGGAGAATCCCTGTCTGTGACAGACGATGCCAGCGTGGTTGAGCTGTTTACGGATGTCAAGGTCCGCCTGATGGAAGGCTCCTACCGCAATATTAAGATCACAACGCCGGAAGATATGGCAGTCGCGGAGGCGCTTATGAAATTAGAATGAGGATTTCCCAAAAATCTGTTGACATTCCTTTATTTTTTTGTTATCATTATTTTCGCCGCAATTGAGGCGGACACTTTGGAGAGATATCGAAGTGGTCATAACGAGGCGGTCTTGAAAACCGTTTGTCCGCAAGGGCGCGTGGGTTCGAATCCCACTCTCTCCGTTAGGAGATTTGGATACTCTCCAGCAAAAATATATGGTATTTTATGAATTCAACTTACTTGGAGAAGTACCCAAGTGGTCGAAGGGACACCCCTGGAAAGGGTGCAGGTCGTTAATAGCGGCGCGAGGGTTCAAATCCCTCCTTCTCCGTTGCAGCGGAAGTTTCGCTGCAAAGCAAACAGTACCTTGACAAATAAACAGTAATGCAACCCTGAAAATTCCAAGAGAAAAGACAGCGCCCACAATTCCTGTATCTGGGAGAGCGGCTGTCCCGCCGGAGCGGTCCGGCGGCTCTGGAAATCAG
>CANQCF010000081.1 GCA_947589505.1 uncultured Acetatifactor sp. | reverse complement strand
AATATTCCGGGTATGGTTCTTACCGCCGTGGCCGATATCCGGGAGAGCCGCAGGGAGTGGGCGAAGGCGGAACTGCCCGATTCGGTAAAGGTGTACGACAGCGGGGAGGCGCTTCTGGATTCCGGGGAGGTGGACGCGGTGCTGATCGCGACGCCCCACTATCTGCATCCGGTCTTTGCCATCCAGGCGATGAAGAGGGGGCTGCACGTGATGAGCGAGAAGCCCGCCGGAGTCTATACGAAGCAGGTCCAGGAGATGAACGGGGAGGCTGACCGGAGCAATGTGGTGTTCGGACTGATGTTCAACCAGCGCACCAACCCGGTTTACCGCAAACTCCGGGAACTGGTACAGAGCGGAGAGTACGGGGCGCTGAAGCGGGTGAACTGGATCATCACCGACTGGTACCGCACCCAGGCATACTATGACTCTGGAGACTGGCGGGCTACCTGGGACGGGGAGGGCGGGGGCGTCCTTCTGAACCAGTGTCCCCACCAGCTGGATCTTCTGCAGTGGATCTGCGGGATGCCGGCCTCTGTGCAGGCTTTCTGTCATGAGGGAAAGTGGCACCACATCGAGGTGGAGGATGACGTGACGGCTTATCTGGAATATCCCAACGGGGCCACCGGAGTTTTTATCACCACCACGGGGGACGCGCCAGGGACCAACCGCCTGGAGGTCACGCTGGAGCGGGCAAAGCTGGTCTGCGAGGGCGGAAAGCTGATGATGTACGAGCTGGAAGAGAATGAAAGGCAGTTCTGCTTTTCGTCAAAAGAGGGATTTGCGCAGCCGAAAGGGCAGTGGATCACCGTGGAGACGCCAGGGGAAAACACCCAGCACAACGGGGTCCTGGCCGCGTTTGCCGGGGCGATCTTAAATGGGACGGAGCTGGTGGCAAAGGGCCAGGAGGGGATCTATGGCCTGACGCTCTCCAACGCCATGCACCTGTCCCACTGGCTGAACCGGAAGATTACCCTTCCGCTGGATGAGGATCTTTTCTTAGAGGAGCTGAACAAGCGACGGAAGCAGTCCAGGAAAAAGGAGTCTTCGACGGGCGTCACTTTCGACACCACAGGGACCTATGGCTCCTGAGGGCGGGATGTCGGAGATAGGAGGATGAGCTGGCTGTGGAAAGAAGTTTGAGGATCGGACTGGTGGGCTGCGGGAGTATCGCCCAGGTTCACCTGAAGAGTATCGCAGCGCTGGGATCGGACTGCCGCCTGATTGCCGCCGCAGACTGTGAAAAGGATCGGGCGGAGAGAGCGGCGGAAGAGTTTGGAGCAGTTTCTTACCAGGATTGGCGGGAAATGTTGGACCGGGAGCGCCTGGACGTGCTGCACATCTGTACGCCCCATCATCTGCACACGCCGATGGCGGTGGAAGCGCTGGAGAGAGGAATTTCGGTATTTCTGGAGAAACCTCCGGCCATCACCTGGGAGCAGTTGGACCATTTAAAGGAAGCGGCGGACAGGGCCCGGGGAAAGGCCCGGCTGGCGGTCTGCTTTCAGAACCGGCTTCACCCCCGGGTGGAGTATGTGAAAACGCTGCTGCAGGAGGGGGCTCTGGGAGAGGTGACAGGCATTCGGGGCTTTGTCACGTGGAACCGGGAAGGGGCTTATTACAGCGATAGTCCCTGGCGGGGCAGGCTGGCCACGGAGGGCGGCGGCGCGCTGATCAATCAGGGGATCCATACTCTGGATCTGATGCAGTACCTGATGGGGTGTGCGCCGGTGGATGCGGACGCCGCCTGTGAAAACTTTCACCTGAAGGGTGAGATAGAAGTGGAGGACACCCTGACCGCTTATGTGCGGTATCCGGGGGCAAAGGCGGTGCTCTATGTGACCACGGCCTACGCCGCGGACGTGCCGCCTTTGATAGAGGTGCAGTGCCGGCGGGGGCGGGTGCGCATGGAGGAGGACGAGGTCCGGATCTGGCGGGAAGAGACGGAGGAGACCAGGAATTTTCCTGAGCGGAAGGGCTTTGGAAAGAGCTGCTGGGGTTCCTGCCACCAGGAGGCAATCCGGGGTTTTTACGAGAGCCTTCGGAATGGCAGTCCTTATCTGCTGGATTTTGAACAGGTACAGGAGACGGTAAAACTGATGCTCCGGCTCTACGGGGCGGCCCGTGGCGAGGAGAAGGCAAAGGAGGCAGGATCGTGTTAGAAGCATGTAAGATCAGTGGATTTGCGGATGAGATCGACCAGAATTTTGACGAGCAGCTCCGGGTGTTGTCGGAGCTGGGGCAGAACTATCTGGAACTTCGGGGCGCGGACGGCGTCGGCGTGGCGGATCTGACGATGGAAAAAGCGGCGCAGCTGAGAGAGAAGATGGACGCCGCGGGGATCGGGGTGTCCGCCATCGGTTCGCCGATTGGAAAGATCGGCGTCCGGGACGACTTTGAACCCCATTTTGAAAGTTTTCGGAAAATCGTGGAGCTGGCCCATTTCTTCCGCACGCCTTATATTCGGATGTTCAGCTTTTATATTCCTGAAGGGGAAGATCCGGAGACCTGCCGGGAAGAGGTGTTTTCCCGGATGGAGAGGATGGTGGCCTGCGCGGAGCGGGAGAACGTGATCCTTCTCCATGAGAACGAAAAGGGGATCTATGGCGCCACGGCGGAACCCTGCAGGAAGCTCTTTACACGCTTTTACGGGGAGCATTTTCAGGGGATTTTTGACTTTGCGAATTTTATTCAGTGCGGGCAGGACACTTTAGAAGCCTATGAAATCCTGAAACCCTACATCCGTTATTTTCATGTAAAGGACGCCCTTCGGAAAAACGGGGAAGTGGTTCTCCCGGGACAGGGGGACGGGAACCTGAAGGAAATCTTTCACAGAGCTGCGAAAAGCGGTTTTGAGGGCTTTTTGAGCTTAGAGCCCCACCTCTTTCACTTCCAGGGCTTCGATCAGCTGGAGAAGGACCCCGGCAGGAAGAAAGAGGGCAGCGGAGCCATGGCCTTCCGGGCGGCCCACGAAAGCCTGATACAGCTTTTGGCATAAGCGGGCCTGAAAATTACTGATCAGCAAGGGCCAGCGTGAAAAGCCGGCAGGCCCGCAGGGCGGTTTTGCCGGCGACGTGAATTGGGCCGGGTTTTTTGGTGACGTGAATTGGCCTGTTATCGGCAGAGAGTTCCTCTGCCGGTTTTTGCTTGCTATTTTTTACAGTCTTCCGTATAATGAGTGAAGTCGGAGAAGCGCCGCATCAGGAACGGCGGGGCCATGGCCTTCCGGGTGGCTCACGAAATCCTGAGGGGGTTTTTGAAGTGAGCGAGTCTGAAAAATCACGGCATCAGTAAGGGCCGGCGTAAAAAGCAGGCAGGCCCGCAGGACTGTTTTGCCGGCGGTGTGGATTGGCCGGCTTGCCGGGAAGGAAGGTGAAAGAATGGGCGAGGAGAACATCTTTTATTATAGGTCCCCGGTGGGGCTGCTGCGTGTGAAGACGCAGGAGGGATATCTGACGGGCCTTACTGTCGCCCGGGGTGCAGAACTTCCGGAGGCAGAGGTCCCGGAAGAACAGATTCCTGGGGAGAAGATTTCAGGAAAACAGATTTTATCAGAGAAAGGCAGCTTTGCAGATTCTTGGAGACTTTCGGCCGTCGGGCCCGGACACGCGATTGTGCCGGAAGAGGCACAGTCAGGAACGGTTCTTCCTTCGGATCCGGTTTTTCAAGAGACGGCGCGGCAGCTGGATGAGTATTTTGCGGGAAAGCGCAGGGAATTTTCCGTTCCGATAAAGACGCAGGGGACGGATTTTCAGGAAAAAGTCTGGGCGGCCCTGCGAAAAATCCCCTATGGGGAGACGCGGACCTACGGGCAGATCGCGGCCCAGGTCGGGAACCCAAAGGCAGGACGGGCGGTGGGAGGCGCAAATCACAACAACCCCATCATGATCCTGACGCCCTGCCACCGGGTGATTGGCGCAGACGGAAGCCTCACCGGCTTCGGCGGCGGGTTGGACGTGAAGGAGGCGCTGCTGGCGCTGGAGAAAAAGGGCGGCGGATCGTGTCATACTGACAGAAAGGCGGAATCTCATGCAGAAAGCGGTATATGAAATATTTGACACCCACGCCCATTATGACGACGAGGCGTTTGACGAGGACAGGGAGGAGCTGTTATCCCAGCTTCCCCGGCAGGGGATCGGCAGGGTCGTGAATGTCGGGGCGAGCCTTGCCTCCTGTAAAAAATGCCTTGCCCTCTCAGAAACCTACGGCTATATCTATGCCGCCATAGGCGTCCACCCTTCCGAGACGGCGGAGCTGAATGAGGAAAATTTTGCGGAGTTACAGAAAATGTGCCTGCATCCGAGGTGCGTCGCGGTGGGGGAGATCGGCCTGGACTATCACTGGCCGGAGCCGGAGGCGGGGATCCAGAAGGAGTGGTTTGTCCGTCAGCTTGCTCTGGCCAGGGAGATCGAAAAGCCCGTGGTGATCCATTCCCGGGAGGCCTGTCAGGATACGCTGGACGTGATGAAGGCGGAAAACTGCGGGGAGATCGGCGGTGTGATCCACTGTTACGCCTATTCGAAGGAGACCGCAAGGGAGTATCTGGACATGGGGTTCTTTTTCGGCATCGGCGGGGTGCTGACCTTTAAGAACGCCAGAAAACTGCGGGAGGCCGTGGAGTATCTTCCCCTGGACAGCCTGGTGATTGAGACGGACTGTCCGTACCTGGCGCCGGAGCCCAACCGGGGAAAGCGGAACAGCTCCTTAAACCTTCCCTATGTGGTCGAGAAACTTTCGGAGATCAAGGGACTGCCGGAGGAAGAGATCCGCAGGATCACCTGGGAGAACGCCTGCAGACTGTACCGGATGCGTCTGGAGGAATAAACAGTAAAAGGGCTTGCGGACGGAAAAAACGGCGGTAAAAAGCAGGATTTGCCCTGTTTCTTTGGAGTGGAAATCAAAAAAGATCGGAATCGGGAAAAGAGAAGGATCTGTAAAAGAGCTGAAACCGGGATAAGTGCGGGAACAGGAACAAGATAGAAACCGGGGGGACTGTGCCCTGGGAAAAAATGGGAGACAGGGCGCGCAGGGACGATGCGCAAAAGCAGCGTAGATAGTAGGCAGAAAAAGAGACAGAAAGCTGTGATTTTGATGGAAGCGGAAAAACAGAAGTTATTTTCTCAGAAGGATTTGAACAGGCTGATCGTGCCGCTGATCTTTGAGCAGACACTGGCGATCACGGTGGGAATGGCGGACACGATGATGATCTCCTCCGCAGGGGAGGCGGCGGTGTCCGGGGTGTCCCTTGTGGACATGTTCAACAATTTTATCATTAACGTACTGGCGGCACTTTCCACCGGCGGCGCGGTGGTGACCAGCCAGTTTCTGGGGGCCCGCAGACGGGAGGACGCCTGTAGGTCCGCAAAACAGCTGATCGTGGCGTCGGGGGTGATCACCGTGGGCGTCACGGCTCTGGTGATGCTCCTGCACAGGGGCATCCTGGCCCTGTTTTTCGGAAGGATCGAACAGGATGTGTTTGACAATGCGGTCACATATCTTCTGATCACGGCGGTTTCCTTTCCTTTTCTGGCGGTCTATAATTCCTGCGCGGCTCTGTTCCGTTCCATGGGAAATTCCCGGATCACCTTAAAGGTGTCCGCCCTTATGAACCTGATCAATGTGGCGGGGAATGCCGTGTGTATTTACGGCCTGCGGATGGGGGCGGCGGGAGTGGCGATCCCCTCTGTGGTCAGCCGGGCAGTGGCGGCAATAATTTTATACCGGCTTTTGAAGAATCCTTCGGGAGAGATTTATCTTCGGAAAGAGAGGTTCCGGTTTGACTGGGGCGTGGTGAAGCGGATCTTGTTTATCGGAATCCCCAGCGGGATCGAAAACGGCATTTTCCAGCTGGGGCGTGTGATCGTGGTCAGCATCATCGCGGAGTTTGGAACGGTGCAGATCGCGGCAAACGGCGTAGCCAACAGTCTGGACGCCATGGGCTGTATCGTGGGGCAGGCCCTGGGCCTGGCCATGATCACGGTGATCGGTCGCTGCGTGGGGGCCGGCGATCTGGAGGCGGTGCGGTACTACACGAAAAAGCTCCTGCGTTTTACTTACATAGCAACCGCGGCAGTCAACAGCTGCATTCTCCTGTCACTTCCCTGGATCCTGAAAATTTACGGGCTTGGCCAGGATACCACGGAGCTGGCCTATTGGCTGGTGATGATCCACAACGGCGTGGCAATCTTTTTGTGGCCGGTCAGCTTTGTGCTCCCCAATATGCTTCGGGCCTGCAATGATGTGCGGTATACCATGGCAATCTCCGTTTTTTCCATGATTGTGTTCCGCATCGGCTTCAGCGTTGTCATAGGGATCCATCTGGGATACGGCGCCATAGGCGTGTGGACGGCCATGGTGATGGACTGGATCTTCCGGGCGGTCTGCTTCATCGGAAGGTATCTGAGAGGAGGCTGGAAGAAAGCCTGCGGGGGGACAGGTGACAGCCGTGGATTTGATTAACGGAAAAACTCTGTTAGAATTTCAAGGTATACTTAAAAAGCAACAATTTTGGAATAAATCAGTATTTTTTGGGAATGCTTGCAATTGCCAAACGCATATGCTATAATGCCAGTAGGCAAAAATGACAGAAGTGCCATCGGCACGCAAATGAATACCCCAACAGTGGCAGCTGTTGGGGTATTCTATTCCGTTTTGGGAGGGTGGCTTATACCCTAGGCTGGCTACCGTTTACTCGTCTCCATCCAACCATTTGCAAATGTAGTAGGCAACTACACTTGCCACAACAGAGAGAAAAAATGACAGAATTGAAGCCATCAGCACACCCCCTTTCTCTACCTGTCTAGGGGTGGTAGCAGATTTATTATAGCACATTGGAAAAGAGGAATAAAGGATAACGATACATTTTAAGAAACTTCAGCTTTTTTGTAAAAATCAGTTTTATCGTGTATAATATAGGCAGTCGGAAGAATTTTGATTATCAGAAAAACGGGAGGGAAATAATGAAGACTTATATTTCAACATTCGCGGTAAAAGGGGAGGACCTGAACCATCACGGGACGCTGTTCGGCGCTCGGGCCGCCGCCTGGTTTGTGGAGGCGGGCATGATCGCCGCAGCGAAGGAGCATGGAAAGCTGAACGAGATCGTGATGCGCAATATCCTGGATATGAGTTTTCAAAAGCCTGTGGAGAACGGGACTCTGCTGGATTTCCAGGCGCGGGTGGTCTACGCCGGAAGTACCAGTCTCGTAGTGGGAGTGGCGGCTAAAAACGCTTTCACCGGGGAAAGATACATCGAAGGTTATATCGCTTATGTCACTGTGGAATCCGGCATGGGCGGGAAAAAGCCCCACGGGATCGTATTGGACGGGACGACGGATCCGGAAGAACTGGCGCAGAGGGAGCAGGCGGCAAAGCTGCTCCGGGACAGGAAGCAGGGACGGTAAAAAGCGACAATTCATCTAATGCCATGTGCAAAGCTTCGCCCCTTGCTCATAAAATGACATTCCCTCAGCTGCCGTGTTTTGGAAAAAATTCGTATAAGTGCGGCTTTTCCCGAAAAGCGGGCACCGACGGAACTGTTACGGCAAAAAAGGCGGCTAAACTGACAGGCCGAACTGACAGGCAAGCAAAAGCCTTGTGTAAATCCGGCTCTTAAGGTACAATAAGATATAGGTATATTTTTAGAAGAGAGAGGGAGAACTATGCCCACCACATACGCGCATTACAGACTCGGCACAGAGGTGCGGGAAAAAGTATCTCCGGAGGCGGGAAAGGTCATCAAGGAGCATCTGGAACTCTTTCATTACGGAGTGCACGGCCCGGATCTTCTGTTTTACTATAAAGCACTCCGCAGGAATCCGGTGAACGAAGAGGGACACCGGCTTCATCAGCTCCCCGGGGAATATTTTTTCAGCAGGGCGGCGGAACTTCTCAGAGAGGAAAAGGAAGGCGGGGACCTGGAGGCTTCTTATGCGTATCTCTACGGTTTCCTCTGTCACTTCGCCCTGGATGTCTGCTGTCACGGCTATATTCAGGAAAAGATGGACGCCAGCGGGATCACGCACTCTGAGATCGAGGCGGAGCTGGACCGGGAACTCCTGGTGATGGACGGAAAAGACCCGGTTCGGCAGAAGCTGACGGGACATCTGAAACCTTCCAAAGAGGGGGCAAGGGTGATCAGCCGGTTCTTTGAGGGCGTCGGGGAGGAGAAGATCTATCAGGCCATGAAAGACATGGTTCGGTATCTGAATCTTCTGGTGCTGCCCGGCAGGGGAAAGCGCGGGATTGTGCTGCGGCTCTTAAAAATTTCGGGACATTACGAGAGTAAGCACGGACTGATCATCAATTATGAAAAGAATCCGGACTGCGCGGACAGCACGGAAAAGCTGATCGGACTGTATCAAAAGGCGGCGGAACTTGCGGCGGAGCTGATCGACGGGTTTCCGGCGGTTGTCAGGGGGGAGGCGGAGCTGCCGGAGATCTTCCGGTATAATTTTGGCTCGCGGCTGCCGGGGACGGAGGAAGTTTACGACACTGACCGGAATAATTAGTTTTTTTGCCTGCGGGGTTCAGGCTCCGGCGCGGCACCGGGGAGAGGGCGGGCTTAGGAGGCGTAAGACAATGGCCGGAAAATATGACGATTTATTGAATCTGCCCCATCACCAGTCGAATCGCCGCCCCCACATGACGATCCACGACCGGGCGGCGCAGTTCTCGCCTTTTGCCGCCTTGACGGGGCATAAGGACGTGATCGAGGAGGAAGAGCGTCAGACGGAGCGCTTTCGGGAGATGGATGAAAGCCAAATGTCGATCCTGGACGGGAAACTGCAGATCCTCCAGGAAAACCGGAGCGCAAGGCCCGAGGTCCGGATCCGTTATTTTGTGCCGGATGAGAGGAAAGAAGGGGGCGCGTACCGAGAGGCTGCCGGGAGATTTCAAAAGCTGGATGAAGGAAAGCGACAGATTGTTCTGGAAGACGGAACTGCGATTTATATAGAAGGGATATGGGATATTCAATCGGAGCTGTTTGAGGGCCCGGAACAGGATTAGGGGGCCTGGAACGGATTCAGAGCCAGGAGCGGCGGAACGGATCCGGAGCAAAGAGCGGCGGAACGGATTCGGGCCAAGGAGCGAAAGGAACGGATTCGGGCCAAGGAGCGAAAGGAACGGATTCAGGGCCAGGAGCGAAAGGAACGGGAGGGACTTATGGAAGAAGATCGGATAAACGATGGAGCGGACAAAATGGAAGAGGAGGCAATGCTGGATGTGACACCGGATCTGGGGGAACCCACGCCGGAGGAGCTGGAGGCAGAAAAAAAGGCGCAGCGCCAGGAGAAAATGCGGGAAACTGTCCGCAAGGTCAAGGCGTTTCTCTTGGAAAACAAGGATGTTCTGATCCTGGCAGGGCAGCTGACGCTGGTGACCATCGTCTGTGTGACGAGCATCCGGAACGAGCTGACACCGGCCTGTTGTAAAAAGAAAAAGAAGCGGAAAAAGAGGTAGGCATGGAACGGTCTTACATTGCCATTGATCTGAAATCCTTTTATGCGTCGGTGGAATGTGTGGAGCGGGGATTAAATCCCCTGAAGACCAACCTGGTGGTGGCGGATCCCAGCCGGACGGAGAAGACGATCTGTCTCGCGGTGTCCCCTTCGTTAAAGGCCTATGGGATCCCCGGCAGGGCAAGGCTCTTTGAAGTGATCCAGCGGGTGCGGGAGGTGAACCGGGCGAGGAAACCGGGAGAGCCGGAGCTGACTTTTCTCACAGCGCCGCCCCGGATGGCTCTGTACTTGGATTACAGCGCCAGGATCTACCGGGTCTATCTGCGGTATATTGCGCCGGAGGATATCCATGTCTATTCCATCGACGAGGTCTTTCTGGATGCGACGGCGTACCTGCACACTTATAAGATGACCGCCCGGGAGCTGGCAAAGCAGATGATCAGGGAGGTTTACCGGGAGACGGGGATCACCGCCACGGCGGGGATCGGCACGAACCTTTATCTGTGCAAAATTGCTATGGATATCGTGGCGAAGCATGTGGAGGCGGACGAGGACGGCGTGCGCATTGCGGAGCTGGACGAGAGGACATACCGGGAGCTGCTCTGGGACCACAGACCCCTGACGGACTTCTGGCGGGTGGGAAGGGGATACGCGAGGAAACTGGAGCAGAACGGGCTGTTTACCATGGGGGATATCGCCCGCTGCAGTCTGGGGAAAGACAATGAATTTTATAACGAAGACCTCTTGTACCGGCTGTTCGGGATCAATGCGGAGCTTTTGATCGATCACGCCTGGGGCTGGGAGCCGGTGACTATCGCCGACATCAAGGCCTATAAGCCGGAAAATAATTCCCTGTGCTCGGGGCAGGTGCTTCAGTCCCCTTACGACTTTCAGAAAGCCCGGCTTGTGGTGCGGGAGATGACAGAGCTTTTGGTTCTGGACCTCGTGGGGAAGGGGCTGGTCACGGATCAGATTGTCCTGACACTGGGCTATGATGTGGAAAACCTGAAAGATCCGGAGAGGCGCAGGAACTATCACGGGGAGGTCACGGTGGACCGCTATGGCCGGGAAGTGCCGAAACACGCCCACGGAACGGCGAATCTGGGGAAGCATACTTCCTCGACAAAGGAGATCCTGGACAAGACCCTGGAACTCTTTGACCGGATCGCCGCGCCGGAACTTCTGGTGCGCCGTCTGAATGTGACGGCGAATCACTTATTAGAAGAAAAGGACCTGGAAAAGCAGCCCGCCTTTGAACAGATGGAGCTTTTCCGGGATTTTGGAATGGATTGGGACGGCGCGGCGCGGGAGAATGAGAAGGCGCTTCGCGAGCGGGAGAAAAAGATGCAGCAGGCGGTCCTGGATATCCAGTCCAAGTACGGCAGGAACGCGGTCCTGAAGGGCGCGGATCTCACGGAGGGCGCGACGACGCGTGAGAGGAATCTTCAAATTGGAGGGCATAAGGCCTGAAGAGAACAAAGGGCTGAGATAGGAACAAGGAAGGAACAAAAAACAAAGAGAAATAAAGCGGGGCATAGAAGGAACAAAGAGGGAAAAAGGAAAAAACATAGAAAGATTAAAGAAAGAATTAAGCAGGAACAAGGAAGGAACAAGAAAAAACAAAGAGAAACAAAGCAGGCGCAAAGAAGGAACAAAGAAAAGAGTTAAGAAGGAACAAAGAAAAGAGATAAAAAGGAACAATACAGAAAAAGGGAAAGAACATAGAAGGATCAAGGAAAGATCAAAGAAGGAGCAAAGAGAGGGAAAACTTATGCAGAAAAACGATAGTATTTCCATACCCGTGGTCTTAAAGGTGGGCAAGGGCGTCCTGGGGTGTATCGGGTCAATCTTAAAGGAGGAAGAGCTCTCGGATGTGGCGCTCTTTTTCGGAAACGGGCTGATCGACCTGTTCGGCGGACAGGTGATGGCGTCCATGAAAGAGGCGGGGGTCACAATCTTGGAATATCAAGAACTGGACACCGTGGCGATGGAGGATATCATCTCCCTTGCCTTCTCCATCTCCAACAAGGCCAAGGCCGTGGTTTCCATCGGCGGCGGAAAGGTGATCGACGCGGGAAAATATATGGCTTTCCTTCGGGGACTTCCTTTCATCAGCGTTCCCACCAGCAGCTCCAGCGACGGTTTTTCCAGCGCCAGCGCATCCCTCCTTGTGGACGGAAAGAGGACTTCCGTGCCGGCCAGGCTGGCCTACGG
>CANQCF010000080.1 GCA_947589505.1 uncultured Acetatifactor sp. | reverse complement strand
TTTCACCTGTATGAAATTTTAGGGGTAACACCTGCCTGGTTAAACTTAAAAATGGCTTAATCAGCACACACTAATTAACATGTTTTTTATGTCCAAAATTTGTGCTTAAATTTATGTTTTACTGTAAAGAAAAGAGAGGACAGAATATTTCCTATTCAGAAACAGAGAGTTTCTGTTATAATGAATGCCAATGCCGGTATGGTCTTACTGTAGTAAAAGTGCAACGGCTGTTGCACAATTAGAAAAGGCAGGATGAGTAAAGAGAAAGTCAAAGTCTATATCTACACGCGGGTATCGACAACTATGCGGATCGATGACTATTCACTGGATGCTCGGAAAGCCGGAATGAAGGCTTTTGCAGAATATAACGATTATGAGATCACCGGCGAGAATGAAGATGCAGGAAAGTCCGGAAAATCCATCGAGGGCAGAGCAGAGTTTGTCCGTATGATGGAAGATATCAAGTCGGGAAAGGATGGAATATCCTTGATAAGCTTAAGGTAAAAAAGGAGGATAAACAGATGAGCAATGCAAATCAATTTGACTGGGTAGATTTCTATGAGGAATTTGCCAACAAGCTGTTGCAATACAAGGATAATCGGCAGGAACTGGTGGAAAAGGTCCGGAAGATCTATGAAATCACGGGCATCAATCTTCCCACGCTTGAGCGTGGTAACCGGATTGTAGATATTGATCCGTTCACTGTTTTTGGGCTTTTCAATAAAAGCTCAATGAAAGAGGTAAACCGTAAAAAGATCATTTCTGCCATCGCTGATTTATTTGGTGTTACCGCACCTGTGCCGACCTCGTTTGACAGTATCCCGGTGCTGAATAATCAAAACGCCATATTCTACTATTTTATTGGCAATCGGGAAGATGGCGATATCGATGACCTCTGGAAGCTGTTTGAAGCTGCCCTTGTATACGCAGCAAGTTCGTCGCCGGACAAACGTGCAGAGCTTTCGGAGTATTTTGACTTAACCATCAACAAAAAAGGAAACGGTAACAGCAAAATAACGATGGGATTGTTTTGGATCGCACCGGATTCTTTCTTGAATTTGGATCAGCGCAACACGTGGTACATCTATGAGTCCGGTAAGCTCCCGGCAGACCTGGTGCAGACGCTTCCGGCCGTTGAAACAAAAATCCCGTTCAGGAAGTATTTTGATATTGTTGAAAGGATGCGGACTTATCTTCAAAGCGCTGAGAGCTCCCTGAAAGATTTTAAAGAGCTGAGTTCCGAGGCTTGGCGTTACTCAGAGGAAATCAATAAAATGTATCAGGACAAACAGGTGCAGGCCGAACGTGAAACCAAGGGTGCAGCTTTAGCAGATGAAGATGTAGTAACTCCTCATTATTGGATTTATTCTCCCGGTGATGGAGCGGTAATCTGGAAGGAATGTTATAACAGCGGAATCATGGCAATCGGCTGGGATAAGATTGGCGATCTGAGTGCGTATAGCAGCAAGGATGAGATGAGGCAGGCCATGAAGGAAAAGATTGATCCTTCTAAGTCTTATAAAAATGCGGCATATGCAACATGGCAGTTTGCTAACGATATGAAGCCCGGCGATATTGTATTTGCCAAAAAAGGCATGTATCAGGTTATTGGCCGCGGCGTCGTGGAATCGGCATACGAGTTTGATACGAGCCGTCAGCAATACAAGAATGTTCGGAAAGTAAACTGGACGCATAAAGGTGAATGGGAACACCCTGGCCAGGCGGCTATGAAAACGCTGACTGACATCACCGCTTATACAGACTATGTCGAAAAGCTGAACGCCATCTTTGAGAGCGATACTATAGATGACGTTGAGGAACAGGAAATTGAATACCCTGCATACGATGCAGAAAAATTCCTTGAAGAAGTATATATGGATGAAGACAGCTACGAAACATTGGCTGCTCTTGTCAGGAATAAGAAAAATGTCATCCTGCAAGGTGCACCGGGGGTTGGTAAAACTTTCGCAGCAAAGAGGCTGGCATATTCGATGATGGGGGTTAAGGACTCAAAGCGTGTCATGATGGTGCAGTTTCATCAGAGTTACTCATATGAAGATTTTATCATGGGCTTCCGTCCCTCAGAGAAAGGTTTTGAGCTTAAACGAGGCGCATTTTACAATTTCTGCAAAAAGGCCGAGATTGACAGCGAAAATGACTACTTCTTTATCATTGATGAAATCAATCGCGGCAATTTGAGTAAGATATTCGGTGAGTTGTTCATGCTGATAGAAAGTGACAAGCGCGGTGTGGAGCTTCAGCTGCTTTATTCAGATGAGAAGTTTTCCGTTCCGGGCAATGTTTATATCATTGGTATGATGAATACGGCAGACCGCAGCCTGGCAATGCTGGATTATGCTCTCAGGAGAAGATTCGCATTTTACGAGATGAAGCCCGGTTTTGAGACGGATGGTTTCCGTGAGTATCAAATGAACCTGGCCAGTGATAAATTCGATAGCCTTATAAACTGTGTGGAAAAATTGAATGCGGTTATTGCAGCAGATGAGTCGCTTGGTGAAGGCTTCTGTATTGGACACAGCTTTTTCTGTAATCTTGATGAGGTCACGGATCAGGTCCTTTCCGGCATCGTAGAGTTCGAGCTGATACCGCTGTTAAAGGAATACTGGTTTGATGAGCCGGTAAAGGTAAAGGACTGGATTTATAATTTAAGGAGTGCTGTTAAGTGATACCAATTCAGAACATTTATTATATGCTGTCTTATGCCTTTCAGGTGTTAAACGAGCAGGGCTATAAGAATATAGCGACGGAACAATTTGATAATGTGGCGGAGCTGTGCGCAGCAATTCTGGCAAAGGGCACCTCTGTACAGTTGAAGCGCGGACTGGGGCGAGAATACATAGAACATACGGAATCAGTTGCTTCGCTGCGCGGCAGAATTCAGATCTCGGAATCTATAAAAACGAGAAGCCTGCTAAAAAAACAATTGATCTGTTCTTATGATGATTTTTCCGTAAATTCTTACATGAATCGAATCATCAAGACGACGATGGTGCTGCTTCTTCGCGCGGATATCTCTAAAACACGCAAAAAAGAGCTCAGAAAGCTGCTGGTATTTTTCGATGAAATAGAACTTCTTGATGTCCATACCATCAATTGGAATGTGCAGTATAACCGCAGCAACCAGACATATCGGATGCTGATTTCAATTTGTTATTTAGTAGTCAAAGGATTGCTTCAGACGAATTCGGATGGTACTACTCGATTGATGGATTTCTTAGATGAACAGAGAATGTGCCGCCTGTATGAGAAGTTCATTCTTGAGTACTATCGCAGAGAGTTCCCTCAGATATCGGCAAGCGCATCACAGATACCCTGGGCTGTTGATGATGGGATGCGGGAAATGCTCCCAATTATGCATAGTGACGTCATGCTTTCCTACGAGGATAAAGTACTCATTATTGACGCGAAATATTATTCGCACACTACGCAGAAATGGCACGGTATCCATACGGTTCATTCAAACAATCTCTATCAGATGTTTGCTTACGTTAAGAACAAGGATATTGAATTGGCTGAGACCCCTCATGTGGTTTCCGGCATGCTGCTCTATGCCCGAACAGAGGAGGCAGTACAGCCCAACAACACATATCAGATGAGTGGAAACAAGATAAGTGTAAAAACGCTGGATCTGAATTGCGATTTTTCAGATATTGCCGCGCAGCTGAATGAGATCGCAGCAGAGCATTTTGGAATTGTGGCATAATAAGAAAGTCAGTGAGAGCTGACTTTTTGCGGTTCCGGACAGCCCGGAAAATACGGATACGCCGGAGGTAAAATTCTGAGGAGTAAATTCCGATGAAAATTGGTAGCAGGAAAAGGTCTGCCGTGCTATAATAATATGCGGATATGGGTACGCCTGATCGCCGGCAGCGGGTGTCTTCGGGGGATTAAAGGCGTTTTACGGATCCTGTATAGGGAGCGTGTGGAGAGGGCAGAAATGAAAGACAAGGAGTCCGGAAAGGTAAATGTTAGGAGCGGCGGGATTATACTGGCCGTTATCATTGCTATGCTGTTTCTATGGTTCGCAGCGTATCAGCTTGTCACGGGCAGGATCATCGATCTGTCGGTCGAAAATATGAAAGAGCTCTCAAAGCATGACGCGCAGACCATCGAGACTACGGTCAGCAATACTCTGGAGACGCTTTTGGGGATCGGAAACGAGCTGCGGCAGGAAAAACCGGCGGATGTGGAAGCGCTCTGCGACGAGCTTTCCATTCGCAAAAATCTTGTGGCGGCTGACCGGCTGATGCTGTTTGCGGCGGACGGGCAGGCGGTGAACAGCAACAGGAAGATCTACACGGATGAAGCGGCGGCAGGGCTGCTCCCGGACTCGGATGATCATATTATTTATCGATTGGAAAACAAGAACGTTGCCGTAGCCGGGCGGCGAGAAGTGATGATCATCGGAAGCAGGATCCGGCCTTTTACCGTGTCCGGCGTCACCTATGAGTGGGTGATTGCCAGCATGGATATCGATATGCTGCTGGACGACGTTAAGCTGGACAGCTTTGAGGGAGAGGGGGCAAGCGTGGTCGTTACCCGGACGGGGGAGTATCTTTTAGAGGATACCGTAAACTTCGACTCCCAGAACGCGGCCAATATCTTTGAGGATCGGCTCTCCCAGGTGACCTACAAACGGGGAGTGGCTGAGGAAGATGTGAGGGCGGCGCTGGAGGGAAATACGGAGCTTGCCTTTGAATTTCAGGATAAAAACGGCAGGGATTATGTCATGCTGATCATTCCGATGGCGGAAGGGGAATGGAATTTCTGCATGTGTGTTCCCCGGGCTGTGTTTGAGCGGCAGAGCCAGAGTCTGATCCTGATCTTTACGCTGCTGATGTTCCTGGTGATGGTCATTGTAGTCTCGGTGATCCTGATCATTTCCCGAAAGAATGCCCAGGCGGCCGTAGCGGAGCAAAGGCGCCAGGTGGAGGAACAGCACAGGCAGGAGCTTGCCGAAGCGCTGACTATGGCGCAGTCGGCAAACCGCGCAAAGACGACGTTCCTCAACAATATGAGCCACGATATCCGGACGCCGATGAACGCCATTATCGGTTATACGGCGCTTGCCACGACCCATATCGACAATCGGGAGCAGGTCATAAATTATCTGGCAAAGATCGCGCAGTCTTCCAATCATCTGCTCAGTCTGATCAACGATGTCCTTGATATGAGCCGTATCGAGAGCGGCCGGATGAATCTCAGCGAGCAGCCGGAGAGTCTTTCGGAGATCCTTCTGTCCCTGAAAAATATCATACAGGCGGATGTCAACGCCAAGCAGCTGGAGCTGTTCATCGATGCGGAGGATATCGCGGATGAGGAGATCTACTGCGACAAGCTGCGGCTCAATCAGGTATTGCTCAACATTCTGTCCAATGCCATCAAATACACCCATCCGGGCGGAAAGGTTTCTTTCCGGATCTCTCAGAGGGCGTCCTCCCGGGAGGGCTACGGAACTTTTGAGTTCCGGGTCAAGGATAACGGGATCGGCATGAGCGCGGAGTTTGTGAAGACGATCTTCGATCCCTTTACCCGGGAGCAGACTTCCACGGTCAGCGGAATCCAGGGCACCGGCCTTGGAATGTCCATCACGAAGAATATAGTGGAGATGATGGGCGGCACGATCACCGTGGAGAGCGAGGAAAAGAAGGGGACGGAGTTTGTCGTGACACTGGAATTCAAGCTCCAGGAGAACCAAAAGGAGCCGAAGCGGATCGAAAGCCTGGAGGGGATCCGGGGGCTTGTGGTAGACGACGATATGAACGTGTGCCGGAATGTCTCCAAGATGCTGATCGATATCGGGATGCGTTCCGAGTGGTGTACCTTTGGAAAGGAAGCGGTGGCGAGGACGGAGGACGCTTGCACCATGGGGGATCCCTTCGGCGTCTATATCATCGACTGGCTGATGCCGGACATGAACGGCATCGAGACGGCGAGGCGTATCCGGAAGATCGTCGGCAATGACGCACCTATCATTATATTGAGCGCCTATGACTGGTCGGATATCGAGTCGGAGGCCCGGGAGGCCGGTGTCACAGACTTTATCAGCAAGCCGATGTTCCCCTCCAGTCTGCGGGAACTGCTCCTGAGGTGCTGTGCGGAACCCGAGCCGGAGGAGGAGACGGAGAAAACGGCCTTCGACTTTACCGGCAGAAGGATCCTGCTGGTTGAGGATAACGAACTGAACCGGGAGATCGCCACTGTTCTTCTGGAGGAAGCCGGTATCCTGGTGGAGACGGCGGAAAACGGAAGCAGGGCCTGCGAGATCCTTCAGAAGGAAGAGCCGGGATACTTTGATCTGGTCCTGATGGATGTGCAGATGCCGGTGATGGACGGCTATGAGGCCACAAAGGCGATCCGGCAGTTTAACCAGAAGGAACTGGCGGAGATTCCGGTGATCGCCATGACGGCCAATGCTTTCGCGGAGGATAGACAGAAAGCGCTGGAAGCGGGTATGGACGGATATATCGCAAAGCCCATTGATATCAAGGCGCTGTTTGAGACGATAGAGGAGATCATTACACAGAGAAGCACGGAAGAGGAAAAGTGATGATAGAGGAGATTATTACACAGAGAAGCATGGGAGAGGAAAAGTGACGATAGAGGAGATCATTACCCAGAGAAGTACGGGGGAGAAAAAGCGACGATAGGGAGATCATTACACAGAGAAGCACAGAGGAGAAAAAGTGATGAGAACGAAAGTGTTATGCGCCGCGTTGGCCGGGATCGGGATCGTTGGACTGCTTTCCGGATGCGGCGGACTGGGAGGGAAAAAGCCGGAGATCACGCTGACGCTGAAAACGCCGGTATACGCGTTGGATTCGCTGGCGGATGGAACGGAAAAGGATATGTATGGGTTCCTTATGCAGGCGGGCGAGGCGTTTGCGGAGCAGTATGAAGACGCGGATATAACCGTAAAAGTGGTGCAGTTTGAGAACAATAAGGAGATGGACGAGGTCACCGGCTGTTACGGGACGGAAAACGCGGTGGATGTGCTATCTTCCGGGTTCTTTAACATGTCTTCGTACATCTATGACGGGACAGTGGTTCCTCTGGACGATATCATCACGGATGAGATCCGGTCGGATATCCCGGACACTTATTGGGAAAGCGGACAGGTGGAGGGCAGGACTTACATGATGCCGTTTCTCTCCAGCATGAACACGCTGTGCTATAACAAAAAGCTTATGCGGGAAGCGGGGCTTGACAGTTACATTTCAGACAGGGATGAAATTCAGAGCTGGACGGAAGAGGAATGGGAGGAAGTCCTGTCCACCTTAAAGGAAAAGCTTCCGGATACCGTGTATCCCATGATGATGTACGCGGGGGACCGGAACGGAGATATGCACATCATGACCTTTTTCCGCAGCAAAGGCAGCAGTTTCTATGACGAAAATATGCGTTTCCACCTCAATACGAAAGAGGGGATTGCCGCCATGGAGATGCTGCGAAGCTGGAAGGAGGCGGGGTATTTTCCGCCGAACTGCGATTCCATGGTGATGATGGATAATTATGATCTGTTTGTCAATAATCAGCTGGTCTTTTATGTCTCCAACCCGGCCCTTTATGCGGTCTTTCGGGATTCGGGGCTGGACGAGCTTGGCTATGTCAATTTCCCCTCTCTCGACGGAGGCGGGTACTGTACGGACAATCTGGTCGGTTTTACAGTGTTTGACAACGGTGATGAGGACCGCCTGGCCGCAGCTAAGGCGTTTGTAAAATATGTCTATGAGACGGACTGGCTGGACTACAGCACCGGGGGCATTACCTGCAGCCGGAGAGTGGCGGAAAAGTACCGGGAGCAGGCGGAGGAGAGAGGGATGACCAAGTATGTGGAAAACACCTCCCGCAGCGTCAATTATACGGGGAACAATCCCAACTGGAACGGTGTCCGGGAAGTGTTTTATCCTCACATACAGGACCTGCTGTACGGGGAGAAGGATATCCGGGAGATCGCGGAAGAGATCGACGAGGATTGCAACGCGGCCATAGAAGCCGGCTATGAGAATACGGTACTGCACCCGTAAAGGGAAAAACCTCCGGACCGAGGGAGTCTGTCTCCTGACGGCCTGGAGGTTCTTGCGTTTGCAGTAACGGTTCAGCCAACCGCTGTCCCGCCTTTTTTAATAGTTCTCGATGCAGGGCTGGAACATGCTCTTGTCGATACCGCAGACAGGGCATACCCAGTCGTCCGGAAGATCTTCGAAAGCAGTTCCGGGCGCGATGCCGTGCTCGGGATCGCCCTTTTCAGGGTCATACGTATAACCACAGGGATTACAGAAATACTTTTGCATAAGTGAAACTCCTTTCGGCATATGTATTTGGAAGCAGACTTCCATTAAAACTATAATAACACGGTTTTCGCTGAATTACAAGATTTCCCCTCCTTTTACAAAAAAACGGTTGACTTTTTTACCTCATGATGATAATATACAACTTGCGTGATAATTGCGCGGAAGTGTCGGAACTGGCAGACGAGCAAGACTAAGGATCTTGTGGTGGTTACACCGTGTGGGTTCAAGTCCCATCTTCCGCAGAAAAGGAAAAAGGATAAGCCAAAGGCTTAGCCTTTTTCCTTTTATGGCAAGGAGTCCTTTCACCCAAGGGTTCAAGGTCTCCTCGCCATAAATGGCTCGTCGGTCGGCGCAGAGCCGAGATCCGCCGGATCTCGTGCGCCCCATCTTCCGCAGTTGAATTTTGGGGTGACTATGGACGACTATGACCGTCTGATTCAGCTGTGCGATTCCCTGGCGGGAGCGGAGGGCGTCCTGGATATGGAAACACGGATGGCGGATGTGAAGCGCAGGTATGGTTTCTATCCGCAGGATAAGTGGAATAAGAATCTGGAATTCAAGCACTATTTTGAAGAAAAGATGGGAAAGGACATTTACGCTGTGGTGGAAAAAGAAAGTTTCAGGCCGCGGCAGACCGTTTGATCCCTTAGAATCGTTGCCTGCGAGAGGGGATAGGATCCCAGAAGGGAGCTGTCATGAAGGTTGCGGTCATAGGTTACAGCGGAGCCGGAAAATCTACGCTTGCGGAGAAACTGGGAGAGGTCTATCAGGCGGATGTGCTCCACTTTGACGCCGTTCACTTCCTGCCGGGGTGGCAGATCCGGTCAGCAGAGGAAAAGCAGAGGATTACGAAAGATTTCCTGGATTCCCATGAATCCTGGGTCATTGACGGAAATTATTCGAAACTTTTTTATGAGAGGCGGATGGAAGAAGCCGATATCATCATTCTGCTTTTATTGAATCGCTGGTCCTGTCTGCTCCGGGTCGTGCGCAGATATCTTAAATTTAAGAACCAGACCCGGCCGGATATGGCGGAGGGCTGTGACGAAAAGCTGGACTGGGAGTTTATCCGGTGGGTCCTTCACGATCAGAGGACTCGGGCGGCCAGAGCACGCTATGACCAGGTTTGCGCACAGTACGGGGATAAAGTGATCGTTGTAAAAAATCAGAGACAGCTGGACGACTGTGAAAAGAGGCTGGTGAAGGCGGGAAATTTTCCGGCAGGAAATAATGAAAATTAAGAACTGAAGTTTACCGAACCGAATTTTACAAAAAAACTATTGACATTTTATCGGGGGCAGGATATAATCTATCTTGTTCGCAGGAATGGCGGAATTGGCAGACGCGCACGGTTCAGGTCCGTGTGGTAGCAATACCATGAGGGTTCAAGTCCCTCTTTCTGCATCCCAAGAGTGTTGAGCATCGGCTTGACACTCTTTTTTTACACTTCGTAGGAAAGGCCATGTCGGAGGAATAAATTTGGTTTCGCAGGGGTAAGCTCTGATGCTGCAAGGCGGTGGAATGCGCATAGGCGCGGCTTGGAAAAAAGCGCTGAACTGCCGGGGAAGAGATCACGCGAAAACCTGCGAAAGGATCGGGAAAGGCCCAGGAAAGGCCGGAAACAGTCAAGAAAAGGGGGGGATCATGGCGGAGCATAAACGGGACTGGTACAGGCTGGATCTCTCGGCCATTGTTTATCCCACCTTGCAGAGGAAGGATTTTTCTTCTGTATATCGGCTTTCCGTGCTGTTGAAGGAAAAAGTCGATCCCGATATTCTTCAGCAGGCGGTGGACCGGACCATGCCCAGGTTCCCCACTTATAAGACTGCTATGCGGAGGGGCCTGTTCTGGAGATATCTGGAGCCGAATACCCGGCCGGGACCCTTTGTGCGGCCGGATGTGAAGAATCCCTGCCAGCCCATGAATGTCAAGGCCGATAACCGGTATCTGGTGCGCTTTTATTATTACCGGAACCGAATTTCTTTGGAGGCCCATCACAGTCTGGGGGACGGAACGGGGGGCATGTATCTCTTATTGACGCTGACAGCGGAGTATCTGAGGCTTATGGGACACGGGGAGATCGAGAACGGCGGGTATGTGCTGGATATCCATGAGGAGCCGGACCCGGGGGAGCTGGAGGATGCCTATCTGCGCTACGCAAATGCGAAGGTCTGCCCGCCCAGGCCGGGGGAGAAGACATACCGCGTCCGGGGGACTAAGGAGCCCTTTTATACCCTGAATATCATAGACGGGATCATGTCCGTCTCTGCCGTCAGGGCGGTGGCGGGAAAATACGGCGCCAGTATCACGGAGTATCTGAACGCGGTCCTTTTGTACGCGCTGCTGCGGAAGCAGGAGGAGAGCAGTCTGTTCCGTCTCAGGCCGGTGCGGATCGCCATGCCGGTGAATCTCAGGCGGTTTTTTCCCTCTAAAACGCTGCGGAACTTTATTACGATGATCTATCCGGGGGTGGATCCCAGGCTTGGAAAATATACCTTTGAGGAAATCGTGACGCAGGTGCATCATTATATGCGCTATTATGTGAACGAGAAATTCCTGCGGGGGGATATCACCACAAACGCCCGGACCCAGAGCAACCTTTTTATAAGGGTCGTGCCGCTGTGGCTGAAAGATCTCGTGGTGCGGCAGTTTTACACAAAGGTACAGGACCGCAATTCCTCCGCCGGGCTGACAAATATGGGGGCGCTCCGGGTGCCGGAGAGCATGGAGCCTTATATTGAGCGCTTTGACATCTATATGGGACAGCCGTTTTCTAATCGGACAAACTGCGCGGTCATCAGCTTTGGGGATGTCCTGACCGTGAATTTTGCCAGCAGTATCGTGGAGACGGATGTGGAGAGGTATTTTTTCCGGAAATTGGTGCAGGACGGGATACCGGTGAAGATCGAGAGCAACCGGGAGAGCCGGGGGCCGGAGAGACAGGGGCCGGAGAGACAGGGGCCGGAGAGACAGGAGCCGAAGAGACAGGGGCCGGAGAGACAGGGGCCGAAGAGCCGGGGGCCGGAGAGACAGGGGCCGGAGAGACAGGAGCTGGAGAGGCAGGAGCCAGAGAGACAGGAGCCGAAGAGACAGAAGCCGGAGAGTCGGGAGTTGGAGAGACAGGAGGGAGAGGAATGTCGTATTGTGTAAACTGCGGGGTGGAGCTGGACGCCTCTGCGAAGGAGTGCCCGCTTTGCGGCACCCCGGTTCTGAATCCGAGAGAGGTCAGAAAGGAAAATATAGAGACGCCATTTCCGAAAGAAAAGGCCAAGGTGGAAGAGATCCGGAGCAAGGATTTCGGATGGCTGGTCACGATGGTATCTCTCGCCACGGCGGTGACCTGCGGACTCTTAAACCGGTTTGCTTTTCCGGGAAGGCCATGGTCCCTGGCGGTGATCGGGGCCTGCGTCACTTTCTGGGTCTTTATGATCCCGGTGGTGATTTTTCGGAAGTGGTCGCCGTTTCTGTATATCCTGCTGGACGGGACTGCGGTGATATGGTATCTGTATCTGATCGCAAG
>CANQCF010000079.1 GCA_947589505.1 uncultured Acetatifactor sp. | reverse complement strand
CAGACAACATTTAATTATAAGAAATTTGACAATATAGTTGAAATTTTTCGCAAAAGAGGTTACAATGGTAGTGTTGTGAATACTATCTGTAATGCGACGGAAGAGAGGCAGCGGGCTGCGCGGGAACTCGCGTCGGCCGCTGATGTGATGATAGTAATAGGAGGGAAGCACAGTTCCAATACAAGAAAACTGTATGAGATATGCAGTCAGGAATGTGAATCCACCTATTTTATACAGACACTGGATGACTTACATTTGGTCTTGCCTAAAGCTGTTCGCCTGGTGGGTATTACCGCGGGGGCTTCCACCCCAAACAAACTAATTGAGGAGGTTCAAAATTATGTCAGAATTAACTTTTGAACAAATGCTGGAAGAATCTATTAAGACAATTCATACAGGAGAGGTAGTGGAAGGCAAAGTTATCGATGTGAAGCCGGACGAGATCGTTCTGAATATCGGTTATAAATCCGATGGCATCCTGACCCGCAATGAGTACAGCAATGATTCTTCCCTGGATCTGACCACGGTTGTAAAACCCGGCGACTCCATGGAAGTCAAGGTTCTGAAGGTAAACGACGGGGACGGGCAGGTTGTTCTGACTTACAAGAGGCTTGCCGCCGAGAGAGGAAACAAGAGAATTGAAGAAGCATACAACAACCGGGAGATCCTGAAAGCGGTTGTAACTCAGGTTCTTGACGGCGGACTCACCGTTGTGGTGGAAGGCGTGCATGTCTTTATCCCCGCAAGTCTTGTCTCCGATACTTATGAGAAGGATCTGAACAAGTTTGCCGGCCAGGAGATCGAGTTTGTGATTACGGAGTACAATCCCAAGAAGAGACGCTTCATCGGCGACCGCCGTCAGCTTCTCGTGGAGAAGAAAGAAGCCCTTCGCAAGGAACTCTTTGAGAGGATCCACGAGGGTGACGTCGTGGAAGGCGTTGTGAAGAATGTTACGGATTTTGGCGCTTTCATCGATCTGGGAGGCGCGGATGGACTGTTACATATCTCCGAGATGAGCTGGGGACGCATCGAGCATCCCAAGAAGGTCTTCAAGGTTGGCGAGACCCGCAAGGTCCTGATCAAGGAGATCAATGGAAATAAGATCGCCCTCTCTTTGAAGTTTGAGGACGCAAATCCCTGGAAGGACGCCGCTGAGAAGTATGCAGTTGGCAATGTGGTGACCGGCAAAGTTGCAAGGATGACCGATTTCGGCGCTTTCGTGGAGTTGGAGGAAGGCGTTGACGCGCTTCTCCATGTATCCCAGATCTCCAAGGATCATGTGGATAAGCCGTCGGATGTTCTTACCGTTGGCCAGGAGATCACCGCGAAGGTTGTGGATTTCAACGAGGCGGACAGAAAGATTTCCCTGAGCGTGAAAGCAATGTTCGCGCCGGATCCCAAGGATAGCGACAAGGATGTTGTTCCGGTTGACATCAATGCTGTGATCGCTTCTGAGGAAGAGTAAGAAGATTCAAAGGAAAAAACGAGAGGCTGCCGGAAGGGAGCCTCTTATCTTTTTCGGGATAAAACCGGATGCCGGACGGGCAGAAGATGGCTTGGAACCGTCCGGGAACGACGGGATACCGGCCCAATTTTGTATGGACAGTCACAGATGGACAGAAACGACATTTATGAGGGAGTGTGGAGATGACATTGGTCTATGATTACGAATACTTCAAAAAAGAGATATGGAAGCTGACGGAGATTGACCTGAGTTCCTATAAGGAACAGCAGATGAAGAGACGGATCGATACGCTGATTGCCAATCATGGTTTCTCCGGCTACGATCGGTACGTAACCGCTCTGAAGAGCGACAAAGAACTCTTTGAAGAGTTTGTCAGCTATATTACCATCAATGTCTCGGAATTTTACCGGAACCCGGAACAGTGGGCTTTTTTGGAAAAAGAGGTCTTCCCGGAGATGATCGGACGGTTTGGAAAAAATCTGAAGATCTGGAGCGCAGCGTGCTCTACCGGGGACGAACCCTATTCCCTGGTGATGGCTCTGTCCCGCTTTGTCCCTCTGTCCCAGATCAATATCTTTGCGACAGATCTGGATAAGCAGATCATCGAAAAGGCAAAGGTTGGCCTTTATAAAGAAAAGAGCGTTGCGTCGGTTCCGGAAGACCTTCGGAAGAGATTTTTCACAAAGGTCGGGCTCTCCTATAAGATCGCGGACGAGGTCAAGGCGAGAGTGCATTTCCAGGAGCACAATCTTCTGAAAGATCCTTACCAGAGGGACTTTCATCTGATCGTCTGCAGAAATGTGCTGATCTATTTCACGGAGGAGGCGAAAGAGGAAATCTTTCGAAAATTTTATGCTTCGCTGGCCCCGGGCGGCACACTGTTTATCGGCAGCACGGAGCAGATCATGGATTACAAGGACATAGGGTATCAGAGGCGGAATTCCTTCTTTTACTCGAAATGAAATGCCTCATAAAATTGAAGATGATGTGACAGACAACGAAAAAACCTTCGCAGTGGGAAAAAGAGCCGCGAAGGTTTTTGGCCTGTGATTAAGCGTTTTCGGCAAGCATATTCAAAATATGGCTCGCATAGGATGCAAAGGCAGAACGGTTCTTCTTCATCTCGTCCGTCAGTTCAAAATAGAGTTCCCGATCGGAGTAGTCCTTCTTAAAAAAGGGAGCGAACAGAGGTGACCACTGCCGGAGATATTGGGATTTCTTACGGGTGTAGCAGTTCTGGGCCGTGGCCTGTATGCGTTTTTCCTTTTCCACGAAAGTGGCCACGGACTTGTGCAGGGCCAGATCTTCCTCGGGAAGATAATAATAGTCCTTATAATTCGCATAGAAATATTTCAGCTCTCCCTCCCGGACGGGAACCCGAATTTCTCCCAGCGCGCCCTCCAGTTTTGCAAAACACCCGCAGGAGGAGGCCATGACTGCCTTTGGCACGGGAGTGGGAAGGCCGATGGAGATCAAAAGTTCCGTTCGCACGCCCCCGGCGGAATCCCGGTAGCGGTTCGCCTGAACTTTTTTTGCCTTGAGGGGGAGATGCAGCGCGTCCTGGTAGGCCAGCATGGGAAGTATGGAGAGCATGCCCCTCAGATCATCCCTGTTGTGCAGAAGCAGGAGCCGCGCGCCTTCCTCGGAAGGAGCGTTTACATAGTCCTGGTACACACCGATCAGATCGCCTCCGGAACAGATATCCTCCCTGTTTATGCCGAGAAATTTTTCCACGGTTTTCTGCTTGCAGTTCTCCAGGCACAGGAAAGTTTTGCAGGAAGCGATCCGCCGGTACAGGTCTATCCCCTCAAAGGAATCCAGGGAATAGGGGAGCTCCAGCTGCCGGCATTTTTCCATGAGATAGGGCAGGTCGAAATTGTTGCCGTTGTAGTGCGCCAGCATGGTATAATTTTCAGCAAACCGGAAAAAAGCGTCCAGGAGCTGGGTTTCTTCCTGATAATTTTCCGCCATCCACTGGATCGTCTGCCAGGAACCTTCCCGGAAGAAGGCGCAGCCGATGAGATACAGATAGGAGGACCGGGCGGTAAAGCCCGTGGTCTCTATATCCAGAAAGAGGATCTTTTCCGGTTCGCACAGTTTTTCGATTGGGTACTGGATCGTATAGTCTTGTAAGATTTCCTGAGATACTTTCATCATAACCTCCTGGACGGACGCCGCCTGCGGATGATTTCTGTTTTGTATTGTACCACATATTCTTCCAAAAAGCCATAAAAAGAGAATTTAAAGTGGAATTTTGTTAGAAAAGAGAGTATAGTTAATATTGACAGGAAATCTCTGAAAGGAGAAGACGGAATGGCTGAACTGACGTTTCAGGGCGGTATCCATCCCTATGACGGGAAGGATCTCACCAAGAAAAAAAAGATTCGTGAAATTGAGCCCGGAAAAATCTGTGTTTATCCTCTTTCCCAGCACATCGGAGCCCCGGCAAAACCCATCGTCGCAAAGGGCGACAGGGTACTGCGCGGGCAGATGATCGCGGAGGCGGGGGCTTTTGTTTCCGCGCCTGTTCATTCTTCGGTTTCAGGAACCGTGAAGGCGATTGAACCCAGGCGGGTCGCCTCGGGGGACAATGTGATGAGCATTGTGATCGAGAATGACGGCCTGAATGAAGAAGTGCCGTACGAGCGGCGGGAGTCCTGGGAGAAACTGAGCCGGGATGAGATCCTCGCGATCGTGCGCGACGCGGGTATCGTCGGCATGGGCGGCGCCGGGTTTCCGACCCATGTGAAGCTCTCTCCGAAGGCGCCGGAAAAGATCGAGTATGTGATCGCAAACTGCGCCGAGTGCGAACCCTATCTTACCAGCGACTACCGCAGGATGCTGGAGGAGCCGGAAAAGCTGATCGGCGGGCTGAAAATTGTTTTGAAACTTTTTGACAAGGCCCAGGGGATCATCGCGGTGGAGGACAATAAGCCGGACTGCGTGAAACTTCTTCGGGACCTGACCCGGGGAGAGACCAGGATCAGCGTCAGGGCTCTAAAGACAAAGTATCCCCAGGGCGGCGAGCGGACTTTGATCTATGCCACCACGGGGCGGAAGATCAACTCCTCCATGCTGCCGGCGGACGTGGGCTGTATCGTGAACAATGTGGACACTCTGACAGCGGTTTTCCGAGCGGTGACGGAGGGACAACCCCTGATGGAGCGCATTGTGACGGTGAGCGGCGACGCAGTCCGGATTCCCTGCAATCTGAAGGTTCCCACAGGTATGAGCTATACGGAGGTTCTGGAGGAGGCGGGAGGTTTTTCAAAACAGCCCGAGAAGATTATCTGCGGCGGCCCCATGATGGGAACCGCCATGTTCGGCACGGACGTTCCCGTGACAAAGACATCCACAGCGCTTCTGGCGTTTTCAAAGGATATCGTCTCCGCCATGGAGCCCGGTCCCTGCATCAATTGCGGGCGCTGCCTGGAAGTGTGTCCGGGACGGGTTATGCCCAGCAGGCTGGCGGACGCGGCGGAGCGCGGCGACGAGGAGACCTTCCTTTCATACAACGGCATGGAATGCTGCGAGTGCGGGTGCTGCAGCTATGTCTGCCCCGCAAAGCGTCCCCTGACCCAGGAGATCAAATCCATGCGCAAGCTGCAGCTTGCAAAGAAAAAGAAGTAGGAGGAGAGCGGGATGAGTGAATTGTTTCAGGTTTCGTCAAACCCCCATGTGCGGTCCCGCGCGACTACGGGCGGCATTATGATGCTGGTGGTCATCGCGCTGCTCCCCGCGGCGGGATTTGGCATCTATAATTTCGGCCCCCGGGCGGCGCTGGTGATCTGCGTCACCATCTGTTCCACAGTGTTGACGGAATTTCTGTTCGGCTTATATAAGAAAAAGACCACGGTGACGGATCTCTCGGCGGTGGTGACGGGACTTCTGCTTGCCATGAACCTTCCGGTGGGGATTCCCCTCTGGATGGCGGCCCTGGGCGGCGTCTTTGCGATCCTTGTGGTGAAGATGCTCTTCGGCGGTCTGGGACAGAACTTTATGAATCCCGCGCTGGCTGCCAGGTGCTTCCTGCTGATCTCCTTTCCCTCCCAGATGACGAATTTTACCTGCGAAGGGGCGGGGGCCCTTGACGCCTATACCGGCGCCACACCTCTGGCGCTGCTGAAAGCGGGGGAAAACGTGAATATCATGAACATGATCACGGGAAGGATCCCGGGGACCATCGGGGAGACTTCCATGATCGCCATCGTGATAGGGGCCTGCATCCTGATCCTGGCGGGTGTGATTGATCTGCGGATCCCGGGGAGCTACATCGTATCCTTTGCGGTTTTCACCCTGCTCTTTGGAGGGCACGGGCTGGATCCCGCGTTCCTGTCGGCGGAGCTGGCGGGGGGCGGCCTGATGCTGGGGGCCTTCTTTATGGCAACGGATTACGTGACCCGTCCCATCACTGTAAAGGGACAGTATCTCTACGGCGTGATCCTGGGGATCCTCACCGGTGTGTTCCGGTATTTCGGACCCGGCGCGGAGGGCGTCTCCTATGCGATCATCCTCGGTAACCTGCTGGTTCCTCCGATCGAAAAAGTGACAAGGCCGGTGGCCTTCGGAAAGGAGGGGAGGAAGCATGCAGAATGATTTGGACATTGAACTGATCGAAGAACCCGACGACGATCTGCCGGAGGAGCCGGAGACCGGCGGGGCCCCCGTGGCAGATGCGAAAAAGCCCTCCGAAAACAGGAGCAAAAACGATACGGATCTCTCCGTCATGCTGCGGGAGACCCTGATACTGACGGTCATTACGCTTGTGGCGGGACTTCTCCTGGGCTTTGTGTATGAGCTGACGAAGGAACCCATCCGACGCCAGCAGGAGAAAGCCATACAGGAGGCCTGCCAGGCGGTGT
The DNA here is from genome assembly GCA_947589505.1 of uncultured Acetatifactor sp. GTDB lineage: Bacteria > Bacillota > Clostridia > Lachnospirales > Lachnospiraceae > Acetatifactor. The sequence goes on along the minus strand of CANQCF010000079.1, from coordinate 5,686 downwards.
TTCCCGGGGAAACGGACCTTTCTTTCAACCTCACGGACAGCGCTCCCAGCGCGGAACTTGCGGAGACCCTGGCCGGGGACGGGGTGGAGATCGGCAGCGTTTATGCCGCAGTCCGGGGGAACGGAACCCAGACCGGCTATGTGGTTGAGACCACTTCCTCCGAGGGCTATAACGGGGACATCGTCCTCTATGTGGGAATCACTATGGAGGGCGTTCTGAACCGGGTGTCCATCCTTTCCATCGGGGAGACGCCGGGGCAGGGGATGCGGGCGGAAGAAGTCCTGATCCCCCAGCTGAAGGATCTTGCGGTGGAACAGATCGCTTACACAAAGACCGGGAGCGATGAGGAAGGCGTGATAGACGCCATCAGCAGCGCGACTATTACTACAAAGGCTGTGACGAACGCAGTGAACGGCGCCCTGAAAATGGCGCAGGAATTAAACATACCTGGAAATGAGAGGGGAGGTGCCGCAAATGAGTGATCTTACGGAAAAGAGGGCGGATACCCCCTGGGAGCGACTGACAAACGGAATCATCAGGGAAAATCCTACTTTTGTTTTGATGCTTGGCATGTGTCCCACGCTGGCGGTGACGACGTCGGCCATTAACGGCCTGGGGATGGGGCTCGCCACCACAGCGGTGCTGATGATGAGCAATCTGATCATCTCCCTGCTGCGGAAGGTGATTCCCTCCAGAGTGCGGATTCCGGCTTTTATCGTGATCATAGCCACCTTTGTGACGGTGGTACAGCTCCTTTTGGAGGCGTATCTTCCGGCGCTGAACGACGCCCTGGGGATGTACATTTCCCTGATTGTGGTAAACTGCATCATTTTGGGAAGGGCGGAGAGCTACGCCTATTCCCATCCGCCGATCCCTTCGTATTTCGACGGCCTGGGGATGGGGCTGGGCTTTTCCCTGGCTCTCACCTGCATCGGCGCAGTGCGGGAGCTTCTGGGTGCGGGAAAGCTGTTTGGCCAGGCGGTCCTTCCGGCCTCCTACACGCCGATCAGCATCTTTATCCTTGCGCCGGGCGCCTTCTTTGTCCTGGCTGCGCTGTCCGCCCTTCAGAACTTTATAAAGCTTCAGGCGGCAAAGGCGGGAAAGCCGAAGCGAGAGCTGCCGGCCGGCTGTGCCCACGACTGTGCGGGCTGCGGAATAGCCGGGTGCAGCACACGGTTCTATGACGCCTCAGCAAAGTCCGGGAGAACGGAATCCAGGGGAACGGAATCCGGGAGAACGGAGTCCGAGGGAGCGAAATCTGGGAGAACGGAGTCCGAGGGAACGAAGTCCGGGAGAACAGGAAAGGATCGGGCGGTTTCAGCGATTCTCAGCGATGAAAAGGAAAAGAAGGGTCAGGGAACTGTAAAAAACGGAACGGATAAGGGGAGCGTCGGAGAGCCGGCCGGCCCGGAATCCGTCCGGAAAGATCCGGTCTCTCTATCCCAGGGAAAGGAGGAGGCGTAGATGAGTCAAGTCAGAGAACTTTTGATGATCCTGATCGGTTCCTCCCTGGTGAGCAATGTGGTGCTCAGCCAGTTTTTAGGACTTTGTCCCTTCCTGGGAGTGTCTAAGAAAGTAAAAACCGCCGGAGGGATGGGCGTCGCCGTGATCTTCGTGATCACGCTTGCCAGCGCGGTGGCGGGAGCGATCTATCAGTACCTTCTGGTGCCGCTGGGGATCGAATACCTGCAGACCATTGTGTTTATCTTAGTGATCGCCGCCCTGGTGCAGTTTGTGGAAATGTTCTTAAAGAAGGCCATGCCCTCCCTGTACCAGGCGCTCGGGGTGTATCTTCCCCTGATCACCACAAACTGCGCCGTCCTTGGCGTCGCGCTGGGCAATGTGCAGAAGGAATACGGGATCCTCACCGGCACGGTAAACGGATTTGCCACGGCAGTGGGCTTTACCATCGCCATCGTGATCCTGGCGGGGCTGCGGGAGAAAATGGAGCACAACGACATCCCGGAGTCCTTTCAGGGCATGCCCACGGTCCTCTTGACGGCGGGGCTAATGGCCATCGCCTTCTGCGGCTTTTCAGGGCTTTTATAGACAGGATCGGGAGAAAGGCAGGAAGAGAACAGCATGAGTATATGGGGTATTCTGATCGCCGCCGCCATCGTGGGTGCGGTGGGTATATTGATCGGCCTGTTCCTGGGAATGGCGGGCATAAAATTTAAGGTGGAAACGGATGAAAAGGAGGAGGCGATCCTTGCGGCCCTGCCCGGAAACAACTGCGGCGGCTGCGGTTTTGCGGGCTGCGCGGGCCTGGCGGCGGCGATCGCTAAGGGAGAAGCCCCCGCGAACGCCTGTCCCGTGGGGGGAGAACCCGTGGGAAAGGCCATCGGGGAGATCCTCGGGGTACAGGTGGAAGCAGGGCAGAGAAAAGTCGCCTTTGTCCACTGTCAGGGGGACTGTGAGAAAGCGAAGAAAGATTACGAATATACCGGGGCCCAGGACTGCAGGATGATGGCTTTCGTCCCCGGCGGCGGACCGAAGGCCTGCCGGCACGGGTGCCTGGGCTATGGGACCTGTGTGAAGGCCTGTCCCTTTGATGCGATCCACATCGAAAGGGGGATCGCGGTGGTGGACCGGGAGAAGTGCAGGGCCTGCGGCAAGTGCGTGGCCGCGTGTCCCAATCATCTGATCTCCCTGATCCCTTATGACGCGAAGGCGGTTGTGGCCTGCCGCTCCACGGAGAAGGGGCCGGTTACGATGAAAGCCTGCGATACGGGCTGTATCGGCTGCGGGATCTGCGCGAAGAACTGTCCTGTGGGAGCGGTCACGGTAGAGAATTTCTGCGCGGAGATCGACCAGGAAAAGTGCGTGGGCTGCGGCGTCTGCGCGGAAAAATGTCCAAAGAAAGCGATTGTCAGGATCCAAAAGGCATAGAGGAGAAGAAATTTGCAGCTTCCGGATGATTTTGAAGAACAGAAAAAGTTCAGTCCTGCCCTCATCGCCGTTATGCTCGGCGTGGCTGTGTTTGCGGTGGGGATTTTTTTGCTTGTGCTGGCGTTAAACCAACCGGCACGGGAGGAACAGAGCGGGAAAGGCTCCCCTTTTGGGGACTCCCTGGAAAGCCCTGTCCTGAAGGAGACCGGGGAGGCCACCGTGGCCGACCTAGGCGGCGTGCTCACGGGGAGCACTTTATCTCCGGAGGATCTGGATTTCTGGGACAAATACCCGGAGTCGGAAGAATCAGAGCCGGCGGCCACGCCGGAGCCTTCGGAGGAACCGCAGGAGGATCCCTCCACGGACGGCAAGCACACACTTGTGACGAATGCGGACGGCGAGGAGGAATGGGTGCTGATCAGTCCCTACCTCCCGAAGCATGAATATGATTTCACGAAGCTGGTCTGTCAGTCCGACCGCATGAAATATTTTTCGGAGGGAAAACAAATCTCCTATGTCGGTGCGGACATCTCCAAACTGCAGGATTATGTGGACTTTACAAAGGTCAAAAAGGACGGCCTGGACTTTGTGATGGTGCGGGTGGGCGCCAGAGGGTACAGCAGCGGTCAGCTCGTCATGGACGATTACTTTACGGAGAATGTAAAGCGCGCGTCGGACGCGGGACTTCAGGTGGGGGTTTATTTCTTCTCCCAGGCGATTACCACGGATGAGGCCCTGGAGGAGGCAAACCTGGTGCTGGACTCCATCAAGGATTACAATGTCACCTATCCCGTGGCCTTCTATATGGATGAAATTTCGGGAGATACCTCCCGGATCGATAAATTGTCCCGGGCGGAGAAGACGGATATCGCGAAGACTTTTCTGGATGCGGTTCAGGGAGCGGGATACCTCCCCATGCTCTGCGGGGACAAGGAATGGCTCCTGAAACAGGTGGATCTCTCAAAGCTCACAGATTACGATATCTGGCTGAACCAGATCCAGGATGTGCCGGACTACCCCTATAAGTTTTCCATGTGGCAGTACAGCGTCACCGGCTCCGTGGACGGGATCTCCGGATACGCGAACCTGGATATCAGCTTTATCGATTATTCTGAAAAATAAGGAATACAGTCGTTTTTTCTGTATTGGATAAAACGACAGCTGCGATTCTGAAACGATTAAAAAATGCCAAATGGCTTATTTGACATTCCAGGATCTGTCAGCTATAATGAATTGCAATCTGAGCGATAATGATGGAGATGAGTGATGCATAGAATTTACTTGGATATGTGCTGTTATAACAGGCCTTATGACGATCAATCGCAAATGAAGGTGGCCCTGGAAGCGCAGGCAAAACTGCATATTCAGGAATTGATCAGAGAGAAAAAGCTCGAATTGATTAGCTCTTATATGTTAAGATATGAGTGTGGGAACAATCCGTTTCCGATGCGAAGAGATGCAATATTGGACTTTATTGATCAAAATGCGTATGGCTACGTGGGAGATGAGAGAAAAACAATGATTGAAGAAAAGGCGTCAGAAATCATGAAAACAGGTATTAAGTTTAAGGATGCCTGTCATGTGGCGTCAGCAATCTACTCTGGATGCAAATATTTTATTTCAACTGATAAACGGTTATTAAAATATAAGTCAAATGAAATAAAAATGGTAACACCAATCGAATTTATTGTAGAAATAGAGGAGGATTGACATGGAGGCAAGTACAGTTGAGATTATGAATAAAGGAATGAAATGTCTGACAGATCATATGGGGATTGTCGAAGCAGAGCGGTTCATTTCTGTTATCATAAGGGAACGGTTTGATTATACAAAATGGCAGAGAGAATATTTTGATGCAAAAAAACCGGATGAGATCAGCCGGGAAGCTTCTGAGTTTGAAAAAACACATCCATATACAGGAGGAGCGTTAAAACTTTAATAGAAAGCTTTATTGCTTGATCGATAAGGTTTAAGAGCCTGAGGCCGGAATTTCGTGTTCCTCCCGGCCAGCAGGCCGATACTCCATAATCTTAGGAGAAATCTTAACCTGAGAATAAATCTCAGCGTAACCGGCCGGAGAAAGATCTTCAATGTAATTGGGTTGAAAGTCTTTCTTCAGGCCGTTCTTTTTCAGGATATCGATTGCTTTGTTGTAGGCGACGGCGGCCTCCAGAGGGGTTCCGTAGCGGCCGATGACATAGTTTCCGCGGATGTGGATCCGGGCGGCGTAGAGGTGCCGCCCCTTTTTTGTCTCCAGGCTCACGCCGCGGTAGGCGTTCAGGATCTCCAGATTGTCCCGCCGAAAGTCCAGGGGATCCCCGTTGCGGAAACGGTAATCCCGGCCGGGAACGGCATAGCTCATAATCCCGTAGCGGGCGGCAATGCTGAGCTGCATGCCGTAGTCGGCCACAAAATAATGGTTTCCACGGCACATGATCTTGTGGGAGGAAAAATAAAAGAGATCGTCCAGGTCAAATTTCAGAACCCGGGTGGGAGAGAGATAATAGGAAAACATTTTCCGCCCGAGATAGATGGGGGTGCCGAAATACAGGCCATTGTCCCGGAAATTTAACAGAACCACCCATTTCTCAAAGGGAAGCCCGCTCCGCTGGGAATAGGACAGAAGGTTGGACCGGGGATCGGACAACAGCAGCGTCCCCTCCAGATACGCCCGGTGGGCCTGCTCCGGATCGGAAAAGCTCCCCAGGCTGATATGCTTCCTGCGGTACGTCAATGAGGCGCGGTAATAAACCGTGCCGTCCTTTTTTTTCGCCTGAAATACGCCTTTCTCCGGCTT
>CANQCF010000078.1 GCA_947589505.1 uncultured Acetatifactor sp. | reverse complement strand
AAAGCCCTCCAAAACGATAATTCAACAGGCAGAAATTATATTGCCGGTAGAATGACAAAACAGAAAATCAGTGTTATAGTGATTACAGTCAGAAAGCAAAGCGGACCGCACTGGTCCAGAAAGGAAAAGATCATGGCAACAGTTAATTTCGCCGCGAATGGATTGACAGCAAATCCATCTGCCTATTATCTGCATAGCGAACATTACGAGGCACTGTTCAGTAAAGAAAAAGAGCAGAGCCATATTAAGATGCGCTCATGCGAGATAAGAAAAGGCGAAAAACTGTGTGACGCCGGGTGGCTGGTCTTTTAGAAAGCCGCCGGAAATAGAACCTGGATTTCAAGTACCGCTTATCTCAAATGAGGCAGGCGGTATTTTTTATGTTCCATTAGCTCAGTTGGGAGAGCACTCGACTTTTAATCGAGGGGCCATGGGTTCAAGTCCCATATGGAACAGTGCCGCGCAAGGGATCGCTTTGCCGGTCATAGACGATCCGGCGGCGCGTGAACAGGATTCCCTGGTCTAAAGGTTAGGACACCGGCCTTTCAAGCCGGAGGTATTGGGTTCAAGTCCCATGGGGATCATTAAGGCTTCTTCGTCTAAAGGTCAGGACGCCGGTCTCTCAAGCCGGAGATGTCGGGTTCAAGTCCCGCAGGAGCTGCTGTGGCCATAGGATAGTGGTAGTCCGGCAGATTGTGGTTCTGCTCACGGGGGTTCGATTCCCCCTGGTCACCCCACGGATGGGTATGCCTAGCGGCGAGGGCAGCGGACTGTAAATCCGTCACACAGAAACACCGCAGGTTCGAGTCCTGCCCCATCCATTTTCCGTTTGCGTGTCCGAGAGGTTTATGGTGCCACCCTGCTAAGGTGGTGTGCGGCAACGCACCGAAGGTTCGAATCCTTCCGCAAACGCTTCAAAGCCAGGAGGAATGACGAGGAGATCTCCTTGTTATAGTGATAATTTTTTAGAAAAGGATAAATACAAACACCAAGCAGCCGAGCAGTCCAATCAACCAAGGGATCAAGAATAACAGCAGATTTTTCCTGTTCTTGCGAAGGAGTACAATCGCTGCAACCATCACGATAATCCATAAAAGCATGATTATAAATCCTAACGGAACAAAGAACATATCCTCTTCATAGTCTTTGCTTCCGGGGCCAGATTCCGGAAAAGCAAATGCCCATCCCAATAATCCCAAGTAACTTCCCAGAGTTCCCTGCAATAAGCCTGCCAAAAGCAGTCCTGCCTTTTTAAGTTTGTTTTTCATAATTATTTTCAAACTCCTCCAACGAATTTGCTTTCGCCGCAAGTTTCAAAAGTTTCTTCAGATCCTCAAGATCCGTAATGCCGCAGATCTTCTCCCTCATCTCACTGGGCACAGGACCTAATTCCTCCAATAACTCCAGAATAGCCTCCGCTTTTCCTTCTGCTTTTCCTTCCGCCCTCACATAATCATCCCGAGCATTCTGATCCCGGATCTGCTTCATGTGATCGTCATACACCGCCTTCAACACTCTTCCCAAGCCCATCAGTCTGACCTCTTTGATCGCTTCTAAAATCCCCGGATTTTTTGTCTTTGCTTCCAGCATCTTCAGATCCTCCTCCGTCTCCGCGTTGAACAGCGTGATCCAGTCATCCATCCGGTCCCTGCCGCTCAGCGCCTTATTCAGCTCGATCACCTGGATCTCCAGAAGATCCGTAAATTCCTCCCCCGTCTCGTTCCGCAGACGGTAAACCCTGTGATAGGACGGGCTGTCGTCCAGGTTAAAGCCTAGGATACTGATGCACACGCACCGCTTCAGCCTCCGGTAGTCCTGACCAACCAGCAGGTTCTCCGTAAAGAGCTTCGACAGATAAAAGACACTCCTCTTGTCCCAATATGACAGCGCCTTGATCTGCAGCTCCACATTCACCCGGCTCCCATCGTCCAGCTCCATCAGCACATCCAAGATCCCCTGCTTCTGCCTGCGGTACTGCCTCCATAGAAAGGTATTCACAAGCCGCACCGACCGGATCTTCTCCACCGGGATCCCCAACACATCGCTGAGAAAGTACTTCCGGACCTCCTCGTTCTGAAAAAGGTGTTTAAAACTAAAATCAAACCTCAAGGACACAAATCTCCCCATTTTTCCTCCTGTTCCGCAGGAGATAAAGGGGTACCGCATGTCTCTCTTCACTGAAAATCTCCTGCCCGTATAATTTGAATGGATGAAAAGCATAGATTTTCTGTGAATGAAAAGACATTTAATCGATATTTTCAGAAACAAGAATGCTTATGCTTTGAAAAGAGCATAGCACAGATTTAATTCCGGCACAAGAATTTTTTTCTAATAATCAAATAAAAAACATTAAATATTTCAAAAAAATTTTTTGTATATTTTATATTTTAATCTAAACTAATCTTAATGATATGCCGCATTGCCTATATTCGGATCAATGCGGCATAGGCAGGCAAGACAAATGTTCTTGATAGTTTATTTTATTTGCTTATACCGATTTAGTCGGATAAAGGCATGCATGGTAAAAACGGTCTTCATAATTACATATGATTGGTTATTTTTCCCGTGACATTTTGATGTAATTCCTTCAGGCCGTCGATCTCCTCACAGAGCTCCCTCTGGCCGCAGGTGCTGCAGTCCATGGAAATGCCCTGAAATACCAGGTTCAGAGACTCCGTGATCTGCTCAAAACGGCGGGCATAGTTCCGCAGCGCTCCGTAATCTGCACCCGGATCGGTGACAAAATAAGTCTGAACCGCTTTTACCCGGGGATCTTTGGCGTACTGTCCCGCAAAACAGGCCCCCACTTTCGCAAAATCCATGCCCTCACCCAAGGCTTCCCTGGAGATGCGGACCGGCTCTCTCTCCTTTACTGCAGAGATCCGCATCATATATCCCTCGGGATAGATGCGGTACCTGATGTATTCCAGCTTTCGAAGGATGGCGTACAACTGCTGGGGATCTGATTCCTCCACATCATCCAGTCTGAGCAGCGTGATCCTTGCGTAGGACACATCCTCCCGGATCTCGGGAAGATCCGGCCCAATCAAAAAAACGCCGTTTTCGGGCACAAGGGCGCTGTCCGTGGTAAAGCCCAGCCCGCTCACCGCCGCTTTTGTACCGCCGCCCAGCTCGTAAGCCATGTCGGAGCGGAGGACCAGGGCCTCCTGATCCGTGCATTTCCAACCCTGTGCGGCGGGCAGCCTGCGAGGTCGTCCCTTCTCCAGCAATTCTTTACACATTGAAATATCCCTGTCGTACAGGTACATCGCCGCCTCCTTTGTCCGGTCTTTTACGCTTCCGTCTTTTCCGTCCCAGCCTTTTCTCTCTCTTTCAACTTCTTCGCATCCCGTCTGGCCTTGGACCAGTCGTAATATTTGGTCATGGGCTTGATCAGCAGCGCCATCAGCTTCATGTCCAGATTGAAAAAATAGATGACAAAGGTTACCGCAAAAAGAATAACAACTATGCCAAAAATGATTCCCAGTATCTTCAAAACGATCATATCCGTTCTTTTCCCTTTCCCGCTTTTGCCGTGAATCAGGCTTCTGATGCAGCCATGCCGCCTGCCCGTCCCGCCATGTTATATGCCTTGTGATCTTGCCTTGCTATATGCCTTGTTAAATTTGTTGTCCCGCCTTGTTTTGTGCCTGATCGTCCCGTCTTGGTGCCTGGTTATTCAGCCTTGTTATCCTGCAAACGCCGACCTACTCATCCATCCCTTATCGAAACCATCCCTTATCGAAAATTTCCTGTTTTTCAGCGTCAGCTCGCTTTTCGTCTGGCGTACTCCGCCGCGCCAAGGGCTCCCATCAGCTGGGGATCCGTCTTCAGATCCACGACCTTGACCTTCAGGACCTTTTCAATGGCCCGCTTCAGGCCCCCGTTCTTCGCGCAGCCGCCGGTCAGGGTGACGGAGTCCGTGACCCCCGCTTTTTTCGCCATCACGAAACAGCGCTTCGCCACGGAGAGCTGAATCCCCGCCGCGATCTCATCCATTGGCTTTCCCTCGCCCACAAGGGAAATCACCTCGCTCTCCGCAAACACCGCGCACTGGGCGGTGATAGGGATCACATTCTTTGCGGAGAGGGAAAGGTTGGAAAACTCTTCCAGGCTCATCTCAAAGGCTCTGGCCATGGACTCGAAAAAGCGCCCCGTCCCGGCCGCGCATTTATCGTTCATGGCAAAATTCAGCACCGTGCCATCGCTGTCGATGGCGATACCTTTCACGTCCTGTCCGCCGATATCGATGATCGCCTTTACGGAAGGATCCGTCACATGCACGCCCATGGCGTGGCAGCTGATCTCCGAGATATTTTCATCCGCAAAGGGCACCTTGTTCCGCCCGTAGCCGGTACCGATCAGATATGCCAGATCCTCCGGTTTGTCCAGATCCGGAACCTGAGCCACCGCCTCGTTCAGGGCGTCCTGGGCACTGAGCACAGGGTTGATCCTGCTGCGGTTCGTCACGCTGGCAGCGATGTTCCCCGCCTCGTCCAGGATCACGCACTTTGTATAGGTACTGCCGATATCACATCCGCCAAAATATTTTCCCATCTTCTCTCTCCTTGCCTACAGTCAGCTGTTGTCTGTTTTCCGCCCCGCTCCGTCCAACTCGGTATCTTCCTGGACTATGAGATTGCGCCCGTACTCAGCGCGTTTTTTCAAACCCGATACCCGTTACGGGGTTTTTTACATATTATTTACGCCCGGAATCCGTTACGTTTTTCAACATATGGCCGGGATCATTTCTGCTGGGAAACCCGAAACCAACCAGAGCCGGCATCATAAGGCACTCTGGAAGGCCGGACTTCCTGACGCATAACCTACCAATTCTCAGAATCGTCGAAATCCTCCAGCGAGGGATCCAGCGGTTCCTCCCGGAGCACCGTGCGCATGTATCGGTTGATCTCCATGCGCATATCCCGGCGGGAACCGTCCTGAGGGCACATCAGGTTATGCGTCACCCAGATCCAGTGAATCCCCCGTTTCCTGGCCTCTTCCTCAAAAAGCCCGTGATAGCCGGCCATGGCCTTGCAGCCCATGTGCACATACATGATGACCATGTCGATCCTGAGCTGTTCGCAGTAGGAGAACAGGGCCTCCACGCCGGTCTCATAGCCGCCGTTGGAGCGGTTTCTCATGATCATATTTTCATAGAGATACGCCAGGTCGAGCAGGGCCTGATCCTTGTCCTCCGTATTCACCATCTCCGTGGACACAGTGGTCAGCATATCCGCGATGGGGACAATCCCCCAGCAGTTCATGAGCCAGATCGGCAGGGCAGTGTAATACGCCGCCTGCACGCCCCAGGTCATACACCTGTGACGGTATTCCTTCGCCGCCATCTGCTTTTCCTGCCAGCCTTTCATAGCCAGCTTTGTCAGCTTCCTATCCATATCCAGGAACGCCTGGTTTCTGCCGCCGGCGGCCTGGTACACGCCGTACCGGTAAAGCGCCAGCGTCACCCCCATCATCTGGGGATAATCCGTCTTTGAGAGATCCATCCACTCCAGAAATTCCCGGGTCTCGGCGTTAAAGCGCTTCATGCTGTCGAAAAAGGCGTTCCAGTCGAAAGTCTCCCCTGTCTGTTCCTCGATAAAATGAATGGCGTTCAGGACCTCCTTTGCTGCGTATTCCTGCACGCTCTCCTGTCTGTGGCGGATAGGAACCGCCAGCTGAAAAGTGGGGATCTTAAAACTCCTAGCCTCCATCCCGTTCCCCATCAGGCTTCCGTCGCAGGTGGTATTGCACTGTACCGCGCACTTTCCGATCAGCGGGAAATCGTCTGCAAGCGTGACCCCAAGTTCTGCCGCGGGCATGGGGCAGACATCCGAGGGCACGCCGTACTCCTGGGTCTTCTCTACATAATAGGTCACACCGGTCTGGTTCAGCATGGAACAGGTATACACCGCCGGCACTTCCACAGAGAGCCAGATCAGGTTCGGAAAACCGCCCATCAGCGTGCTCATCATGTTCTCGTCAAACAGGACGATCTTACTGTTGAACGCTTTGTCGTTGCCCACCTCCGGGTCCGCCCGGAAGATCTTCTTCAGCATCTCGCAGATGTCCGTCACGATCAGCCCGAGCCCCTGATGCGCCATGCGGAGCTGTACACCCCGCATCCCCTCCGTGTGCCGGTCCATATAGTCCGGCATGGCGAGGTAGTTCAGCATCCAGCGGTAGCGCAGAAAACCCTTGATATTATTGATGCTTAAGGTAAACCCGATCAGGGTTTTCCAGTAACCCAGCCAACGGAAATAATCGTACATCGTGTCTTTCAACCCGCGCCACTCCCTGCGCCTGCGGGGCTTTTTCCCCGTGTAGAGCCTTCCCAGAGGCTCGCTTCCCACTGCTTTTCCCATGTTTTCTCCGTTTCTCTTAACTTCTTCCCGCTCTCTTGATCTCCAGACTTTCCACGAAAGCCTGGACGCGGGTCCTCACCTGCCCGGAATTACCCACCACATAGGGCCGGTCCAGGGACAGCACGGGGTAGCCGTACTCCTCCCGCATCACATGAAACGCGGAGGCCCGCTCATAGCCCCAGTAATCGCAGAACTTCAGCTGCTGGTAGATCAGCCCTTCCGCGTGATACTCCTTGGCAAGGGCATCTATGTAGGTCTGGCGCTCCTGGATCTTTGCCGTGTTCATAAACCGAGGACATTTTCCCCACTCCATATAAGTGCGGCAGATCTGCGTCAGCGGGTCTTCCTTCTCTGTAAGCAGGATTTCGCTTCGCCCCGGCAGGGAGCCAAAGCAGAAGCGGTCCGCCACCACCAGCGCACCCGCATCCTCCACCAGGCGGATAAAACCCGGATCGTCGATCTCGGAGCCTGCCAGCAGCACTCTTGCCCGGAACCCAGGCTTTTCATCCGGCTCCCGGGTCTTTAATTCTTCCGCCGTCTCCTCCAGCTTTTCCAGCAAAAGTTCCTTGGGACTGCAGTAGGTCGCCGTACACAAAACAGCAAACTCATAGCCGGTGATCCGGGGATTTTCCTCCTTGCGGTACGCCCCGATCTCAGAGATCAGCCGGCTGATCCGGTTCTGTGTTTCCACCGCTTCCCGCATGGCCTGATCTGAGATATCGATCCCATAATGCTCCTCCAGAGGTTTCAGCACATGTTCCCGCATTTGCCGCACATAGTGCTCCAGCGCCGTGTCGTCGGCCTTCATGGGAACATCCGCATAAGAGACGAAGAATTTTTCCTTCGTACAGAGATTCTGCCGTTCGATATTCTCCACACAGCGGTTCATCTGGGCACAGGCGTCCGGGGCAATGATGCAGTCCAGAAATTCAAAACCACCCTCGATGGCTCGCTCCAAAATCGCCCGGCATCCCTCACAGAGCATACTGCTCATGTAGTAGGTCCCCATCTCCATGGAAGCTGTCCGGGGCGCCCTGAACCTCACGGAAAAACAGCCCGGCAGGTTCAGAAGGGGCTCCGGGATCTGAAAACAGACGGCGCCGATGGCGATCTGTCCCCGGCTCTGGGCCTCCCGGATCAGGTCATGGTTCGCCTCCTCCAGCAGTTTTTCAAAATAATAGAGATGCTTCAGATCTTTCAATTTTGCTAACCATTCCTTTCGCTTCTCTTAAAGATAAAAAGAAGTACCTGTATTTCAAGGTTTCCTCTGCGGCGATATCACTACGCGTCTTAGGGAAAGTCTATCTGCAAGCCTGCCTGCGTCCGCCTTGGCTAAAAACACGCGCTCCTGCTCTCGGTCAAACGCAGCCACCGGTTCAAAACAGTTCTTTTTCACCGTGAGAGAGCTGACCTAAGTTCTTCACTCACTTGTCAATATTCCCAGATTCCTTAAGGCTTTCTCCGCCCCCTTGACGATCTTGGCCTCCCGGGGAAGATAAAAGATATTCTCACCCTTAACATCATAGGCGGCAAGTTCTTCATCCGCCTCGATCGCGGACAGAAGCGTAAGATCCCCCAGATCCATGAGTTCCGTTACTTTTTCCTCCGGCAGACGGTTCGCCACCACGCCGATCTTCTCATACATGACCAGCTCGTCCGCAACCTTCCTGATGGTCTGAACCACCTGACAGCCCTTCTTGCTGGCGTCCGTCACTAAGATCAGGTGCGTTACCTTCTCCATCACCCGGCGGTTGATCTGCTCGATCCCCGCCTCGCCGTCGATCACCACATAGTCGTACTGGGCGGAGAGCATGGCGATCACTTCTTTTAAATAGGAATTGATCTTACAGTAGCAGCCTGCTGCCTCCGGCCTGCCGATGGCGATAAAGGAATACCCGTCCTGTTCGCTGATGGCGTCCAGGAGTTCATACTTTGCCTCGCCCAGAAGCTCCAGCGCGGACTTTGTATCCCCGTCCTCCACCGTTCGGATCACTTCCTTCCGGATATCGTCGATAGTCTTTCCCACCTCGATCCCCAGAACGGCGGACAGCCCCACCGCCGGATCAGCGTCGATAGCCAGGATCCTCTTACCCGGATATGCCTCTGTCAGCAGCCGGACGATCGTACCCGCCAGGGAAGTCTTTCCTACCCCGCCTTTTCCCGCTACCGCCAAAATTTTCGTTTTTCTCTCTTCCATCTTTTTTACCCCGTCTTTTTTTATGATTCAATCATTCCACGAGATTTTGCGGTATGTCCTCTGTAATTCCGCGTTGCTCACGGGACTATACCAGCACGTCTGTTGTAATTCTGCGCCATTCGCAAGAAAGCTCCGATGCACTTATTGCAATTCCGAAAAATTCCTAAGACTGTATGAACACATCTGTTGTGTTTTCCCGTTACCCGCAGAACTATGTCTACACGCCCGATGTAGTTCATCTTCCTCACAGGATGGAACCGGCATATCTGCTGCGATCTTCCGCTTCTTTCACTCAGGGAAACCTGTTTTTACCGCGATGAAGCAGAAAATCCCACAGAGCATTGTTCTCCCCCTCACATAGCTGCCAGCCGGACGCCGAAGAACTGTCACCGGCTCTCATTCTCCGGTCTCTCTTTATAAAAACACACGTAGTCCACCACGCCCACAGGGGGATACACCGCACTCTTGCGCCGGATCCCCTCCCGGGTAAACCCCAGTTTTTCCAGGACCCTGATGGATCCCCGGTTCGGCTCGACCGCCTTCGCCGTTACCAGCTCGGCTCCAAGATCCGCAAAACAATATGCAACCGCCGCCCGGACCGCCTCCGTAGCATACCCCTGGCCCTGATAGGCGGGGCAGATCCCGTAGGCGATCTCTCTGGCTTCCACTTTCCGGTTGTCCGCCTCCATAATACGTATGGTCCCGATACAGCGGCGCTCCGTTTTCAGTTCTATCATGAAGCGCTCTTGCCTCTGCAGCCGGAACAGTTTCATGCATTTCCTGAAAAACGGATCTTTTTTTGACGTAATCGGCTCGTGTCCGCTGTCCAGATAATTGCACTCCCTGTCGGAAAGAAATTCAAAGAACGGATCCGCGTCCCGATCTTCAAAATCCCGAAGCAAAAGTCTTTCCGTCTCCACTGTCTTCATAATGCACCTCATTTGCCATGTGACAACATGTAGTATTTAAAACCCTATATGGTAAGATACCATACTTTCCCGAAATACGCAATGCCTTATTTTCGCCATATTCATTTGCAAAGCCTCGTTTTTGCTCTTACTGCCAATCAGCAATACATCTTACCCATGGAAACAGCTTTTCTATAAAAAATCCGGCCGGACCGCCAATGTACGGTTCGACCGGACTTTCTTCCAAAACAAATGCGCAAACTTTATGGTCCCTATGGGTGCCGGCGTTTTTTCCAGATCAGCCAAAATCTGCCCACGCTCTCCAGCATACGGTAATAGCCAATGACCGCCAAGGGATACATCGTTACATAATATACAAATATATATCTTGCTTTTGCCTCCCATAAAATACTGAAAAAGAATCCCCCTATCAGTGTCACCGGCAGAAGATACTCCATAATCGGAGACTCCTTTCGCACGGCAAATATAAAGTAAAAAAGAATCCCCAAATATATGAGAAACTGCATGCTGTCTGCCACATTGAAGAGACGGAAAAAATCTTCCTGTCCCTGATATATCCTGTCCAGAAGACTATCCTTCATCGGTTTGTCCTCTCCGTTATAATGAGAGCTGAAATAAATACACTGATATAAAGGCGCATTCCACTGGGACAAAATTTTTTTCTTATAAAATTCCACAGCATATCCGGGATCCTGCCAAAAAACAGTAAACCTCTCTCTTAAGATATCATTCATGGCTTCTCTTGTCGCATCTAAATCACCGGAAAGGGAATAAAAAACTTCTTTGGGCATATTATTATACCATCCACACATTCCCTGATTTTCCTGGGTTCCCATAGCAATCCAGGAATTGATCGAAAATCCCTTGCTGTGGCTGTAACCTGACTGGATCTCATAGACCTTATAGATCCCCTGATAACAAAGGAATGGGAGCGCAATCGCCAGAAGCATGGCCGCCAGCACTCTCCAGTCTCTTTTTTTTAACACATACAGCACCGTCAGGATACACAGAGCCACAAGATAGATCATACTGTTCTTCCGCACCAGCAAAGCCATTGTAACAGACGCTGCCATCCCTATAAGAGAATACCATTTTCGGCGGTTTTCATAGCGGATCATAAAACAGGATGCCAGAATGACAAAAAAAATGCTTGGTATATCTCCATACACCCAGCTCGTATAGCAGATCAGCGGAATACAGTTCACAATCAGCAGAAAGTACAGAATTCGAAACGCAAACGGTGTCTTCAGTTCCCTTAACAGAAGATATCCCAGGACTGCGATCCCCGCCGCCGAGATTACACAGAGCAGCTCGAAGGCAAAATAATTGTAAGATCCGACCACTAGAAACAAAAGCTCCATCAGCGCGATCAGCCCCAGCTGATGCGGATACATCCCGCAGTATCCGATTGGACTAAGGAAAGAAAAATTCCCTTCCAGAAAATAAGACGCTCCCCCATAGACAAACGCCTGATCCCCTTCCGGAATACGATCCACCCCTGTGATCCACCAGAGACCCCAGCCGATGATCCACAGTGCGGAAAAAAGAAGAAAACCGCGCTCTATCCATAACTTTGTACGCTGTGAAAGCCGGTTTTCCAACCATTTCAAAATCCATATAACTGCAGCTACTAAAACCAGCGCTGACAGATGATGCCACAGTACGTCCTGTCTCTCCTTTGAGATTTCCGCCATTCCGGGAAGCATATATTGCGAATATCTCAGACTATAATATATCAGCGGAAAAAAAATGCCGACACCCACCACTCGCAATACCCAATAAGCGACAGTCTGCAAACGATCTGAAAATTTATTCCATCGATCCATTTCCTCTCCCCAGCCGATCTGATCTTTACCAGTTGCATTTCTAAAAAAAGACCGCAGCTTTCTCTGCTGCGGTCTCTCCGCTCAAACAGGGCTACAAGGATTCGAACCTTGAAATGACGGAGTCAGAGTCCGTTGCCTTACCGTTTGGCGATAGCCCTATGTGTTTCACACTTGAAATAGTATATACGATATATCTGATTTTTGCAAGACTTATTTTAAAATTTTTATTTCTTTTTAACCTTTTCCTTTTACCTTTTTTGAGTCTTTTCCATTTGACCTTTTTCAATTGACCTTTTTGCAGACTTTTTACCTTCGATAAAAATTTTCTGTTATCAACACTTCATCACATCTGTAAGCAGGTTCCATACCATCAATACAGGAAGAAACTGCCGCCACAACGAAATAAATCTCCTTGTGAAGCGGCAGTCCCTGCATTTCTCTTATATCATACGAATTTCAGTCTCGAGGGCAATGCCCATCAAACACACACGACAATTCCGTCCATGCCGGCCGTGAAACTGCACTCACGCGGTTTCCGACATCCGGCATCTGACTTTGCTGCCTGCTATTGCGCCCTGCAAATTATACCTCAAAGATCAGGTCGCCGTAGGTCGGAATAGGCCATACAGACTTATCCACCAGCATCTCCAGGGCATCCACAGGCTTTCTCAGGTCGGCCATAGCGGTAAAGATCACATCCTTATAATA
>CANQCF010000077.1 GCA_947589505.1 uncultured Acetatifactor sp. | reverse complement strand
GCGCGCCTGTTCGTCCACGATCGCCTGGGCGATCTCCGGATCCACCTTCTTTACTTCCTCCAAAGAATACATTTGATCTTCCTCCTTCAATAAAATTATGCCTTGACATAACGCTCCTAAATTTAACCTTTGGCACACAATAGAAACTCTCGCATTTCAGTATAACACAACACCGGACGGTTCCGCAACCGTCTACTCGCTATTCCACCTTTCTTTCCCCCGGATCATTTTCAGGTACTCCGCATAGGCCTCAAAGGCCGAGGGGATGGGGTATTTCTCCCGGGTTTCCTCCGGCTCGATATAGATCCAGTCCCGGATCCCTTCTCCGGGCTCCCCGGTCTCCAGCTCGTCCACCCTTACCATATACCCCTTCATGTGCCACTCCTTATGGGTAAAGATATGCTTTGCCTCCCTAAGGGGCTTGACCTGCAAGGCGTGAACGCCGTTCTCCGCCAGATACCGCACCACTTCCTCCGCCGTGCGGTAGCCTTCCAGCGAAGGGAACTCGTACATACCCGCCAATAATCCTTTGGAAGGCCGCTTCCGCAGGGCGACTTTATTTTCGTCCCGGATCAGCAGGATGGTCTTTTCTTCCGCAGAGCGTCCCTTCTTTGCATCCTTTTGGGGATATTCCTGCTCCCGTCCCAGGGCATGGGCTCTGCAGATCGCCCTTAAAGGACACTCGCCGCAGTGAGGCGCACCGTTGGGAATGCAGACGCAGGCTCCGATCTCCATCATCGCCTGGTTAAAATCCCCGGGCCTGTCCGTCGGGACCGCCGCTTCCAGTTCCTTTTCCACCGCCTGTTTTACTTTCGGATCGGAGACGGACCGCTCATCTCCCCGGATCCGGGAGAGAACCCGCAGCACATTCCCGTCCACCGCAGGCTTTGGTATTCCAAAGGCGATGGAGGCGATGGCCCCCGCCGTGTAACTGCCGATCCCCGTGAGCCCTAAGAGGGCATCGTAGTCCCTCGGCATCTCTCCCCCGTACCGTTCCTGGATCTGCACCGCCGCTCTCTGAAGATTCCGGACCCGGTTATAATACCCAAGGCCCTCCCAGAGTTTCAGAAGGGTCTCTTCCTCCGCCCGGGCCAGCGCCCCGATATCCGGCAGTTCCCTCATAAATCGCTCAAAATAGGGCTTCACCGCCTCCACCCGGGTCTGCTGCAGCATGATCTCCGAGACCCATACCCGGTAAGGGGTGGGTTTTTCTCTCCAGGGCAGGATCCGGCGGTTTTTGTCATACCATTTAAGAAGCGGCGTCGGGATATCCTCCAGCCGTGCCGACGGGACATCCGCTGCAAAGCCCTCCGCCGCCTCCGCCTGTTCCCGGCGCTCCGGCTCTGCAAACTCACGGTGCTCCGGCCCTGCAGGTTCCCGGCGCTCCAGCCCTGCAGGTTTCCGGCGCTCCAGCCCTGCAGGTTCCCGGCGCTCCGGCTCTGCAGGTTCCTCCCCGGTAAGGCTCACCGGGATCCGCTTTCCGATCTCCATACTCTCCGCGGTTACGAAACAGTCATAGGCAAGGACCTCCACGCCCCGCTCCGCAGCCTGCCGCAGACTCTCCGCAAACGCCGCGTGCCGCTCCACATCCGGCGTAAAGAACCTGACGTTCCCCATCTGCACCACGAACAGGACGATGGCGCGGTACCCGTTCTTCTTTGCCTCCGCCAGCTCTTCCACATGCTTGACGGCGCGCTCTGAGGGAGCGTCCGGGAAACAGACCACCCCGTCCAATTCCCGGGTAACGCCCTTCACCTCCAGGAAGATCTTCTCCCCCTCCGTCTCTATGTAGAAGTCAAACCGGGACTGCCCGTAGGTTGTCTCCGGCCGCACCTGTACCATGTCCGGGAACAGTTCCCTCTTCTGAAGCCATTCCAAAACCGCCCGGTTCGGCGCCTGGGAGTCGATGTTGATCAGCCTGTCCCCTTTTTCCACCGCCACGAGATCATAGGCTGTGGAGCGGGAGACATTTTCACTCTTTTCCAAATAAACCGCGGCGCCGGGAACCAGAAGTTCCCCGCACCGCCCGGTATTCTTTACATGCACAGTCTCTACCGAGAGATTTCCCCCATCTTTCCCCGCCAGCTTCACATGCGCGATAAAACGATTTGGCCTGTCGATAAACTCAGCCCGTACGATATGATGATATCTCATCCGTCAAAACAGCTCCCTTTCTCTTTCGGTACGGCACTCTCGCGGCGGGGACAGCCTGCGCCGCGCTCAGCGTGTGTATGGACTGGTCGTCAAAGAAGATCTGGGCCCCGAAAGCCCTCAGAAACTCCTTCTTCTCCAGACCGCCAAGGAAGAATGCCTCATCCACCCTTACATTCCAGGCACGCAGGGTCCGGATCACCCTCTCGTGGGCCGGAGCGCTCCTGGCCGTCACTAGCGCGGTCCGGATAGGGCAGTTCTCCACTCCCAACTCCTTCTGGATATCCGACAGTTTTTTCAGGAAGCTGGCAAAGGGTCCCTCCGCCAGGGGCGTGGCTGCCTTCTCCCTCTCATGCTCCTCAAAAGCCCTGAGACCTTTTTCCTGAAAGATCCTCTCCGATTCATCCGTAAAGACCACCGCGTCTCCGTCAAAGGCGATCCGGATCTGCCCAATCCCCGGATAGGCCGCAGGAAAAGGCTTCGCCTTCGGAATATGTTCCGTGCAGATAATCCCGGCGGCGATCCCGCTGTCCACCGCCTGCTGCACGTCATCCTCATAGGCGGAGAGGAAAAGATCCGTGTGAAACGCGGCCAGATACGGTGCCAGGGACGCGCCGCTCACCAGAACCGCCCTGGTGATGGGAAGATTGTAATATTTGATGGCGTTAAAGACTCTGAGGGAGGTGTCCGGACTGTTCCGGGACATGATGATCACCTCCACAAACTCCCTGCCGGGCTTTGCCTCGTTCAGCATCAGCATCGACCGGATCAGCTCAAACCCCGGCCCGGGCTTTAAGAGCTCCCCTTCGTGCTCCACCTGATACGCGCAGTACGCTTCCACCCCTTTTGTCTCAAAGATCTCGTTTTCTTTTGACAGATCAAAGAGCGCCCTGGAAGATACGCCCACCACCATCTTATTAGTAATAACACCCGCCATTTTTTCGACTCCTCTCAGGGTCTCTGCCCCATGGGAATCGATCCGGTCAGTTCAGGCGTTTGCACTCATACTTTTCCAGCGTCAGAAGACAGTTCTTTAGCTGCTGATACCGATCCTCCAGCTCGCCGTCCTCCACTTCGATGTCGCTGGCCACAGCCATCGTGGTGACCATGTCCTGGGTGATCCTGTGATGAAGGCCCGCCAGGAGATTCAGCTTCTCCTCGTAAGAGTCCGCGTCCAGAAACTGCTCCAACATGGGATCCAGTCCCGAAGACTCCTGCGCCGCCGGGGTCCCGCCTCCGCTCACCGAAGAAGCTTTCTGCTCCGCCTTTTCAGCGCCGCCCGCCGGTTTTTGCAGCCCGCCGGTTCCACTTGTCTGGCTCTCCGCCTTTTCAAGACTCCCCTTCGGCTCTTCCCGTTTCCCGGTTACGCCCGCCGGACCGCTCTCCCGGATCTGCCTGCCGCTGTCCGGTCCCTGCAGTTCAAAGCGGAATTCCTGCGCCGCGTCCGGGTATTTCTCCCGGTCCACCCGGCTGGTGAACATCTCCAGCTCCCTGGCATAGGTCTTGAAATCCCCGTACATAGCCTGATAGACGACCAGCAGCTTTCCGGTCTCCGTGTGCTCCGCCACTGTCACAACCTGATACAGATTCCCTTTAAAATGTTTGTAGATCTCCTGAGGTCTTGGAATAAATGACATTGCAGCGCTCCTCCTTATGATCACTTCATAAAGAGTATAACCCTTTTCGCTCCAAATGTCATGTGATTCTTATCACAAAATTCCGACCTATTACAAAAACCTACACAGTCCCTCCGGCTCTTACTATCGCCGTAAGGTCCTCAGTTTATAAAAAACTCCTGTACAAAACTGCCGTTTTCCACTGGGAAAGTAAACGCTTCCAACTCTTCCTGCAGTACCTCCCTCTCTTCCTCCGTCATGTTGTCGATCTTTCCGTGATGAACCGTCAGCTTATACTCCAGACTCCCGTCCTCAAACCGGGTTCTGGTGAGCGTCACCCCGCTGTTTCGGAACCCCTGCTCAGAGAGATACTCCCTGACATCCCGCACCAGAAGTTTCTCCTGTTCCCGGCAGTACGCCTCCTGCTCCTCTCTCGCGATCTTCTCCCGCGCGGACGCCGTAATCCCTCCTGCCGCAGCCAGCAATACCAGAAGCGCCGCTGCCGCTCCTAACACCCGGTACCCTCTCCGTACTCTGCTCATCTTCTCCTCCGTTTCCGCCATGTGTCGGCCTTCCAAAACCTGTTTTCCTGTCTCTGAAGATAGAATAGCAGAGTAAAAGTCCGATAAACTTCCCTCATAAATCTTTTGAGAGAATTTATCGGACTCTTGCCGTTTCAATCTTTTGAATATTTTATAGTTCCTATGAATGTTTTACCTGTTTTTTGCTGGTCTTTTCCTTCCGCCCCGTCCTCACAAAAGCCGGGAATCACTTCCCCTCATCCGTCACATAATCCATGCAGACCCTTACAGCTGCATAAGGTCTCACCTTGCCGTCCGCCACCGCAACATGCTCCGGGTGGACCGCATAGCCCTTCAGAGACGCCTCATCCTCAAAGAGAGAGTCCAGCATCAGATCCGCATTGGAGCTCGGCAGCCCCTCCGTATTCACCCGGATCTCCAAAAGGCCCGGTATCTTCCCCGCAAGGCCCTCCAGCGCTTCCTTGATGCCCTGCTTCACTTTTGCCTTTTCCTCCGGGGACAATTCCGCGTTCAACTGCCACAAGATCACATGTCTTACCATTTTGCTGCCTCCTTTCAACTTCCGCCATGGGTTTCTTTCCCTATTGCAAACACTTTATTTCTTCTAAAAAAGAACCCCGCCACCACATATTCCATATCATACCATATCGACGCCGGTAAGTCCATTTGTTCTTTCCGTTATATTTTCCGTCACAAAACCAGTTGAAGCCCGGAACAAGTCCTGTTATAATTCCTTAATAAAAACAAAGGAGCGTATCCTATGCGGAAATGTATCATAAATATATCTTCCTTTGTCTGCCTCTTATTCAGTCTTATTTTTTCCACCTGCACGGCAAAGGCCCAGGGGACTGTGACGGAGGCGGCAAACGAAGTCCGGCAGATCGGACTCATGGAATATGTGGAAACCACCTACGACGAGAGCAGCGGCATGATCACCAGCGAGGCCAATACCATCCTGCAGGACGATGTGGGATATATCTGGGTCGGAAGCTACGGGGGATTAAGCCGCTATAACGGCCGCGAATTTGAGAACATGAGCAGCCTGCGGGAAAACGCGCCACGGACCGGCATCCGCGTGCTGTTTCAGGATTCCCGGAAGCGCATCTGGATCGGAACGAACGATTCCGGCATCTACCTCTTTGAAAACGAGGCTTTTTCCGCAGTCACCGAAAGCGACGGAATGCTTCCGGTCAGCGCTGGCGCCCTGTCCGTCCGCAGTATCACGGAAGGGGCGGATGGCAGGATCTACATCGGCACCACGAACGGCCTGTTTGCCCTCGATGATGAATTGCGTCTCCGGCTGATCGACGACGAGAACATAGACGGGGAGACCGTGGAGAACCTCATGTGCGACAGAAACGGGGTGATCTGGGGAAGCACCGGGGCAGGCAGCCTGTTTGTCTTTACGGAAGGAGAAATCCGCGTGCTCTTTGACCGGGATCTCGCCGGGATCAACCTGGCGTACGGTCTCATGGAGGCCGGGGACGGCTCCGTCTACATCGGCACCGACGGCAGCTATCTTTTGCGCCTGCGCCTGAAGGACGGCGCGTACAAACCGGAAAACGTGGAGGCCGAGTTCCTCTCCACGGGAAGCCGCGAGACCGTGAACGATATTTACCAGAACAGGGACGGGAAGATCTGGGTCTGCACGGACAACGGCATCGGATACCTGGACGAAGAAGACGTTTTCTATAAGATAAACGGCATGTCCAGCAACACGATCATGAGCCAGATCTGCGAAGACAGCGAGGGTAATCTCTGGTTCGCCTCCTCCCGGAAGGGCGTGGTAAAGCTCACCAGGAACAAATTTCTGCACATCGCCTACGAGGCGGATCTGATCGACCAGACGGTGAACGCCACCGCCATCTACGACAGATGCCTGTATATCGCGACGGACAACGGCCTGACCATCATGGACCGGGACGGCGTCCGCGTGGACAACGAGATGACAGAGCTCCTGAAAGGTATCCGCATCCGCAGTCTGATGCGGGATTCCGCAAACCGGCTCTGGATCTCTACTTATAAGGAATACGGCCTGATCTGCTATAACGCCGGGACCGGCGAATGGGTCTCCTACACCTCGGCGGACGGTCTGGCACACGACCAGGTCCGCATGGCCTGCGAGCTGTCAAACGGCGACATTGCAGCCGCAACCAACGGCGGGGTATCCATCCTGCATGACGGCAGAGTCCTGCGCTCCTACACCGACGCAGACGGCATCCAGAACGAAGTGATCCTCTGTATTGCGGAAGGCAAGGATGGCCGCCTCTACGCCGGCAGCGACGGAAACGGCATCTACGAGATTGATACCGATACCGGCAAAGTGACCAATATCTCCGTAAACGAGGGCCTTCAGTCAGGCGTGATCCTGCGCATTGTCCGGGACGATACGGCGGGCGGCCTCTGGATCAGCAACGGCTCGGAAGTCGCCCTCTGGACAGACGACGGCATCCTGCAGATCCCGTCCATCGACGCCGGCGTCGGAAGCGTATTCGACATCAAGCTCACCGAGGACAGCGTCTGGCTCATGAAGTCCTTCGGCCTGATCCGCATCTCCCGGGAGGACTATATCGCGGGGAATCCGAATTACAGCGTTCTGACGCGCAGGGACGGCCTGACGAGCAGCATCACGGCAAACTCCTGGAACTACTTTGAGAACGGAAAGCTCCTGATCTGCACCGGAAACGGCGTTTATTACATCGACATCAACGACATCCATTACAACACGACGCCGCCGAAAGTAGCCATCGGCAGCGTTGAGACAAACGACGGGATATTTTACGGCAGCCAGGACATCAATCTGCCCAGCGACACGCCCAGGATCACGCTGACCCTCAACCTTTTGAGTTACGGCATCGAGGCCGGCACGCTGGAGTATTATCTGGAGGGATTTGACGAGGAACCGATCCAGATCCGCAATCTCTCCGCCAGCCATGTAAACTACACGAACCTGCCCGGCGGCGATTACATCTTCCATTTAAGGGGCCGCAACGCGGACGGAACCGTCAGCGACGAAGTGACCCTGCGGATCCACAAACAGGAACTCTTCTATGAGCACATCTCCCCCTACCTCTGGGCCGTTCTGGGCGTGCTCGTGCTGGCGCTGCTGCTCCTGCTCGTCATCTTTGTCCGCCAGGTGCTCAAAAACCGCCGCATCCTGAAACAGCAGGAAACTTATAAGAAGATGACCGACCTTACGGCGGCCATCGCGGCGCAGGCCATCGACGCCAAGGACAAATACACCGTCGGCCACTCCCACCGGGTTGCGGCCTATGCCGTGGAGATCGGCCGGCGCTTCGGTCTTTCCCAGGAAGACCTGGATAAACTCTCCTACGGCGCCCTCCTGCACGATATCGGAAAGATCGGTATCCCAGACCGGATCCTCACAAAGGACGGAAAGCTGACCGACGAGGAATACGCCATCATCAAACGCCATCCTTTGATCGGCGGCAATATTCTCCAGGGCTTTGCGGAACACTCGCCCTGGATCCCGCAGGTGGCCCGCTGCCACCACGAGCGTTACGACGGAAAAGGATACTGTGAAGGGCTTGCCGGGGAACAGATCCCTCTCTTTGCGCGGATCGTCGCTGTGGCGGACTCCTACGACGCCATGCACTCCACCCGCACCTACCGCAAACCTCTCCCCGCAGATAAGATCCGGGACGAGCTGGAGCGCGGAAAGGGCCTGCAGTTTGACGCGCGCTTTGCCCAGATCATGATAGAAATGATAGAAGACGGCTTTGAAGCCGACGAAGAACTGGAAAAGGCCGCCGCTGCGGACCCGGAGACCTACTCATCCTTCCCCATGCAGAGCGCTGCCGGAAAAGAACAGGGAGGCGCCTGACTTAGAACCTGCGGCGGACAGAGCGGACAGCTTTACAGTCCGCCGCCCTCGCCTCCCGGATCCCTCCCTCAAACCGTTCTTCCGTGTAAGCCTCCATTGTCAGCAGTTCTCCATGAGGAACCGCAAACACCAGGGCGGACTTATAATGCTCTGCATATCGGCTGTAAGAAATATCTGTGAATCCATAGAGACAATCAGGATACCTCAAAAACAGATACCGGATTCTTTCCTCAACCATACGAATCATCTCCTGTCTTTTTTTCACAACAATATAAGAAAAGCACCCATAAGACCATTCTAAAATAGTCCTAAGGGTGCATTCAGCACGGTTCCACCTTATTGTCATAATTTTTTTCCGTAATACTCCACATCGATCACCGTCCCGTCGGGATAAGTTTCCCTGCCGGATTTGAGATACTCGACAAACCCATAGCGGGCATATATCTCCTTATTTTTCTTATCGGCCGGTTCCACTCCCAGCGTGGCTTTTGTATATCCTTTCCGCCGCAGATCCTCAATCATAAAGTGAAACAGCTTCGAGAAATATCCCTTTCCCTGAAACCTGTCGATCGTCCGGAAAGCGGACAGATAAACCGTGTGACTGTCCACTAATCCGGTGCTGTTCTGCACGACCTTCGGATGCACCATGGCGGTTGCTTCGCAGATGATATTTCCCTCCAGTATCCCATAGTACGGAATGATATAACCCCGCTTGTAGTTCTCTATGTTCCGGGCCTTCCAGACGATCCAGTTCTCCCTGTCTTCTGCGTTTCGAGCAATTTCATACTCCCATTTTCTATTCATCTCCTGAACAGACGCTATCTTACAGATAAAAGAGTCCGCCATGTTTTCCCTCTTTCTATCCCGGGTTTTTACCAGTTAAAAGCCAATCCGCCACATCAATGATCTGCACACCCTCGTACTGGTATACCTCCTGACGGGTGCGTGTAAGAATCATTTTCGGGTAGGCATCCCTGATTTTCAGCAGGGGGTCTACTTCCCGCTTGAAGGTGTCGGGATCGTCTATGCTGCTGGATACCTGGATATATAGCTTTTCACTGCGCTTGATGGCGACAAAATCTATTTCCTTTTTATACAACACACCCGCATACAACTCATATCCCCGCCGCAGCAGTTCGATCGCAACGATATTCTCAATCATCCTGCCATAATCCGCATTTTTTGTACCCAGCCTGGCATATTTGAAGGAATGGTCGCTGAGATAATATTTATCGTTGGACGTGAGATACCGTTTGCCCTGAATATCGTATCTCCTGACCTTGTAGAGCGCAAAGGCATTGCAGAGATACCGGATATAGGCACTGATCGTGCGATCATTTATTTTGAACTGTCTGCCGGTAAACGCAGCCGCTGCACTGCGAGTAGAAATCTGATTGGAGATATTATCGATCAAAAAGTCACAGAGACGCTCCATAAGCGGCATATTACGTATCCGGTACTTTCGCTGGATATCCCGGACGATCAGCGTATTAAACACATCAGAAATATAACTGTATTTCGACTCCGATGTCTTATAGAGGTAGGAGCCAGACATGCCGCCCTCCTGGATATAGCGGTTAAAGGCAGAGTACTGATCTGTTAATTCAAAATACTGCATAAACTCGCCAAAGGAGAATGGAAACACCTCAATCTCAAAAGTACGCCCGGTAAACAGTGTTGCCAAGTCGCTGCTCAGCAGGAAGGCATTGGAACCCGTGATATAGATGTCATATTTTTCAGAGGCGTGAAGGCTGTTGACTGCCTTTTCAAAGCCGGTGCACATCTGAACTTCATCTATAAAGACAAAGTTGTTTTTCTCCTGGATATACGCGTTTTCCACATAATCGTTCAGCGCATGATATTCCAACAAATTTTCATATTTATTCAGATTAAAATTGATGTGAACAATATTTGCATCAGGATCATTCTCCCGCACATAGTCCATAAAGGATTCCAGCAGTTTGGACTTACCACTGCGTCGGACGCCGGTAATGACCTTAATATCCGGAGTTCCCATGACATCTTTCAGCTTATTCAGATAGAAATCCCGCTTGATCAATCGCATTGTAAACCACCTCTGCTATATTGTACCATTTCTATTTCGCAAAATCAATATTTTTTCTAAAATGCGAAATAGGAGGCAGCTATTCCTTCTCAACACGCTCGCCATTACCTGAAACACTGATACAATACCCTAAAGTAATGCTCATAATCCTGGTTTTCGGATAATCCGGACACTTCTCCGTCACCTGCCTCCAAGATTTTCCACGAGCCGTCCTCCAGCTCTGCATAATCAACCGTATAATAAGGGCTATCCAAATACCTATATTTCTCAATAAGTTCTTTCGGCGGCTCTGGTGTATAGCTTCCCTGTCCCGAATTTCTACATATCGTAGCTATCTCATGATTAATATAGAAAACACGGTATTCATTGGTCTTATCGCCATACCTCTTAAGATCAAGAAATTCCTTAATGCAGATTCCGCCAGTTAAAAGGCCTCCCCGGTATTTATAGAACACTTCCATCCACCGATCAAAATCTTCCTGAGTTATTCCCTGATCAAAGTATCTTGGAAACTCTGTTCCTTTTACAGATTTGACATAATCCTTAACCATAAAACGTCCAAAAGACTTCTTAAGCTGTTCTACATCCATCTTTGAATGGAGAGGATACATTTCCATCTTTGCTGTATCTTCCTTAACTCTCTCATAGACATTCGGGAAAATATGCATCAGTCTGTACTGTTCCGGTTCTGTCACAAGTCTAATATTTTTATCAAGGAGCTGATTATAAAACCTCTCATATTGATCCGGTTTCATCATCCAGCCACGATACACCGCCATATGTTCTTCATCCGGTGAATCCTTAACAAGAAGTTTATCTTCGTTGAACCATTTATCATATCCAAAGAGAGCTACATCATATAACCCTGTAGATAACACTGCATCATATTCTTTTTGCAGATCCTCATCCACTTTTGTAAGACTGAAAAAGCTGGACGGAAATAGAATGAAATCAACCATATCAACGCCTCATTACTTTTCTCAGGAAATCCCTAAAGTCAACTATGTCCTCTCTGGTTTTCATGTCATCTTTAAGACAGAAACTTTCGCTGTGCATTGGCCTCATAATAACTCTCCCTCCCCGATCTTCTGCGCAATCAGCGTATCCATGCAGTGCTTGTGAGGCGTGCCGCCGCTGCTGCAGTCGAATACCTCCTCCCGGCACATATGGAAAAGCCAGTCGTGATAATAACTGAACAATTCTCCTGACAACCAAGGGAAACGCCTCGCTTCATCCCGCGTACTGTCAGACGCCCGGACAATAAATGGCTTCTTCACAAAGACATTCAGTACATTGTAGCCGCCTGTCACGGTATGGGCCTTCAAATTCTCACATATTTCTTTCCGGCAGGATTGATCCACAAAGTGCAGCACACCGCTCGAAAAG
Organism: uncultured Acetatifactor sp.; assembly: GCA_947589505.1. Classification (GTDB taxonomy): domain Bacteria; phylum Bacillota; class Clostridia; order Lachnospirales; family Lachnospiraceae; genus Acetatifactor. The sequence goes on along the minus strand of CANQCF010000077.1, from coordinate 427 downwards.
ATGATGTCATAATTACAATCCGGACAGAAATCCACAACATTTGTCCTGATCAAATTTACGTCAACATGATTATGCTCCGCAAGCCGTCTGGCCTTTTCCAGTCCTGTCTCCGATATGTCAAACGCCGTGACCCGATACCCGCACTTCGCCATGAAAACGGCATCTTTACCCTCGCCGCAGCCGATATCAAGAACATGATAAGGCTTCACAGGCGGGAGCAGTTTCATGATCTCAAAACATAACCGGTTTGGCTGCAATCCCCAATAGTAGCCTTCCGAAAGATAGCGGCTGTCATAATCTGCCGCAATGCCCTGATATCCGACCAGAACATCAACCGTAGTCCCTAATGCAGCGGCAAGACAAGGCAGCATCTCTACGCTTGGCGCCGCCGCGTTGTTCTCCCATTTGCTCACAGTCTGGAACGAAA